>NZ_WQGD01000002.1:0-385769 GCF_013034475.1 Ruegeria sp. HKCCA6837
TGGTTGCGGGGAGAGGATTTGAACCTCTGACCTTCAGGTTATGAGCCTGACGAGCTACCGGACTGCTCCACCCCGCGACGCTTTGGTGTGCCTATTGCCTATTCGGCTACTTGAGGCCAGGTATTATTTTCATCGTTTAGAGAGATTTTGGGCTTTTACTAGGTTTGGCGGTGACCTACTCTCCCGGGGCTTAAGCCCAAGTACCATTGGCGCGGCAGTGCTTAACTTCCGGGTTCGGTATGGGACCGGGTGTTTCACTTGCGCTATGACCACCAAACCGAGGAAAAGCCCTCGGTCGACTTTCTTGCTGTTCAAGAAAGCGACTATGCAGGAGGCCGCGTATTCGCTTGCGAATGCGCGGTCCTGCACGGTTGTGTTAATCAATCAGCGTTGTCCAACTCAAGGTTGGTGTATGCTTTGGTCTTGTCTTTCCATTACTGGATCAAATCAAGCCTATCGGGCGATTAGTACCGGTCAACTGAACGCATTACTGCGCTTACATCTCCGGCCTATTGACGTGGTGGTCTTCCACGGCCCTCAGGGAGACCTTGTTTTGAGGGGGGCTTCCCGCTTAGATGCCTTCAGCGGTTATCCTGTCCGATCATAGCTACCCAGCACTGCCGTTGGCACGACAACTGGTCCACCAGTGGATCGTTCACCCCGGTCCTCTCGTACTAGGGGCAACTCCTCTCAAGTCTCCTACACCCACGGCAGATAGGGACCGAACTGTCTCACGACGTTCTAAACCCAGCTCACGTACCTCTTTAAACGGCGAACAGCCGTACCCTTGGGACCTGCTCCAGCCCCAGGATGAGATGAGCCGACATCGAGGTGCCAAACACTGCCGTCGATATGGACTCTTGGGCAGTATCAGCCTGTTATCCCCGGCGTACCTTTTATCCGTTGAGCGATGGCCCTTCCACTCGGGACCACCGGATCACTATGGCCGTCTTTCGACTCTGCTCGACTTGTCAGTCTTGCAGTCAGGCTGGCTTCTGCCATTGCACTCAACGAGCGATTTCCGACCGCTCTGAGCCAACCTTCGCGCGCCTCCGTTACGCTTTAGGAGGCGACCGCCCCAGTCAAACTACCCGCCACGCAGGGTCCCGGATCCGGATAACGGACCGCGGTTAGACATCAAGAGTGCGAAGGGTGGTATCTCAAGGGAGGCTCCACGGATACTTGCGTTTCCGCTTCAAAGCCTACCACCTATCCTGCACATCACAATCCTGATGCCAGTGCGAAGCTGTAGTAAAGGTGCACGGGGTCTTTCCGTCTAACCGCGGGAAGCCTGCATCTTGACAGGCAATTCAATTTCGCTGAGTCGATGTTGGAGACAGCGGGGAAGTCGTTACGCCATTCGTGCAGGTCGGAACTTACCCGACAAGGAATTTCGCTACCTTAGGACCGTTATAGTTACGGCCGCCGTTTACCTGGGCTTCAATTCAAGGCTCTCACCTCTCCTTTTAACCTTCAGGCACCGGGCAGGCGTCAGACCCTATACGTCGTCTTGCGACTTCGCAGAGCCCTGTGTTTTTAATAAACAGTCGCCACCCCCTGGTTTGTGCCCCCAGCCCCTAGTTGCCTAGGAACCGGGCCTCCTTCTCGCGAACTTACGGAGGTATTTTGCCGAGTTCCTTCAACATCGTTCTCTCAAGCGCCTTGGTATGCTCTACCAGTCCACCTGTGTCGGTTTAGGGTACGGTCTGATGGAGGGCTATTTCCAGGAACTGCTCAGCAGCCCAACCAATCCGATAAGGTTGAACTACACCTGCAATCCGTCACATCCTCCTGGCCTAGGAATATTAACCTAGTTCCCATCGCCTACGCCTTTCGGCCTCGGCTTAGGGGCCGGCTTACCCTGCTCAGATTAGCTTTAAGCAGGAACCCTTGGACTTTCGGCGAGAGTGTCTCTCACACTCTTTGTCGCTACTCATGTCATCATTCTCACTAGTGATCTCTCCACGGGATCGCTCACGCGCCCGCTTCATCGAAAGAACCTATGCCTGCGCTACCGCCTATTCGGCTACTTGAGCGCGATTGCGCGCACCAAATGACCGGCGGTAAAAAAGGCAAGGTTCTATGTCACACTACGCTCTGCTACCGATGCTTACGCATCCCTAGACTTCGGCTCATGGCTTGAGCCCCGTTACATCTTCGCCGCAGGACAACTTATTTAGACCAGTGAGCTGTTACGCTATCTTTAAAGGATGGCTGCTTCTAAGCCAACCTCCTGGTTGTTTTGGTCGTCCCACCTGCTTTCCCACTTAGCCATGAATTGGGGGCCTTAGTCGTAGGTCAGGGTTGTTTCCCTCTCCACTACGGACGTTAGCATCCGCAGTGTGTCTGCCATCTAGTACTCCCGGGTATTCGGAGTTTGGTTAGGATCAGTAAGCCTGTGGGGCCCCATTACCCATCCAGTGCTCTACCCCCCGGGGTATTCGGATGACGCTCTACCTAAATAGATTTCGCAGAGAACCAGCTATCTCCGAGTTTGATTGGCCTTTCACCCCTAGGCACAGCTCATCCCGATCCTTTTCAACGGATGTGGGTTCGGTCCTCCAGTAAGTGTTACCTTACCTTCAACCTGGCCATGCCTAGATCACTCGGTTTCGGGTCTGATCCCACGAACTCATTCGCCCTATTAAGACTCGCTTTCGCTACGCCTACACCTAACGGCTTAAGCTTGCTCGTGAGACCAAGTCGATGACCCATTATACAAAAGGTACGCCGTCAGATCTCGAGGATCCTCCGACTGATTGTAGGCGTTCGGTTTCAGGTACTGTTTCACTCCCCTCGTCGGGGTGCTTTTCACCTTTCCCTCACGGTACTGGTTCGCTATCGGTCAGCAAGGAGTACTTAGCCTTCGAAGGTGGTCCTCCGATCTTCAGACAGAATTTCACGTGTTCCGCCCTACTTAATACGTCCATCAAAGCTTCCTATACGGGGCTGTCACCCGCTATGGCCACGCTTCCCAACGTGTTCTAGTCACTTATCTGGCTCGGCTGGTCCCCGTTCGCTCGCCGCTACTAGGGGAGTATCAATTGATTTCCTTTCCTCCGGGTACTTAGATGTTTCAGTTCCCCGGGTTTGCTCTTAAAACCCTATGTATTCAGGTCTTAAGTACCTGTTTAAACCCCATATTGAGTATCTACTCACAACCAGGTTGTGAGGGGATAACAATATGAAGCTTTCAGGTGGGTTGCCCCATTCAGAAATCCATGGATCAAAGCTTATTCTCAGCTCCCCATGGCTTATCGCAGAGTATCACGTCTTTCATCGCCTCTTGCTGCCAAGGCATTCACCAAACGCCCTTCTCGCGCTTGATTTGATCCAGAAAAAGAAAGACATAACATTTTGCGCTACCGCCTATTCGGCTACTTGAGCGCGTGAACCCTTCCGGCCTGCGGCCTTCACGGTTCGACTATGTCCAACGCGACCATCCAGCTGGTAACTAAAGATGATCTTTCTTCTGAACCAAAAGCATACTTTCCCGCCTTCCATCCTGGAACCCGCGCTGCCGATGTCGGTCGGCCCCACGCAGAGGATAGAAGACAATGCATAACCGTTAAGTTATGCGGGTTAGTGTACTTGACTTGGACAACTCTGTTCGTTTCAGCCGCGATAGTCGTGGACAGGCGAGGAAACACCCGTGTCACAACCCGCCCCTCCGAAGAGGAGAACGACTGAGATCAACGCCACACTCGGCGCCAATCAAACAGTGTTGATTGATTTTCTCTCTATACGATGTCAATTGACGTCCGATTGGACGGCTAAACACTCAAATCAGTGCTTAACGGTCAAATCGAAGGAAAGTGGTGGGTCGAGGAGGACTTGAACCTCCGACCTCACGCTTATCAGGCGTGCGCTCTAACCACCTGAGCTACCGACCCACTTTGTACGGGGCCGCTTGCCGGTCGCTCTCATTGCTTTTGCAAGCAAAAGCAACTGCCGCGACAACGCCCTTTGCTTTGCAAAAGGCTTGGTGGAGCCTAGGAGGATCGAACTCCTGACCTCCTGAATGCAAATCAGGCGCTCTCCCAGCTGAGCTAAGGCCCCTTGCCGGACCTCGCGCCTATTCGCAAGATCCTGATTTTCTGAAGAGATATGAGGACGGCTCGGTCCATGAGTTTGACCAACTTTGTTTGTTGATCTTCTGCTAAGTGCTCCACGATCAAGGGCAAGCCCTGTGATGCTAGGAACATCCTTAGAAAGGAGGTGATCCAGCCGCAGGTTCCCCTACGGCTACCTTGTTACGACTTCACCCCAGTCGCTGATCCTACCGTGGTCCGCTGCCTCCAAAAGGTTAGCGCACGGCCGTCGGGTAGAACCAACTCCCATGGTGTGACGGGCGGTGTGTACAAGGCCCGGGAACGTATTCACCGCGTCATGCTGTTACGCGATTACTAGCGATTCCGACTTCATGGGGTCGAGTTGCAGACCCCAATCCGAACTGAGATGGTTTTTGGGGATTAACCCACTGTCACCACCATTGTAGCACGTGTGTAGCCCAACCCGTAAGGGCCATGAGGACTTGACGTCATCCACACCTTCCTCCCGCTTATCACGGGCAGTTTCCCTAGAGTGCCCAGCCGAACTGCTGGCAACTAAGGATGTGGGTTGCGCTCGTTGCCGGACTTAACCGAACATCTCACGACACGAGCTGACGACAGCCATGCAGCACCTGTCACTAGGTCACCGAAGTGAAAGATCCATCTCTGGAACGGTCCTAGGATGTCAAGGGTTGGTAAGGTTCTGCGCGTTGCTTCGAATTAAACCACATGCTCCACCGCTTGTGCGGGCCCCCGTCAATTCCTTTGAGTTTTAATCTTGCGACCGTACTCCCCAGGCGGAATGCTTAATCCGTTAGGTGTGTCACCGAATAGCATGCTATCCGACGACTGGCATTCATCGTTTACGGTGTGGACTACCAGGGTATCTAATCCTGTTTGCTCCCCACACTTTCGCACCTCAGCGTCAGTATCGAGCCAGTGAGCCGCCTTCGCCACTGGTGTTCCTCCGAATATCTACGAATTTCACCTCTACACTCGGAATTCCACTCACCTCTCTCGAACTCTAGACCGATAGTTTTGGAGGCAGTTCCGGGGTTGAGCCCCGGGATTTCACCCCCAACTTTCCGATCCGCCTACGTGCGCTTTACGCCCAGTAATTCCGAACAACGCTAACCCCCTCCGTATTACCGCGGCTGCTGGCACGGAGTTAGCCGGGGTTTCTTTACCTGCTACCGTCATTATCTTCACAGGCGAAAGAGCTTTACGACCCTAAGGCCTTCATCACTCACGCGGCATGGCTGGATCAGGGTTGCCCCCATTGTCCAAGATTCCCCACTGCTGCCTCCCGTAGGAGTCTGGGCCGTGTCTCAGTCCCAGTGTTGCTGATCATCCTCTAAAACCAGCTATAGATCGTAGGCTTGGTAGGCCATTACCCCACCAACTACCTAATCTAACGCGGGCTAATCCAAATCCGATAAATCTTTCCCCCGAAGGGCGTATAAGGTATTACTCACCGTTTCCAGTGGCTATTCCTTAGATCTGGGCATATTCCCACGCGTTACTAACCCGTCCGCCGCTCCCCCGAAAGGGCGCTCGACTTGCATGTGTTAGGCCTGCCGCCAGCGTTCGTTCTGAGCCAGGATCAAACTCTCAAGTTGAAATGATGTTGCCATCATATCCTTGACGTTCGAACCTCTGCACATCTTTAGTGCGCTACCACCTATTCGGCTACTTGAGCGCGAATAAGCTTCCTCCAACCCGGCTAGGCCAGAGAACGCACCAAAAGTCATCTGTTTGATGTACACAGATCTCCTAAGAAATCAGTGAACCACTCAAACAGTGAAGCTGACACTCTATCATCGAGGCGAACCCCTAAGAGCGCGATATACAGACATTCAATCCGTCGAAACGAACCAAACCGCCCACATATCTCTTCAGTTATCCATCAATGTCAAAGAACATAACACCCAGAGCCAAAAACCAGACCGCAACGCCAATCCCTTAGCGCAACCGCCTAAACCCTAACCTCAGATGCCCACCGTCTCTCCGATGTGTCACCGCCGCTTTCGCAGCGTCCCAGCGCCTCAGCAGCGCCGGTGAAGGGGTATTTACGGATTAGGTCTGGGACCTGCAACCCCCATTTTGAAAAAACTTCACGATTCACGAATTTTTCTACAAAAACGTAATAATAACAAAGCGCTATGTGTTGACGTGCGGCTTTTACTACTGCTTTGAGGACACTGTCTGCCTATCCAATTGGGGCAAGGCGCAGTCAGAAGACGGAATCGTGGCCAAGGACTCAGGGAAGAGCATACCAAATTACCTGAACGTCATGCGCGACAGGCCAGCTTTTCACCCCGCCCTTCATTTACCGCGTGCCCTGACTTGAGGTCACAATTGAATTTTAACTTAAATGCAGCAGAGTTTCGAAAACAAGCTGGTCACGGCGGCACAAGGCGTGGAGCTCAACATGCAATTCGACTATGTCATCGTTGGCGGAGGTTCGGCGGGCTGCGTTCTTGCAAACCGCCTGAGCGAAGACCCTGCAACTCGCGTGTGCTTGCTGGAGGCTGGTGGCAGCGGCGACGATGTGGTCGTGCGGATGCCATCAGCGGCTGTTGCAGCTTTGCCAGGTCGACCACGCATCCACAACTGGGCCTTTGAGACTGTTCCCCAGACAGGTTTGAATGGGCGCAAAGGTTATCAACCGCGTGGAAAAACGTTGGGAGGTTCCAGCGCCATCAATGCGATGCTTTATGTCAGGGGTCAGCGGCAGGATTACGATGATTGGGCCGATATGGGCTGCGAAGGATGGGCCTGGAACGATGTTCTTCCATACTTCAAGCGTTCCGAGAACAATGAGCAGGGCGCAGATGATATGCATGGCGGCTGCGGACCGCTGCACGTGTCTCATCAGAAAGATCCCCGCCCGATCACTCGCGCCTTTGTCGAAGCCGCTGAACAACTGCAACACCGCAGAACAAGCGATTTCAATCGGGGCGATAATGAAGGTGTTGGTCTGTATCAGGTCACGCAGTTCCACGGCCCAGCAAAGAATGGTGAGCGTTGCTCTGCCGCGTCGGCATTCTTGATTCCGGCAATGGACCGTCCAAACCTGACCGTCATCACACTGGCCGTTGTCAAAGAGCTGACATTTGAAGGAAAACGCGCCAGTGGTGTAACCTACCGGACCAAGGGCAAAGGTGCTGACATCAGCGTAAAGGCCACACGCGAAGTTCTGCTGTGCGCGGGCGCGCTAAAATCGCCGCAACTTTTGCAACTTTCTGGCATAGGTGCTGGCTCAGATCTGAACCCCCATGGAATAGCCATACGTCATGAATTGCCTGGTGTTGGGCAAAACCTTCAAGACCATTTGGATTTCACCCTGACATACCGCACCAAAGACACAAACACATTTGGTATTGGTCCGGTTGGGGCTGTTCGGCTTCTTGGGCATATCCAGCGATGGTACAAGACCGGCGCTTCCATGGCCGCCACACCCTTTGCCGAAGGGGCAGCCTTTCTGAAAACCAGCCCTGATCTGGAACGCCCCGATATCCAGCTACATTTCACAATCGCAATGGTCGATGATCATGCACGCAAACTGCACTACGGATACGGGTATGGTTGTCATGTCTGCAAATTGCGCCCGGACAGCCGGGGGGCAGTTGGGCTGCGCAGCGCCGACCCAATGGACACACCGGCCATTGATCCCGCTTTTCTATCCGACACGCGGGATCTTGAAACTATGATCAAAGGGGCGCGGATGACTCGGGATATCCTTGAAGCGCCTGCTTTGGCAAAATACCGACACAAAGAGATGTTCGGAACGGACACCGCCCAGACCGATGCCGATTGGGAAAAACACATCCGCGCCCGCGCCGATACGATCTATCACCCGGTCGGCACCTGCAAAATGGGGCGCGATCCGATGGCAGTTGTGGATCCCCAACTGCGTGTTCACGGGTTGGAGGGGCTTCGTGTTATCGATGCGTCAATCATGCCAAAGCTGGTATCCGGAAATACAAATGCGCCGACCATCATGATTGCGGAAAAAGCAGCGGACATGATCAGGTCAGCAGCGGGTTAAGGTGCTACTGGCCTTTCATCAAGGCGTCTAACCCGACCCTGTAATTGGGATAGATCAAAGTCACGCCTAGCTCGTCCTTGATCCGACTGTTACGCACACGCTTGTTTTCATTATAGAAGCTGCGCGCCATTGGCGTCAGGTCGGCCTCTTCATAGGATACCGCCGGCGGAAGGGGAAGACCTTGTAGCTCAGCAGCGTAACCAATGACGTCCTGTGGCGGGACGGGTTCATCGTCACATACATTGTAGACGCGACCCGGGTTGGAGTTGGTCATCGAGGCGTCGAGGATTTGCGCGATGTCCTCCACGTGAATGCGCGAAAACACCTGCCCCGGCTTGATGATACGCCGCAACCCGCCGCGTTTGAGCTTGGAAAATGGACCCCGGCCCGGCCCATAGATTCCCGCCAGCCGGAAGATATGGATGGGTAGGTCGGGAATGGACGACCATTGCTGCTCGGCCAGCATGCGCCATTTGCCGCGTTTGGCCGTTGGTGCCAGAGGCGTATCTTCGTCAACCCATCCACCCTGATGATCGCCATAGACGGCAGTTGTCGACAAATATCCAACCCATGTGAATTGAGCCGCGCGGCGGGCGATTTCATCACCCAGCGCCGCCAAGACCGGATCACCCTCTGCATTCGGGGCGGTCGAAATCAGCAGATGCGTCACCCCATCCAGGTTCGGTTCCTGTCCTGGCCAGACCAACGGCTCTGCACCCGAGTCACGGATGGCTTCCATACCCTCGCTGTCACGTGTGGTGCCAAGAATGCGCCAGCCTTTCGGAGCAATATGTCGGGACAGGGCCTGTGCGGAATAACCATGGCCAAATGAAAAAAGCGTCTGAGTCATGCCCCTTTGATGGGCCTCAGTGATCCGGGATGCAAGCGCTGCATGGACGCACTTGAATCGAATCTTTGGATGCGGCTTTCTGTTGGGTATGAGCGACAAGAAACCCGATTTGCATTCGGCCTATACGCTGAACTCACCTGATGAACACAAACGCCTCTATGCGGAATGGGCTGGGGATTATGATGACAGCTTCGCCGCGCGCGAAGACTACTTGCTGCACACCCACACGGCGCGGGCATTTGTGCGTGCCGGCGGTCAAGGCCCGGTTCTGGACGTCGGCGCAGGCACAGGCCTTTGCGGCGCTGTGTTGTCCGGGCTGGGCGTCGGGCCGATAGACGCAACTGATATGAGCACGGAAATGCTGGATCAGGCCATGCGCAAGGATATCTACCGCGACGCGATCGAAGCAGACGTGACCCAAGGTATCCCGGTACCGCGCGAAAACTATTCCGGCGTCGTCTCATCCGGGACCTTCACCCATGGTCATCTTGGCCCCGAGGTCTTTCCCGCGCTGTTGCGTATCGCACGGCCCGGCGCGCAGTTTGCCATTTCGATCAATGCCCGTCATTTCGAAAAGCTGGGTTTCGCAGACATGCTGCGCCAATTGGAACAAGGTCAGATTCGAAATCTGACCCTGCCCGAGGTTCGTATTTATGGCGATCTTGCCGCCGGTCCGAACAAGGACGATAGGGCATTTGTTGCCTTGTTCGAACGGGTTTGACCCAAGGCGATTAAATCGGCCCTATCAAGTATACATCTGCTTTTTATAAGCGCGCGTACGTGTCGTCGCCTCAGCCGATCCATCGTGGTAGGTGCCGAACCACTTATCAAACGGGATTTCGGACGTGCCGTAGTTGCACTCGAAATACCGGTGATGAAGCTGGTGGAAGAAATCCCCGGCCCGCGCGGCGTCGGTCTCTCCTGCCTTCAGTTTTTCGAACCCTGAATGCGACAGAACCGGGCTGATCTGTTGGAAAGAGCTGTGAAACAACAGATGCAGCGGATGAGACGGCACAATCAGGTGGATGAAGTAGGTGGTGAAATACAGCAGGTTTTCATACCAGTGGTTCGAAATGCCAGACCATGGTCCAACGTTTACATTACGGTGATGAACGGCGTGGACGTGTTTGTAGAGCTTTGGGTGATGCTCCAACCGGTGTATCCAGTAAAAGTGCAAGCCAGACCACATGGGGATGAACATTATCCAGACGACAAACCAAACCGCAGCTTCAGCCCAGGTGATCGTTGGTGCCCAACCATTGGCCATCGCCCAGTAGATGATCCACTGGTAAACGGTTGCCACTGTCATGGCGCTGCCCAGCGTCCACCAGATATTGTCCCAAACCTGATTGCGGAAGGTAAACACGCCGTTGTTCCGCGTCAGATCCCGGCGGTCGAACTTTTTATACATGCCCTGCCCTTTGCGCATGTAAAGCCACCAGTGTAGCGCACCGGCGACCAGGATTTGCGGCACCATGTTCAACAGCCAGATCCGAAACATCCAACCGGGCGCGAAGCTCTTCATCGTCTCTAATTCGGGGAAAAAGAAGGCATAGGCCGTTACCGCCAGGACCATGCACAAGGTCAGGGACGTGATCTGTAACCACGCGCCACTGTACCATTTCAGCACAGCCGCAGGGCGCGGTGGCCAGCTGAACAGAGGGTTCAGACCTACGGGGCCTTCGGGATGATAGTGCCAGCGGGCGGTTTCGGGATCCGGGGCGATATCTGTCATGAGGCTATCTGAAGAATTGGCGGTTAGGATGCGTAGTCCGAGCCCTCTGTGTCGAGAATCGCCTTTATCTCACGCAGATGGGCTTCGGCCTGATCGGGGTAGTCGTCCAGCTCCTTTGCGGTTTTCTCGGCAATCTCATCCGACAACACACGCAGGGGCAGGCCCGTTTGCAACGCGCGAATATACGTCTCGGCGGCGCGTTCGAAGTAGTACAACCTGTTGAAGGTATCTGCGGGGTCACTACCGATGATCAAAACGCCATGGTTGCCCATGATCATGACCTTTTTCTTTGGGTCCGTCAGCATTCCAGCACAGCGTTCACCTTCATTTTCGAAGGCCAGCCCACCAAACTCTTGGTCAATCACATAGCGATTGTAGAACGTTGCGGTGTTCTGATCGATCGGTGGCAAAGTGCTGTCGGCCAACGAGGCCAGAACTGTCGCAAAGATCGAATGCACGTGCATGACGCAACGCGCGTGCGGACAGTGGCGATGGATTGACCCATGCAATCCCCATGCCGTGGGATCCGGCGCGCCAGGTTGAGACATCACCTCGGGGTCATTGGCATCCAACAGCAGCAAGTCCGACGCGCGGATGCGCGAGAAATGCGCCTGGTTGGGGTTCATCAGGAACTGCGTGCCGTCATCGTTCACAGCAAGGCTGAAATGATTGGCGACAGCCTCATGCATATTCAACCGCGCAGTCCAGCGGAACGCGGCAGCCATATCCACGCGTTCGGACCAGTGGTCGATATTGGGGCGAAGGTTGGTAACACTCATGCGTGGGCTCCTATTGCGGCTGACCTTTTGTAAAGCCTGCATTTGGTCTGCCCGTTTGACCAACGAAAAAAACAACACTATCCCATTAGCAAAACTAATGCCGGGATTATGTCGATGCAGAATAAGCTGCCTCCGCTGGGCTGGCTGCGTACGTTTGAGGCCGCAGCGCGTCATTTGTCATTCACTGGCGCGGCTCGGGACCTAAACATGACCCAAAGCGCCGTCAGCCAACAGATCAAATCGCTGGAAGGCCATCTGGGTCAGCCCCTATTCCTGCGCCGCCCCAAGGCGTTAGAACTGACCGAGGCCGGAATCACCTATTTGCCAGTGGTCCGAGAAGCGTTTCGAACTCTGATGCGCGGCACACAGGCTGTCACCGGTGCGCAACCAAACGCCGTTCAGGTGCAGTGCAACATCAGCTTTGCCGTCAATTGGCTGGCCCCGCGCCTGCCGATGTTTCAGGCCGAGCATCCCGATGTACAATTAAATATCTTCACCGAACTCTGGGAACCGCGAGAGATGGCCGAAGGCGCCGCGGTTGAGATTCGCTTTTCGTTGCGCCCGTCGGACACCACCCGGACTGAAATGCTGCGCACTGAACACTATTATCCGGTCTGTGCCCCGGGGTATCAGGTGAGTCTGGACGATCTTCAGGAGAAGCCATTGTTTGATTGCTCCAATCTGCTGTCCAATTGGTCAAGCTGGGCAGAGGAGCAGGGTCTAACATGGGGCAATCCATCGATTACCTATGCAACAACCTATCTGGTTTGCCTTTCTGCAGTCACGGCAGGCGGGGGCCTGTGCCTGGCGCACGACGCCATTGCACAACACCTGATCGAACGCGGGCAGCTTGTCGCGCCATTCGAACATCGCGCACCAATGCCCGAGGCATATTATTTGCTGCTATCCCCGCAGGCCGAGGACACGCCCGGTGCAGTGGCTTTTGCGAATTGGATTCGGCGCGAAATTGGGTCAACAACGTAATCCGGTAAGCTCCCGCCGTTGCCCAAGGCCATTGCGCACCTGTCCGATGGTCGGGCAGCACGAGTTGGCTGCAAGTGGATGGAGGCCAAACAGGAATCTATGATCTATTTGTGACGACGCAGAACCGGGGTTGCACCCGCTCGCGCATTCGTGAAAGTTGAGCCATGGAATACACACCTTTCCCAAGTTGGCCCGATGTCGCCCCCAAGTTGATCGAAGTCGCGGCCGGACGCGCGCCTGCAGACACGATCATTCAGGGCGGTGTTTGGGTAAACGTACACAGCCGCGAGTTACTGCCGGATCATTCCGTTGCGATTGCAGAAGGACGGATTGCTTTTGTGGGACCTGACGCCTCGCATTGCATCGGACCGAACACACAGATCATAGACGCGCGCGAGCGCTATATTTTGCCCGGCCTGTGCGATGCGCATATGCATATCGAATCTGGCATGCTCACCCCGACCGAATTCGCCCGTGCGGTCATCCCGCACGGTACGACCAGCATGTTCACCGACCCGCATGAGATCGCCAATGTGCTTGGTCTTGAAGGTGTGCGCATGATGCATGACGAAGCGATGATGCAACCGGTCAATATCTTCACCCAAATGCCATCTTGTGCGCCATCTGCGCCGGGGCTGGAAACCACGGGTTATGAAATCACGCCCGAAGATGTGACAGAAGCCATGAGTTGGCCAGGCATCATCGGGCTGGGTGAGATGATGAATTTTCCGGGCGTAATCCACGGCGATCCCAAGATGTTGGCCGAGATTGCAGCCACACAGCGAGCAGGCAAAACTGTGGGCGGACATTACGCTTCGCTTGATTTAGGATCTAATTTTGCAGCTTATGTGGCCGGTGGGCCAGCGGACGATCACGAAGGCACCTGCGAAGCCGACGCCATTGCTCGGGTTCGCCAAGGAATGCGGTCGATGATGCGCTTGGGCTCGGCCTGGTATGATGTCGAAAGCCAAATCACCGCCGTGACCGAGAAAGGGCTGGACCCGCGCAACTTCATTCTGTGTACCGATGACTGCCACTCGGGCACGTTGGTGAATGACGGACATATGAACCGCGTAGTGCGCCATGCGATTGCTTGTGGATGTGAGCCTCTGATCGCCTTGCAAATGGCGACAATCAACACAGCCACGCATTTCGGGCTGGAACGCGAAATCGGATCCGTCACGCCAGGACGGAGGGCGGATATCATTCTCAGCTCGGACCTGACGAGCCTGCCGATCGAGATAGTGATTGCACGAGGGAAAGTGGTCGCGGAAAACGGAGTAATTCAGGTCGATTGTCCGCATTTGAACTGGCCCCAAAAAGCGCGCAACACTGTTCATTTGGGCCATGCGCTAAGCTCGGCCGATTTTGAGATCAAGGCACCGGCCGGTGCGAACCGGGTACGGGCCAATGTCATCGGCGTAGTTGAAAACCAAGCCCCGACAAAGGCGCTGAAGGCCGAACTGCCAATCATTGGCGGGCTGGTCGAGGGCGAAGGTGATGTTTGCCAAATCGCTCTGGTCGAACGGCATCGGGCGACGGGTGGAGTGACCAATGCGTTTGTCTCGGGCTTTGGATATCAGGGCAAGATGGCCATGGCCTCGACCGTGGCGCATGACAGTCATCATATGATTGTCGTAGGCACGGATAAGGAACAGATGGCACTGGCAGCCAACCGACTGGCCGAAGTGGGTGGCGGCATTACCATTTTCCGCGACGGGCAGGAACTGGCGCTGGTCGAATTGCCCATTGCTGGCCTGATGTCCGACAGCCCCGCCGCCGAGGTCGCAGCCAAAGCCGATGAGATGGTGCAAGCCATGCAGGACTGCGGCTGTCATCTGAACAACGCGTATATGCAGCACTCTCTGCTGGCGCTGGTCGTGATCCCTGAACTCAGAATATCGGATCTGGGGTTGGTAGACGTGCGCACTTTCGAAAAAATCGACCTTTTGGAACCTTTGGCATGACGACACTTCTGACCCCTGACTCACAAGCGCCAGAGCAATTCACCGATCCAGCAGCCGCCGTTGCCCGTTTGGAAGAGCTTTACACACAAGCCACGGAATTCCTGTGCGACAGCTTTTCCAAGGCGATGCAAGAAGGTGCTCCGTCCGCACGATACAGAGCCTATTACCCGGAAATTCGCATTCAAACGTCCACTTACGCGCAGGTCGACAGCCGCCTGAGCTTTGGTCACGTCTCAGAGCCCGGCGTCCATGCCACCACGGTGACACGGCCCGATCTTTTCCGGTCTTACCTGACACAACAGATTGCTTTGTTGATCAAGAACCACGGCCAGCCGGTGACAATTGCGGCGTCAGAAACGCCCATCCCGGTGCATTTTGCTGTGGCGAACAATTCTGATCTGGTTGTGCCTCATCAGGGAGCGGCCGCGTTCACCCTGCGTGACGTGTTTGATGTACCAGATCTGAGCACAACCAACGACGACATCGTCAACGGTGTGCATGATCACGAGGATGTCGTTGGACCCCTGTCGCTGTTTACCGCCCAGCGCGTGGATTATTCGCTGGCTCGTCTGGCGCATTACACAGCGACCGATGCAAGCCATTTCCAGAACCACGTGCTGTTCACGAACTATCAGTTCTATGTCTCGGAATTCGAAAACTACGCCCGCGAGCAATTGGCAGATCCCGCCAGCGGCTATACCAGCTTTGTTTCGACCGGAAACGCCGAGATCACGGACCCAGAGGCAGCGATTGAACAGCCGCTGAAACTGCCGCAGATGCCGACCTATCACCTCAAGCGGGAAGACGGTTCGGGGATCACGTTGGTGAATATCGGTGTTGGTCCGTCGAATGCAAAAACCGCAACGGACCACATTGCGGTGCTGCGCCCACACGCCTGGTTAATGGTCGGCCATTGTGCCGGGCTGCGCAACACGCAGGCGTTGGGGGATTTCGTCCTTGCCCATGCCTATCTGCGCGACGACAAGGTTCTGGATGACGATCTGCCGGTCTGGGTTCCAATCCCACCCTTGGCCGAGATCCAGGTAGCGCTGGAACGCGCCGTGGCCGAAGTGACAGAGTTGGAAGGGTACGAACTGAAGCGGATCATGCGGACGGGCACTGTAGCCTCGGTCGATAATCGCAACTGGGAATTGCGCGATCAATCCGGTCCGGTCCAGCGCCTCAGCCAATCGCGGGCGATTGCGCTGGATATGGAAAGCGCCACCATCGCTGCAAATGGCTACCGCTTCCGTGTTCCCTACGGCACGTTGCTGTGCGTTTCGGACAAACCGCTACATGGCGAATTGAAGCTGCCAGGTATGGCCTCATCCTTTTATACCACGCAGGTCAGCCGTCATCTGGCTATCGGAATAAAAGCGATGGAACACTTGCGCGGCATGCCGCTGGAGCGGTTACACAGCCGGAAATTGCGTTCGTTTGACGAAACAGCCTTCCTCTGACGCAAAAAAGCAACGTTTTCCCCATATTTTTAGGGGTTTCAGCGCTACTATTCGTTGTGTTTGGCCACAATATCCCGTTACAGTTACGCGGTGAGGCCCTATAGATCGGGCACGTTAAGGAGACCAAGAAATGGCAAAGCCTATGACTAAGACTCAGCTGGTTGCTGCTCTCGCTGAGGAAATGGGAACCGACAAGAAATCGGCGAACGCCGCGCTTGAGGCCGTGACCGGCCTGATCACACGCGAAGTTTCTGCCGGTGGCGCAGTCACCCTGCCCGGCGTTGGCAAAATCTACTGCCGCGAGCGCCCCGAGCGTCAGGTTCGCAACCCGGCCACTGGTGAGACCTTCACCAAAGAAGCCGACAAGGTTGTGAAAATGACCATCGCGAAAGCGCTGAAGGACAGCGTGAACGGCTAAGTTCCGTTTTTCGACATGATCAAGGGCCGCCAATTGGGGGCCCTTTTTCTTTGGCCTCGGTTTCTTTGGCCTCAGTGCAGACTGAGCAAAACCTCAAGATCGCGCCGGCTTAGTCGCTCCATCAGCGACCGTTCGTCGGATGTGAGCTTTGCATCGCTGCGGATGTACTTTTCCAGATACAAAGCGATGTCGCTGGTCGGCCGATAATATAGATCGGGATCAAGCTGGCTGAGCGCATCCACAAGGCGCAGCAGAATTTTCTTCTGCTTCTCCGAGTCCAGATCTTTGCGTTTTTCTTCCAACACGTTCCGACCCTTTCAAATGCCCTTTGAAACATAGGGCAAAACCTACAGTCGCCAAGATAAGACGAAAAAGGGGCACCACAAGCGGCGCCCCTTGGAACATTCTTGAGACGGATAATTAGTGAACCGTCTCAACCTTATGGAAGTCCAGATCGCGGTCTTCTGGCATCGCATCGATGCTCAACACCTCTTTGCGCTTTGTGATCAGGATATAGACCATGCAGGCCAGATACAGGCCGACAACCACCGCTCCGATCCACTGGATTTGCAGCCACTGGCTTTGGAATAACAGGGTCAGAACAAACAACAGCGCAACGTTGCCAGCCACATAAGTGGCCTTACCGAACCGTTCGACCGTCATATTCAGGTTGTCGGTATACAAGCGGATCAACGAGTCGAGCGAGTTGATCACGAAGGTCACACCAACGATCACCATCGCGATATTGGTGATTCCTGCGGTGCTGATGCCGTTCAAATGGTAATAGTAGAGAACGGTGAACCAGATCCCCAGCGGGATGGATGGGAAGATCAGCAGCGCCGCCAGCAATTGCCACGTGGTCAGACCGCCCACAAATCGCGAGGTAAACTGACCAATCATGATCGACCAAGCGAACCACCAGAACAGATAGAAGGCGTGATAGTCGGTCAGCGGCAGGACAAACTTGTGGAGGTTGGCGAAATAAGCGCCGATATTGCTGCCGGTTTCCACAAAGCCAGTCACGCCCATGCCTGCCGCAGCCCACATTCCGATGATCAGCGCGAGGAACAGAAAGGTCGAACCCACCGACAGGATTCGCACATATTTCAGGTCAGTCGACGAGTAGGCTGCTGCCAGAATGACGACAAAAACGATTATGTAGAACGTTGTTACAACGGACTCTCCGTCTCCGACTTCGGGCAGGTAGCCGGGCAGATAGATCAGGAACAGGCTGGCGGTGAAGGCGCAGGTGCCGATGATGACCACGTTATTGATTAGCTTGACCAGCGGAATCTCAAAGAACTTCACGCGCGGTTCGATTACGCAGAAATAGAAGGCTGTCAGGAAGTAGAACGCCCAGATCAGGAAGCCCCAGAACCCAAACTCGATCGCCAGCGGGTTGGCAAATGCATAAGCAGGGTCCTCGGCATAGCCACCGAATTCTGTCAGTGGGAACATGATCAGGCCGACATCCAGACCGGATGTGAACAGGATCGCGATGAAAGTGAACAGATGAACCGGTGTCACACCAACGCAACGCAGGTTCCACCATTTCACGACGAAGAAAGCGACCAGACCCAATGCCAGCAGGACGCCAAAAGATAGAATGTACTCCAGAAGCACTGACAAACCTCCCTTGTTTGGTCAGATCGTCACGCCGTTATAGTTTATTGGCTGATCAATCAATAAAAACATGCACAAATCACACCGCATGTTACCTGCGTGTCTTTTTTGGCGCAGGCAACTTGCAGCGAGCTGGAAAATCGGGAACAGTCCGCCGAATATGACAGGGGGTCTCCATGGATCTGCGCGCCATAGCCATGGGGCTTACATTTGCTCTGATCTGGTCATCTGCCTTTACCTCGGCGCGGATCATCGTTGCAGATGCCTCACCTTTGTTCTCGCTGGCGTTGCGGTTCCTGATTTCTGGTGTTCTGGGCGTGATAATTGCAAGGGCAATGGGCCAAAGCTGGCACCTCACCCAAAACCAGTGGCGCGCGACGATCCTGTTCGGGATTTGTCAAAATGCCCTTTATTTGGGTCTGAATTTCTACGCAATGCAAACTGTTGAGGCTTCGGTTGCGGCCATTATTGCATCTACAATGCCTTTGTTGGTTGCACTTGCAGGATGGCTGATCTTTGGTGAAAAGCTACGTCCGCTGGGCATTCTGGGTCTCTTTGCCGGTTTCGCAGGTGTTGCTCTGATCATGAGCAGCAGGATAAGCGCTGGTGTTGACATGTTCGGTGTCGCGCTTTGCGGGATCGGGGCGCTTGCTTTGACATTCGCCACACTAGCTGTTCGCGGCGCGACGTCTGGCGGGAATTTCATGATGGTGGTAGGGCTTCAAATGCTGGTTGGCTCGGCCGTCTTGTTTGTCGCAGCACCTATCTTTGAAACCATTTATATCCACCCGACTCTGCCACTGGCACTGGCGTTCACTTATACAACTTTGTTCCCCGGGCTGCTCGCGACGCTGATTTGGTTCCTGCTGCTGGACCGCATCGGTGCCGTCCGGGCAGCGACCTTCCACTTCCTGAACCCCGTATTCGGGGTCACAATCGCAGCGATCTTGCTAGGTGAAAAACTAGGCGCGCTGGACGCGGTTGGTGTCACTGTCACAACCCTTGGAATTCTTGCAGTCCAGCTCTCGCGTCAGCCCGCTCAGGGCAGCAAGGCTTCGACCTGAGACAACAGCTTGCGGGAATCGGGTTTGACGTTTGAACCATAGGTCGCAACCACTTCGCCCGCTGGGTCGATCAGGATCTTGTTAAAGTTCCATTTCGGTGTGAACCCAGTCTGGGCGGCAACGGCTTTGTAAAACGGATGAGCGTCTTCTCCCTTGACCGGCGTAATATCTGTCATCGGCAACGTCAGCCCATAGTTGATCTCGCAGAACTGTTTTACCTCTTCTGCCGACCCAAGTTCCTGATTGAACGAATCTGAGGGAACCGCAAGCACGACCAGCCCTTTGCCGGAATAGGCCTCATGCACCCTTTGTAGAGCCTTATATTGCCCGGTGAACCCACAGTGTGATGCGGTATTGACCACCAGCACGGGTTGGCCACGCCAATCTTCAATGGCCAATGTGCCCCCGTCGATCGAGGCGAACTCACCGGTCACCGGCGCAGCCTGAACGGCGCGACCCAACAAGATCAAGGCAGTCAAAAGCAGCAATCTGAACATGTCTTGCCCTCCCTTTTTAATTTGATACGCAGAAAGGCACACTCCAGATTACTTGCACGACTGCGAGAGCGGTTTGAAATATCGCTTTGCTTTCCACCCTGCAGCCCCCAGATAATGGCGCAATAAAAAATTCTGCCGGAGGATCCATGACTCGCTATACCAAAGACCCCACGGCCATCGCTGCGCTTTCGCCCGAAGAGTTTCACGTCACTCAACGCAGCGGCACCGAACGTCCGGGCACTGGAAAATACCTGAAGAACAAGGAACCGGGTATCTATGTGGACATCGTATCGGGTGAGCCTCTTTTTGCCTCTACCCACAAATACGAATCCGGATGTGGCTGGCCCAGCTTTACCAAGCCGATCATCCATGAACATGTGGAAGAGTTTCGCGACACGACCCATGGTATGATCCGGACCGAGGTCCGCTCGAAACACGGCGACAGCCATCTGGGGCATGTCTTCCCCGATGGTCCGCGAGAACACGGCGGGCTACGTTATTGCATCAATTCCGCCTCTCTTCGGTTCGTCCATCGCGATGACATGGAAGCCGAAGGATATGGCGAATATCTGATTCATGTGGAGGACATCTGATGACTGAACAACGCGCTGTACTGGCCGGGGGATGCTTTTGGGGCATGCAGGACCTGATCCGCAAATTGCCGGGCGTTTCACGCACCCGCGTCGGTTACACCGGCGGCGATGTGCCCAACGCGACCTATCGCAACCACGGTACCCACGCCGAAGGGATCGAGATCTGGTTTGACCCGTCGCAGATCAGCTATCGCGACCTGCTGGAGTTCTTTTTCCAAATCCACGACCCGACCACGATTAACCGTCAGGGCAACGATCGCGGCATGAGCTATCGCTCGGCGATCTACTATTTGGACGACGCGCAAAAACAAGTCGCGTTCGATACCATCGCTGACGTGAACGCCAGTGGCTTGTGGCCCGGCAAGGTCGTGACCGAAGTCGAACCTGTCGGAGATTTCTGGGAGGCCGAGCCAGAGCACCAGGATTATCTGGAGCGCATTCCGAACGGCTATACCTGCCACTTCCCGCGCCCGGACTGGGTCTTGCCCAAACGCGCCAGCGCCGCAGAATAAAGCACCACCTGCCCGGCCTCTCTGAACCTTTCAGGGGGCTAGCCTGTCGCCACCCTTGGTCGCCCGCTTGCCTCAACCGTAATCATGGCTTCGACAAACACATCCTTGGCCTCGACCCGCGCCGTTTTGATATCGCGATCCACAATCACCCGGATATCTTCCGCACCAGCTTCTCTTACAGCGCCCTCAGCCTCTGACTTGAGAACACGTTCCAACAAATCCAGAGCTTCTTCGGACACCGCGAAATCCTGTGGCCCATCCTCCAGATGCACACGATACCGCCCTTCGGTCGGTGACGTGACCGTACCTGACCGCCGCATGGTCAGCCGGCCAACAACAGCACCGATCGCATTCGCTACACCTGCGTGCTCGGGCAAGATCATGCGACAATGCAACCGCTCGCCCACAGCCGGGTAATAGCTGGGGGCTGACGCACCAAGACCCACCACATCCACATTCAACGCGGCATTCAACGACAGCAACCCACGATGTTGCGCCAACCCACGCTGCGTCAACACATGTCGCGCCAACTCTTGTGGTGACAAGCCGAAACCATCCTGCTCTTCGTCAAAAGCAGCCTCTAACAAGGTCAAACTGGTCTGTTCCGTCAATTGATCCACGATCATCTGCGCCAACGCCTCTGGCGAATTTGCCAGCATGTCCCCAGATCCGACCCGTTTGCGGGCCACCAGCTCCAAGGCCTTGCGCGCTGCTTCGGCGTCCCAGGCATTGACGCGCCCAAGTACGTGACTGGCATCCGAGGGTGTCACACCCGAGACCTGAACGATCCCGCGGTCGACCAAGCGGTTCAGTGCGCCATTCTCCATCCGTGACCGCAGCAACGCGCCAAGGGGGAGGACCTGATCGCCCAGACGCTCCAACAAAATCTCTTCCCGTACGCCCACGCCGTCAGCATGGACCCCCGGCACGCGTCGCACAAATCGAGTGTCATGTTCTCCGACCGTTGTGGCTCGCAACTGTGTATCCAGAATGCCATGCACAACATCTGGCGCCTCTGCTGCGATCAAAGACACAGGTAGAACACGCCGTGGCCCCAGAAACACACCGCTCTGCAATCCTTCGGTCACTACGTGCACCTGGCTGTCGCCGCCCAGACCATGGGTACGCATCGCCACAGCCTCGACCATGGTTCGAAACCCACCCACTTGCGCACCGGCAGGATCAATCGCGGGCTTTCCATCCCGGATCAACGCCACATCCGTTGTGGTGCCACCAATGTCGGACACCAGCGCATTTTCCGTCCCGGTCAGCCAGCGCGCCCCGACGATCGAGGCCGCTGGGCCGCTGAGAATCGTTTCAATCGGGCGTTCCCGCGCCTGTTCGGCGCTCATCAATGCGCCATCGCCACGCACCACCATCATCGGGGCCGTGATCCCCAATGCGCGCAACTGATCTTGCGCGCGCCCGATCAGACGGTCGATCATGCCGATCAATCGTGCATTCAGAACCGCCGTCACAGCGCGCTTAGGGCCGTTCAGCTTGGCAGACAGGTGGTGCGAGCATGTCACCGGCGCACCGGTCTTTTGCAACACAACCCGCGCTGCTTCCAGCTCATGCGCCGGGTTGCGGGTCGCAAACTGAGATGCAATGGCAAAGCCCGAAACCCCTTTATGAGTGTCTAAAAACGCCTCCAAGGCGGCGACATCAAGCGGCGCGGCCTCGCCGCCCGAATGTGTGTGCCCACCCGCAATCACAAGGGCCGGATCGTCCTTTAGTGCGTCCTTCAAGCCATGTTTTTGCAGATCGCTGTGCTTGAACCCGATATAGATCAGGGCCACACGTCCACCCTGCCCCTCGACCAGAGCGTTTGTGGCCAGTGTTGTCGACAAAGACGCCATCGCGATCTGATCCGGCGCAACCTGCGCCTCTTCCAAAACACACGAAATCGCATTGCCCACGCCAATCGCCAGATCCGCGCGCGTGGTCAGGGACTTGGCCGAAGCAATCACCTCTTTCTCGTCCCGGATCAACACCGCGTCGGTATAGGTGCCGCCTGTATCTACCCCCAATGACAGCGTCATCGGATCCTCCTTACTGTTTGCTGCGGATGGGTGTAGCGGTTATGCGCGACGCGTCCAGCCTGTTTACGGCATTTATGACAACTGTTCCACCGCCCAGCGCGCCGCATCAGCCACGGCTGGATCCGGATCTTCTGTGAGCGCCCGAGCGACAGCTCTCAAACACGGCTGTCCCGAGTTTCCAATCGCATAAAGCACATTTCGCACGAACCGATCTCGCCCGATGCGCTTGATAGGTGATCCGGAAAATTTCGTGCGAAAACCCGCATCATCCAACGCGGCCAATTCGCTCAGTACAGGCGCTTTCAGATCGTCCCGGGCGGCATAACGTATGTCGCTCGCGGCAACAGCAAACTTGTTCCATGGGCAAGCCGCCAGACAATCATCGCATCCATAGATTCGATTACCCAACTTGCTACGCAACTCGATCTCCACCGGACCTCTATGTTCAATGGTCAGATATGAAATGCACCGCCGCGCATCTAACTGATACGGGGTTGGAAATGCGTCGGTCGGGCAGCTGTCCAAGCAAGCGCGACATGAACCGCAGTGATCTACCTCCGGCTCGTCCGTCGGTAGTTCAATTGTTGCAAAGACAGAGCCTATAAAGGCCCAATTACCCCATTCCCGACTCACTAAGTTGGTATGTTTTCCCTGCCACCCTAGTCCAGCCGCATGCCCCAATGCCTTTTCCGGGACGGGTGCGGTGTCGACAAACACCTTCACCTCACCTCCGGCTTCAGAAATCAGCCACCGCGCCAATCGCTTCAGCCGTTTCTTTACCAGATCATGGTAATCCTTGTTTTGCGCATAAACCGAAATCGCGCCCCGGTCTGGATAATTCAGAACCTCCGTCGGGTCATGTTCTGGCGTGTAACTTTCGGCCAACATGATCACCGACCGTGCCTCGGGCCACAAAGCACCAGGATCACCGCGCCAATGCACCCGCTCGGCCATCCACCCCATCTGTCCGTGATACCCGGCATCCAAAAATGCCCCAAGGCGCTCTGGCACCTGCGGAACATCCCATGGGCGGCATACTCGACACGCCACAAACCCCTCTGCCTGGGCCTGTTGTACCAGCTTTTTCTTCAGATCTGATCCGCTCTTCATCTGGCCAAAAATACCTTCGGGGGAATCGCGCCTCCGGCGCGATGGGGGCAGACAGCCCCCTGCTGAACCCTATCAGAAATCCAGATCGGCGTAATGAGGCGGCGGTCGAAACCCTGGCACCTGATCCGCCAGAATAGACCGAAACGCCGGGCGCGACTTGATCTTCGCGTACCAATCCTTGACCACCTGGCTGCGGTTCCAATCCACATCCGAGATATAGTCCAGCGCCGACAAATGCGCCGCCGCCGCGAAATCAGCCAATGTCATCTGATCTCCGGCCAGCCAACGGCGGTGATCCAGTAGCCATGCCATGTAGTCCAGATGATACTTGATCGCCTTGGCACCCTGTTTGACATTCTTGCTGTCCGGGTATCCCTGACAGGTCACTTTCTTGTTCACCCGCTCGTACAGCAGCTTGGACGTCACTTCGTGATGGAACTTGTCATCGAACCAGCCCACTAGGCGCCGGACCTCAAGCCGGGCTTCGGGGTTTTTCGGCATCAACGGCGGTTCGGGGCGGGTTTCTTCGATGTATTCGCAGATTGCTGCGCTTTCAGACATGATTTGCCCATCCAGACGCAGCACTGGTACTTTACCTGCCGGGTTGCGGCGCAGAAAATCCGGATCCTGTTCCCAGTATCGCTCCTCGACCAATTCAACTTCGATCTTCTTCTCTGCCAAAGACAATCGGACCTTGCGGCAATACGGAGATAGGGGAACATGAAACAGACGCGCCATGGGCTTCCAATCGAACCAGTGAATTCCTGACTGATTTAGCCCTTGAGGGAGGCGGGTTTCAATCCTCGAAACAATCTGCGCGACCATCTGCGCGGATGGTGGCCGCCCCATCCAGAATCGCAGCCGCACGCCGACGCGTGCGCACGCTTGGATCTGTGACCGAACGATTGCGCGGAGATGGCAGGATGGCAGCAATCCGGGCCGCCTGAACCGAGCTCAACTGCGCTGCACTTCTGTTGAAATAACGCTGTGCCGCTGCTTCAACGCCAAACACTCCGTTCCCGGTTTCTGCGACGTTCAGATAAACTTCCAGAATGCGTTGCTTGCTCCAGAAAACTTCGACCACCGGGGTGATCGAGGTTTCCATCGCTTTCCTGACCCAACTGCGCCCCTGCCACAGGAATACGTTCTTCACCACCTGTTGTGTGATGGTCGACGCACCGCGATTGCCGCCGCCCTCAATCGCGTTACGAATGGCCTCGACATCGAATCCCCAGTGCAGGCAAAAATTTGCATCCTCGGCCGCAACGACGGATCGCGCCATGATAGGAGAGATTTCTTCAATCGAGACCCATTCGCGTTCAACCTTGCCCAACCGCCGCCATTCCGACCAGATCGTGTGGGTTACAGGAGGGTTCACAACCGAATACAGCAAGACCAACGCGACAACCAACGCGACAGCCGCCAATGCGACTCGCATCACCCAACGGCGAAGTTGTTGCGCCACTGGTGTTTTCTTGCTGGATGCCTTCTTATTCTTACCGCTTGATTTGCGGGCTGCTTTCTTCGCCATGTCTCAGCTATACGACGCACCGCCTGGGTTTGAAACGACCTAAATCGCGAATGCGCGCGCCTCGCGCGGGTGAACCACCGGCCGCGCAGTTTCCAGAAACATCGGATCCGTCCCGGCCAGTTCGGGAAACAAATGCAACACTTCGCTTTGGGTTTCCCGGTCTGACGCTGATAAGGCATGACCCGGATAATAACTTTCGCTCTTTGCCCCATTGGCGATGATAATCTGATGCTGCCTGAACAACAGGTGGATATATTCCACTTCACCACCTTCGACACGTGTGACGGTATCGCCATTGACCAGAACATGGGCTGCAACCAGCGCCTCAGCATGTCCAAAAAAGTAGGATGCACGCCAATCTTCGATCAGCATTCTATGCTGCGGCGAGACAAGAAGTGGACGATCAAGATCAAAAACGCCTGTCTCAAAGCGGATCGGAGCTAATTTACCCTTGGCCTCGACCACCGTACGCCCCACCCAGATCAATGGTTGTGGGCCATGATCCAGCGTTGTGACCAGATCACCGGCTTTCAGATCTTCCACTGCGCGGTCTCCTTCGGGGGTTGCGATCATCGTGCCAGGTGTAAAACAGGGCGGACCCAGGGTACCGACATCCAATGGCCCTTGCGTGGTGACAAATGTGGTCGAAACCAACGTGCCGGGTTGTAGCACCTGACCGTCCGTCGGCGTAAAAACCCGAGAGCCATCGGCAAGATAAAACGTGGTTCCGACATACGTTACATTGCCGACGCCCGTCACGTTGATCGTCACCGTGTCCCCTGGCCAGGAGTTTGAAACGTCCTGGCCATTGACGGTATCACCGCTAGGCGCATCGATTTCGTTGTCATCATCCACATCCGTGAAATCAAGACTGACGACCGCAACAGCTGTTCCCACCGGCGGCGGGTTCGCCGGATCGAAGGTATAGAACTGGTCGCGATACGTTGTTGGCATACTTCTGCCCCCGATTTGCGCCACAGGATTTCCAAAATCATCCGTGGTTTTCGTTCAAATTCTACAAAGACTGGCGAAATTCCTGTGATTAGGCAAGAAACCTACTAAGACAGCGTAAACAAACCGGGCCTCGCGTGGTGCAAATGACACGCGAGGCCCGACTTTTAATACTGTTCAGCCTTAGATTGTTACATCAGGCTTCATTCAGCAGGAACTGCGGTGGCTTCGATACTCAGCGGATGGCTCAGTTTGTTCAGCATTTCCTTGGGGCACACCTGCAAAAAGTTGCCTTTTTCCATGTCCCAATGTTGCAGAATATCAACGGCTTTCCGGCTATCGGACTCTTCAGCGTGCCGCGTAATAAGAGCCTTCAACTGCTCTTCCCAATGTGCGACAGAAACCGGACAGGTGACAAGCGTCTCCATGTTCATCAGCGCTTGGGCCCTGCCTTCGGGATCATACAGATAAGCCATGCCGCCTGTCATACCAGCGCCAAAGTTGGCTCCGATATCGCCCAAGATCACTGCAACACCGCCGGTCATGTACTCACATCCGTTCGAGCCGCAGCCCTCGATGACCACCTTGGCACCTGAGTTCCGCACAGCAAACCGTTCACCTGCACGACCAGCGGCGAACAGATGACCGTCGGTGGCCCCGTAAAGGACCGTGTTGCCGATAATCGTGTTGTCATCCGCCTTCAAAGGGCTGACCTGCGGCGGGCGCACAACAATCGTGCCACCAGACAGACCTTTACCCACATAGTCGTTGGCATCGCCCGAAACCTCGAGCTTCAGTCCCGGCGCGGCAAACGCACCCAAAGACTGACCGGCCGAGCCCTGTAGTTTCACATGCAGATGGTCATCCTGGAACGTGTTCCGCATCCCGAAATTCTGCACAATGTGACTGGACACACGCGTACCTACCGTCCGATGCGTGTTCTGAATGGCGTAAGACAGCTGCATTTTTTCGCCATCTTTCAGGAACCGTGCAGCATCACGCACGATTTCGGCGTCAAGTGTATCCGGAACTGCGTTACGGTCCTTGTCCCGGTTATAAACGATGTCTTGTGCACCATCGACGGTGATCAGCAGCGGGTTCAGGTCCAGATCGTCCAAATGCGCAGACCCACGGCTGACCTGCGCCAGCAGATCCGCCCGGCCAATGATCTCATCCATCGAACGCGCGCCGAGGCTGGCCAGCAACTCGCGCACTTCTTGCGCGTAGAAGGTGATCAGGTTCACCACCTTGTCTGCATTGCCGGTGAACTTGGCGCGCAGGCTTTCGTCCTGCGTACACACGCCGACCGGGCAGGTGTTCGACTGACACTGACGCACCATGATGCAGCCCATCGCGATCAGGGCGGCAGTACCAATGCCGTATTCCTCGGCCCCCATCATCGCGGCCATAACGATGTCACGTCCAGTGCGCAGGCCACCATCGGTCCGCAAAGTTACGCGGTCGCGCAGGTTGTTCATCGCCAGCACCTGATGCGCTTCGGTCAGGCCCATCTCCCAAGGAAGACCGGCATATTTGATTGAGGTCGCCGGAGACGCACCAGTGCCACCATTGTGACCCGAAATAAGGATAATATCTGCTTTCGCCTTGGCTACACCGGCCGCAATCGTGCCCACGCCCGAAGATGCAACAAGCTTGACCGTCACCTTGCAACGCGGGTTGATCTGCTTGAGATCGTAGATCAACTGCGCCAGATCCTCGATCGAGTAGATATCGTGGTGCGGCGGCGGAGAGATCAGCGTCACGCCCTTGGTTGAGTGCCGCAAACGCGCGATCAGGTCCGTAACCTTCATGCCCGGCAACTGACCACCCTCACCGGGTTTCGCACCCTGGGCAACCTTGATTTCAAGTTCTTCACACTGGTTCAGGTATTCAGCGGTGACACCGAACCGACCCGAGGCAACCTGTTTGATCTTGGCCGATGGATTATCGCCATTGGGCTCTGGCACAAAATGCGCCGGATCTTCACCACCTTCGCCTGAATCAGACTTAGCACCGATCCGGTTCATCGCCACGTTCAGCGTCTTATGTGCCTCTGGCGAAAGCGCGCCCAGCGACATGCCCGGGGTGACAAACCGCTTGCGGATCGAGGTGATCGATTCGACCTCTTCGATCGGAATCGCTTTGCCCTTGGGTTTGAAGTCCATCAGATCACGCAGATGGATCGGCGGATTCGATTGCATCTTGGCGGAATACTGCTTCCACAGCTCATAGGAAGCGCGATTACATGCCATTTGCATCATGTGCATCGATGTGGCTTCCCACGCATGGGTCTCACCCGATTTCCGCGCCTTGTAGAATCCCCCGATAGGCAGCACGTCCAGACCACTGTCCCAGGCCTTTGCGTGGATTTCCTCAAGCTTGGTCTGGATACCGGTCACGCCAATACCCGAGATCCGGCTGGTCATGCCCGGGAAATACTCGGCAACCATAGCGCGGCTAAGGCCCACGGCCTCAAAATTCAGCCCGCCACGATAGGATGAGATCACTGAAATGCCCATCTTGGCCATGATCTTCAGAAGGCCCTGGTCGATGGCTTCGCGATACCGCGCAACATTCTCGGTCAAAGTTCCGTCCAGCAGGCCGCGGTCAATGCGGTCAGCCAGAGAATCTTCGGCCAAATATGCATTCACAACCGTCGCCCCGCAACCGATCAGAACGGCAAAGTAATGAGGATCGATACATTCGGCAGAACGCACGTTCAACGAGCAGAATGTCCGCAACCCTTGCCGGGTCAGATGAGAATGTATCGCGCTGGTCGCCAGGATCATTGGCATCGCAACCCGACCCTCGCCTGTGTTCATGTCGGACAACACGATATGCCCAGCGCCCGAGCGTACCGCCTCTTCAGATTCGGCTCTAACACGGGCCAAACCTGCGCTCAGCGCGCCGCGACCCGGTTCAAAGCTACAATCAACCTCGACCAACGGTGCATCAAAATTCTCGACCAAATTGTCCCATTGCGCATTGCCGACGAAGGGGCTTTCCAGGACGATGATTTCGGTCTGGCTGCTGTCCTCGTCCAACACGTTCTTTAGGTTGGCAAAGCGCGTTTTCAGCGACATCACCCGGTATTCACGCAAACTGTCGATCGGTGGGTTGGTCACCTGGCTAAAGTTCTGACGGAAGAAATGGCTAAGTGGCCGGTACTGTTTCGACAATACCGCCGAAGGGGTATCGTCACCCATCGACGCAAGCGCCTCTTTACCGTCTTCTGCCATCGGAGCGAGGATTTGCTCCAACTCCTCAACCGAATACCCTGCCGCGATCTGACGCTTGCGCAGCTCTTCGCCGGAAAAGATCGGGGCTTCGCTGACACCCGCCAGCGTGCCGTCAAGATCGTTGATCTTGCCGACCCACTCACCGAATGGCAACGCAGCGGCCAGCTTGTCCTTGATCTGCGTATCGCGGTACAGCTTGCCCTTTTTCATATCCACGGCCAGCATCTGACCCGGGCCAAGAGCCCCCTTTTCGGTTACGCTAGCCTCGTCAATCGGAACCATACCGGCCTCAGAGCCCGCGATAACAAGCCCGTCACCTGTCACGACATACCGCATCGGGCGCAGTCCGTTCCGGTCCAAACCGGCACAGACCCAGCGACCATCGGTCATCGCCAGCGCGGCGGGGCCGTCCCATGGCTCCATCACTGAGTTGCAGTAGGAATACATGTCGCGCCACGCCTGCGGCAACTCAACCGCCTGTTTAGACCAGCTTTCCGGCACCAGCATGGTCTTCGCCATGGGTGCGGAACGGCCTGCGCGCACCAAAACCTCGAAAACCGAGTCTAATGCGGCCGAATCTGATGATCCCCCCGCGATGATCGGTTTGATGTCTTCCGCATAATCGCCAAAGCTGTCCGAAGTCATCCGGATCTCGTGGCTTTTCATCCAGTTGATATTGCCCTTCAGGGTGTTGATCTCACCGTTATGCGCCAACATGCGGAACGGTTGCGCAAGCCACCATTGCGGGAAAGTGTTGGTCGAATAGCGTTGGTGGTAAATCGCAAAAGCTGATTCAAAACGCTCATCCATGAGGTCGGGATAGAAAACCGCTACCTGCTCGGCCAACATCATACCTTTGTAGATGATCGAACGACAGGACAGAGAGGCAAGATAGAGCCCGGAAATCCCAGCAGCCGCTGCAGCCTTTTCGATGCGGCGGCGGATTACGTACAACTCACGCTCAAAGGTCTCTTCATCCACGCCCTTGGAATTCGAGATCAGAATCTGTTCGATCTCGGGCCGGGTCGCATTGGCTTTTTCACCCAGGCACGTCACATCAACCGGTACGTGACGCCAGCCGTAGATGTAATAGCCCAAGCGCAGCACTTCGGTTTCCACAATGGTCCGGCACTGTTCCTGCGCGCCAAAATCGGTGCGGGGCAGAAAAACCTGACCTACTGCGATCAGCTCATCCAACTTGGGTTCGTGGCCGGTGCGGCGAATCTGGTCATAGAAAAATGGAACCGGGATCTGCACGTGAATACCCGCACCGTCACCGGTTTTACCGTCGGCATCAACTGCACCGCGATGCCAAATCGCCTTAAGCGCATCGATCCCTGCGTCTACCACCTTGCGCGACGGTTTGCCGTCGACGGATACTACAAGACCCACACCGCAGGAAGAATGCTCTTCTTCCTCGGAATAGAGACCGTTTTCCGCCATCCACTTGCGCTTGGCTTCCTCGGCCCGCACCCAATCGGCATCATATTTGGTCATTGGCTATTTCCTTCTTTCAAGGGAACGTTTGGCGACGAACCCTCTTAATCCTTGGGCTTACTCGGCTGCGATGGCCGCTTTGGCATTGAACCGGTCGATGATCGCGTCGGCGCAGTCGCGGCCGTCGCGGATCGCCCAGACCACTAGTGAAGCACCACGCACGATGTCACCAATGGCGTAAACACCGTCCATTTCAGTTTCTCCGGTCTGGAACGCGGCCTTTACGGTGCCCCAGCGTGTCACAGGCAGGTCCGGCTGGCCGAACAGGGTGGGCAGGTCTTCGGGTTCAAAGCCCAGCGCCTTGATCACCAGATCGGCCTCCTCCACGTAATCCGCACCTTCGATGACTTCGGGGGCCTGGCGACCCGACGCATCAGGCTGCCCCAGACGCATCTTTTGAACCATCACGCCCGTGACCTTATCGTCACCGGTGAAGCCTTTGGGCGCGCTCAGCCATTCAAAAACAACGCCTTCTTCCTCGGCGTTTTGCGTTTCACGCTGCGAGCCTGGCATATTGGCTCGGTCGCGACGATAAAGACATTTGACCGAGGTCGCTCCCTGACGGATCGAAGTACGCACGCAATCCATGGCGGTGTCGCCGCCGCCAATTACAACGACCTTTTTTCCTTCGGCATTCAGGCGGCCATTGTCAAAATCTTCGACGGCATCACCAAAACTTTTGCGGTTCGAGGCGGTCAGGAAGTCGATCGCCTTTTCAATTCCACCCAGCCCGCTTCCCGGCATGGACAGGTCGCGGGATTTATAAACGCCGGTGGCAATAATCACTGCGTCATGCCGGGCACGAATTTCTTCAAACTTGGTGGCGTCAACATCACAGTTCAGTTCGAACCGGACACCGCCATCGGCCAAAAGGTCATTGCGCCTTTGCACGATGTCCTTTTCAAGCTTGAAGCCCGGAATGCCATACATCAACAGGCCACCCGCACGGTCGTAGCGATCATATACTGTCACCTGAATACCTGCGCGGCGCAGCATATCCGCTGCAGCCAATCCACCGGGGCCACCGCCGATAATGCCCACACTCTCGCTGCGCTCCGCAGATGGGGTGGCCGGTTTCACCCAGCCGTTATCCCAGGCGGTGTCCGTGATGTATTTCTCAATGGTGCCGATGGTAACTGTGCCGTGACCCGATTGCTCGATGACGCAGTTGCCTTCACACAAGCGATCCTGTGGGCAGATTCGCCCGCAGATTTCGGGGAAAGTATTGGTCGCCTGACTTGTCTCATAGGCTTCTTCCAGTCGGCCAGTGGCGGTCAGATGCAGCCAATCCGGAATATTGTTGTGCAATGGGCAATGTGACTGGCAATACGGCACACCACATTGGCTGCAGCGGCTGGCCTGTTCGGCAGCTTTTTCGGCGGCGTATTCGGCATAGATTTCGTCAAAGTCTTCCTTGCGGTCACTTGCAGCACGCTTTTCCGGCATGACTCGGTCGATCTGCACAAATTTCAGCATCGGTTGCTTGGCCACGGGTCAGACTCCATGAATTGGCTTGGTCCGGTTTCTCTAAGAGATACCGCAGGGGATTAAAAGTCAATCATACTGACCTAAATAAAGAAAGTTTACTGTGTGGCGCTAATATTCTTGAAAAGTTCACTATTTTTAGCTCCGTATCGGACCTATATGTGCGCTTTCCTTTTCCCCACCACCCTTATACCCATAATTCGCAAGCATTACGTGACCGCAAATTGGCAGGGCAGATGAGTCTTTTTCACCTGATTCTCGTAGCAATTGTTCAGGGAATCACTGAGTTTTTGCCCATATCATCATCAGGTCATCTGATCCTGCTTCCAAACCTCACTGGTCTTCAGGATCAAGGTCAAGCCATTGATGTTGCAGTGCATGTTGGAACGCTGGGCGCGGTTGTTCTGTATTTCTGGTCGGATGTAAAACAAGCCCTTGCGGGGTTGCCTGGGGCCTTGCTTGGCCGGGCAGATACGCCACAGACGCGACTGGCACTGGGCCTCATCCTAGCGACGATTCCAACGGTGATTGCAGGTCTGATTCTACATCTGACCGGGTTAAGCGATGCCATGCGCTCGATCGCCGTAATCGGCTGGGCTATGCTTGGTTTTGGCCTGGTTCTGTATTGGGTCGATCAGAGCAGTCCGGAAACCAAAGAGAGCAGTGCGTGGGGCGTCCGTGATGCGTTCATCATGGGGCTGTGGCAAGTTCTTGCACTGATTCCCGGCACGTCGCGCTCGGGGATCACAATCACCGGGGCGCGCAAATTGGGCTATACCCGCGAGGACGGGGCGAAGATAGCCATGCTGATGTCAATCCCGACGATTCTGGCGTCTGGCGCTTTGTTGGCTGTGGACGTGATGCGCGACGCTGACGCGCAACTGGCACGTGACGGCGCCATTGCCGCTGTCTTTGCGTTTATCGCGGCCCTTCTGGCGCTCAGCCTGATGATGCGTTTGCTGCGCAGCGTCAGTTTCACGCCCTACGTCATCTACCGAGTCATTCTTGGCGCTATCCTGCTGATCATGGCCTATAGCTGATCAGATACGCAGGTTTTTGGCCGAGTTCTGAATGTCGTCATACTGGCCCGACGGACGGAACTTCCACAGGTACTCGGGCAGCACCGATTCCAAGGTGGTCGGTGTGATCCCAAGATCGGCAAAAGACTTAGCCTCATCGGCAACCACATTGTCATTCCGCAGATTCTTCAACTGATCTCGGGACAGAATATTGTTCGGGAACAACTGGAAGCTGACAAACTTAATGATGTCCAGAACACCCGCCATGATCCGTGCTGCAAAAAAAGGCATACCAATGATGACGCGGCGACGGTGAATCACATCCAGCATTTGCTGCATCAAAGCGCGGAATGTCTTCACCTCGGGTCCGCCCAACTCGTACACGCCAGGCTCAGCCTGTCCCAGAACGCCCTTAACTGCGGCCTGGGCCACATCATCCACATAAACCGGCTGAAATTTGGTTTCGGCACCAACCAACGGCAGGAACGGCCCCATGCGTGTCATTCCGGCAAAGCGGTTAAAGAACTGATCTTCGGTACCAAAAATAACAGAAGGCCGCAGGATCACGGCATCTGGCATATGCTTCAGCACACCGGCCTCACCCTGCGCCTTGGTCTGAGAATATTCGCTGGCAGAATTTGCATCGGCACCAATGGCCGAGACATGAACCATCCGCTCAATCCCCTGCTCTGCCGCCAAACGCGCGATCCGCTCCGCCCCTTCGGCCTGCACGGCGCCAAAGTCGTTTTTGCCCAGCTCGTTCAGGACGCCGACGCAGTTTACCACGACATCCGCACTGTGCATGGCCTGGGCAACCGACGCGTCATCGCGGATATTGCACAACACCGGCTCAACCTGACCGACGACACCATAAGGTTTCACGAACATCGCCTCGTTCGGGCGGCGCACCGCCACACGAACGCGCCATCCCTCACTCGCCATGCGCCGCGCGATGTAGCGGCCGACAAATCCAGATCCGCCATAAATCGTCACAAGTTTCGACATGAGAGGGCTCCTGCTGAGAAATTGCGCCCTAGACCTAACGCCCGCAGCCCTTCCAAACAAGGCGCTAATTCGCCGCGAGGATGGTGAAATTCAAAGGCACAAATCGGGGGGCAAAGCCCAAATTCAAAAAACTTTCAAAAATCTCCGCGAATCTGGTTGACGCCCTCTGCCACTGGGCTTAAACGCCCCCTCACGACACCTGCCCAGGTGGCGGAATTGGTAGACGCGCTAGCTTCAGGTGCTAGTGTCCGTATGGACGTGGAGGTTCGAGTCCTCTCCTGGGCACCATATCTCAGAAATAAGTATTTGATTTAACTTATATTATCGGTTTTTCTCCCCTTTTTATCCACCCCGATATCCACCCTTAATAACACCGTGTCTGCGTTTTCCGAGGATACTGAGGGATTCCGAAGGTTAGTAACTGTTGGTGTTAATAAATGTTGAAATGGACAAACGCGGGGGAGCGGGAAATTGGGGTTTCCCCGTAGCCTAAAGCTATAGCCAGTTCGTTTCGCACCATGCGGTTCATATCGCGCAGTAAAAGTCGCCTTCACATCAATCGTCAATCTAAGTACGGGTATTTCCCTGAGCGAATACGCGCCGCTTAAATGGCAAGATTTAGCCGTGCAAAAACCCGCCTATTTGCGGCCCATCGCAAATACTCTAAGACAAAAATCGCGTTTTGAGGGTTTAGGAAAATGAAGCTCAGCGGGCTAGAGTTTTTTTGTATTGTTCTGGCAAGTGCCGCTGCGGTGGCAGGTTTTGCAGGAGCTGCCATTCAACTAATTGCAGTCATTTAGCGATGGGTTCTGAATTCCCGTAACCTCGAAGTTAGTTGCCAGCCTGTCCAAGTATTGTATTAGCGACCTGTTGGACGTTTCCTCCCAATGCTCCAACTCCGCAGCAAGGCGATAATACGTGCGCCAGTGCATCCCCTTCGGCTTCGTTTCTTCCATAAGATCCGGATCGTCCAAACAACCCAGGCGTTCACGTATTTTATCTGCACGCCTTTGGTTCCTTTGAAAAGCGGCTTCTCGCTGGGACGGGTAGGCGAGTTGATGGCATAGTCGGCATGCAAAGATTCGTCCGCCATAAAGTTTAGCGACGCGCCTACCACACCCGCGTGCTGGGCAGGCGAACCACTGTCGATTTCCGCCGTAGTGACATGGCTGCGCAAGAAGGCGCACTGGATAGTCGTGGCTTTCCCATTCGTCGCCGTGGTCCCGGCTGCGATAGATGAGTCGCACACACCCATGCTCGGCCAGTACGTCGATGTTGGCGACTTTTTTGCCTTCGATAGACCATTGCCAAGAAAAGCGCCGTCCAGGCATCAGAAAGCCCTCACGCGCCCAGCGCCGGACATCGATGCTGCGATAATCGGAAGTCGTGTTCTTTGCTCCCCAATGCCAGTGCCGACCACTTCCAATACCGCCCATTTGCTTCTCCTGATTTTATCGAAATCATAAGTGAGAAGCTTCCGCAAAGAAAGAGATGTTCTTTCTATGTTCTTATGCCGGTAGATGTATAACGCAGTCAAAGCGGACGTCCACACTCTCTCCAGTGAATGACCGCTTCGAGCCCAGAGCGAGCAATTTCTGATAGCTCAAAGGCTCTTTGCTTATAAGGTTTGCGTTGCATCAAAACTGTCGCTGAAAAGAATTTGACGAAAGGCTGAACAGCTACGAGTTTAACTTAATCACGTCACGCCGATGTTTTTTCTCGATTCCAGCATACAGATTTCCTATACTAAAGTAGCAATCAGTGAGTGGTTGTTTCATTTTATCGATTCTGGTCGCTCCTCCCATTTGCGGGCGGAGCGACAAATTTTTTTAACGATGCTTGACGAAAAGCGTTTGAACCAGCTTCTTGATCCGATTGTTTGAATGATTCTTTTGTCTTCCGCTAAAATAAGTTCGGTAAATGCTGCCGCTTTCCAAGTTCACTGAATTTTTTTGCTGCGCTCGAGCATAACGCAGAGTTTACTCCTGACCGTTCTAGAATTCGCGGCCGAGACTAAAGTCTAGGATAGGGGTGGGTCCACAAAAGCAACGTTAACTGAGCAAAACGGATACTTCACATAGATCGGGCGAGTGTTCAAAAGGTCCTAACTACAGCGGAGAGTTCGAATTTGCTAGCAAAGCGGCTTGCGTTCTATTACTCACCCGCAGTTTTCCGAGAATATTCGTTATATGAAACTTCACGGTCACTTCTTTTAAACTTAAATCTTGCGCTATCGATTTGTTGGATTGACCTGATGCCAGCATCTGGAGGATCTGCCTCTCCCGAGCTGTTAAGCCATAGATTTTCAGTCTATCTTCAGATTGTTCCAGAGAATTGTCACTTGAGTGATCAACAGGATTATTCGCAATCAGTTCGTTGATACTAGCTAGCATCAAATCCACAGGCATAGACTTTGGAAAATAGGCCAGCGCCCCAAGTTCAATGGCTTTATCCGCAACTTCAGGAGAGGCCACTCCGGAAATTATCACTGTTTTTTGGTTTGGAAACCGCGATCTGAGTCTCACTAGACCCTCTAACCCGTCCATTCCTGGCATCTGATAGTCAATAATGGCGAGATCGATGTTTCTGAAAGCTGAAAGCGATACGTATGCTTCTTCAGCGCTTGAAGCTACCTTTACTTCAAACCCAGCTTTTTCAGTCAGATAGGCGGCCAAGGTGTCGCGAACCAGTTGGTGATCATCGGCTAGTAAAATGGTATGCATCGACAACTAGGTTGCCTCCGAAAAAAGAGCTATTTTCCACCAAGCGGCGATTGGCTCGGCTTTCCTCACAGTGTGTTCGCTGCCCAATTAAATGATAACATCACTGTAACACCATGCATTTGGGGAGGCCAACTCTATGATATCAAAAAGTGTTCTGAGCATCGTTTTAGCACTTGTCGCGATGTGTTTTTCATCAGCTAACGCACAAAATTCAATCCAATTGACGGTAGTACTTGTTGGGGGAGAGCAAATAGAACTCTCATTGGAGGACTTGGATTCGTTGGAACAGGTTTCCTTTTCTACTTCTACAATTTGGACTGAAGGAGTCCGACAATTCAGCGGCGTGCCGGTTTCCGGACTGCTTGGGTACCTCAACGCCGAAGGTAGTCTGCTTAAACTATTCGCTTTAAACGACTATTCAATAGAAATGCCCGTTGCAGAGTTGGAGGCGGAAGTGCCGATAATCGCGACCCGTATTGACGGCGCCACAATATCGGTTCGTGAAAAAGGACCTTACTGGATAATGTTTCCGTTTGACGACAGTCCTGACTATCAGACAGAGTCGACTTTCGCTCGCTCAATCTGGCAGTTGCAACGAATTGTTCTTCTCGAATGAGTTGTAAGCGACTCTAATCTAAAAGGCAGAGTCTCGGGGAGTTGTGATGCAAGATAAACTGGCCAGGATTCTTATTCCGGCATCCGTGATATTTCTTGTTGCGCTCGTGGTTGCCTTGGGGCGGAATCTTTGGCTTGAACAGCGCGCTTTGTCCACTGCTGGTAACGAAAATGCCCAGTGGACAATTTTGCAGCTGGACACTGAGTTTGCTAATTTGCGTTCTGTTTTGCTTGAGGAATCTTCAAGTCTCAGCCCCGACAGTGCAAGGATCGACATACAGACCCAAATCGCCTTGAGCCGAATAGACCTCGTTAGTGAGGGAGTCGCTCGAGAAATAATCGAGAGCGATAACCGTGCTACGGAGCTGTTGCAACAACTCCATCAATTCGCCGAAGAAGCTACCAAACTTACTCAAAGCGACAGCCTACCCGCTGTTGTTGATGAACTTTTCGACTTGACGACACTTTACAAGCCAGTGGCAAGAGAATTGTCGTTGCTGGGAGTGTCTATCGGTGCCGAAAGAACTGAAGCTCGCCGACAAGAGTTTTCATCAACTCTTAGAAATGCCGGTGTGATCGCAACTTCAGTCGTCATTTTATTGGCTGCTGTGCTTCTGTTTTTGTACAGAATGCTGCGGATATCAAGGAAGCGCGACCTCGCACTTCGCGAAACGACAGCCCGGTTAGAGTCGACAGTTTCAGCTTCGCTTGATGCTATAGTGATTGGAAATGAGAAGGGAGAAATTGTAGAATTTAATCAAGCTGCTGAACATGTTTTTGGCTCGAAGAAGAAGGAAGTTTTAGGTAGGAAAATTGAAGGCACGATTCTGCCTGCTGTACCTTCCCAAGAAGGTAATGAGGCCGATAATATCGAACTTCCCAATCTTCTTTCTGGGTTTTCTGAAAATAAGCGAGTTGAGATTTTGGGAACTAGGCGAAACGGGGAGGAATTCCCGGCTGAAGTCAATGTCATAAGGGCTTCAAAGGCCGGTAGCCCCTTGGTTGCCGTTTACCTGAGGGACATAAGTGAAAGAAAGCGCAATGAGCGAGCGCTATTGGAGGCCAAGGAGAAAGCAGAGCGAACTGATAGGGCAAAATCGCGGTTCTTGGAGATAATGAGCCATGAAATGCGAACTCCTATCACTGGCATTCTAGGAGTTTTGGACCTCCTCAAGACCACAGACCTTACGGAGAAACAAAGCCACTTCTTGGAGGTGGCCATCGCGTCTGGAGAAATTCTGCTGAAGCAAGTAAACGAAGCCCTTGATATTGCGCGAATAGAGTCTGGTTCTCTGGTTCTGTCACCTGCTAAGTTCAACCCACACAATAAAATATCGCAAGTCATTGCAATTCTTGAACCATTGGCGATGGCAAAAGGATTGAAACTGAAAACCGACCTTGATCCTGACTTGTACGGCTACTTCATTGCTGACGAAGTGCGTGTCGGCCAAATCGTCACGAACCTGGTTGGAAATGCTATCAAGTTTACTTCCGTTGGAAGTGTCAATGTCCAGTTGCACGGCAACATCTCGCAGCAGATCACTAACTTAATTTTGACTGTCTCAGACACGGGAGACGGGATACCAGAAAACCAATTTGAAAAAGTTTTCGAAGACTATGTGACGCTTACACTAGACAAAGGTCGACTGCCTAGGGGAGATGGTCTTGGACTACCAATTTCAAGAAAAATTGCGAGGATGATGGGGGGAGACATTACTGTTTGCTCCCAGTTGGGACGCGGAAGTCATTTTACCCTAACTATACCCATGAAAAAAGCGTCCGACTCTCTGCGAAATGGACCTAAGGTCGATCGCTTAAACTCAGTAAGATCCGCCCCGAGTGTGCAGAAACTTTCTGTTCTCGTCGTTGAAGATAACGCCGTCAACAACTCGGTTCTTTGTGAAATGCTATCAAGCTTGGGTCACAACGTTCAAAGTGCGCTCTCAGGGGACGAAGGATGGGAATTGGCAATAAGCACAAAGCATGATGTCATTCTTATGGACATTGGTTTACCTGACACTGATGGGTGTAAACTGACTGAGAGGATCAGAATGTCGGGTGGCCCGAACAAAACCAGTCGGATTCACGGGCTTTCTGCTTACGATGAAGGGGAATATCTCGAAAATGCTCTGAAATCTGGCATGGACGGTTATTCAACCAAACCAATTCGCCTCCGGGATCTCCAAAAGGTATTGCTGGGAGAACCGTTGGATTCGGGCCCTGTGAGGGGAGATGCATCTTTAATTGATACAAAAATACTGCAAGAACTTGGCGACACACTAGGTCAAGCGCAAATGGAGAATGCTCTGCGGGAATTCTTCGAAGAGATGTTCAATTTCTGTGTGGAACACGAGATGCTTTCTGATTTGAATGAGAGAGGGGAACTAGCATCCCACCTACATAAACTCAGCGGTGCAGCCGCTTTGTTCGGTTTTCGCTCGTTGACGAAAGTTGTTGAGCACACCCGTAAGCAAGCTGTCGTGGCAGATACAAACTCACTAGAAATCGCTTTAAGCCGCTTAAAGCAAGAGACCGAAGAGACTCGCCGGAGAATGGAAAAACTAGAATTCTTTAAGAAAACTGACGGTTCGCGCCCGTACATTAGCTAGTTTTTTGTCTACTTTTGGCGAGTTCTGTCTTGCCGAGCTATTCTAATTGGTAGGTTGATAAAATTTATCGGCAGCAAATAATGCGGAGATCAAAAACAAAAGAACGGTACTCACTCACCGGAACAAACTATCGTTCTTAGCCCGCCGACGTTGTTCGGCGGGTGTTTTTGTTGGTCTTGTCGAAAAAACTTGGGTCGAGGCGGGCAAGAAGCTGTCGTAGCTTCCAATCAACAAAACAAGGTAGACATCCAAGTACTTGAAAAACAAGACCCGTGATCATTCGTCCGGCTGTGAAGCTGAATGTGTGGTTCTCTCTTCGCTTCGAAATGTAAAAAACCTCACACACGAGCGTGGCATCGAAGTAAGTCATGTAACTTTTGTCGTAAAAGGGTAGTTCAGATCACCTTCATACGCCGCTCTGAAGAAACGGCAGCTTTGTCCGCATTGCGGTCGCTCGCGACATTCGGGCGAACGTCCGAACTGAGCCCATTTTGACGGATGCTGCACGGCGCATGAATGTCCGGATTAAGCGACAAGCCTGAACACTACACAATTAAAGGCGGTTTGACCTGAGAAACGGGACGCGCATACGCTGTCGTCGACAAAAAAAGCGACAAAGGTTTTTTCATGACATTTCAATTGGCAGGTAACGGACCCAAAATTTACGAAGAAGTCATGGTGCCCCTTTGGTTTGGCCGGTGGGCTGAAGCGCTTGTTGAACAGGCTTCACTAGGTTCTTCGGAACGTGTCTTAGATGTTGCTTGCGGAACAGGTGTGACGACCCGACTGGCGAAGTCAAAGGTTGGAACTAGCGGCCAGGTCGATGGTTTGGACATCAACGCGCCAATGCTCACCAAGGCACAAGAATTAGCTGTTGATCTCGATATTCGATGGATTGAGAGCGATGTATGCGGGAGCGGACTGCCTTCAGGGTCTTACGATGTCATTCTTTCGCAGCATGGCTACCATTACTTTCCGGAAAAGCCCAAAGCTCTAAGTGAGTTCTTGCGGCTTCTGGTTCCAGGTGGGCGCCTGGCCTTCTCAATCTGGGATGGGCATAGCGCTTACACTGAAGCCCTATGCTCTGCTGTTGCCCACCACATCTCCCCCGAGATTGCAGAAAAGCAAAGGGCTCAACGGCAGACGCCAACAGCGGAAAAATTAAAACAGCAGGTCGCGGATCAAGGGTTTTCGGATGTGGCCGTTCACCGGCAAGAACTGATGATCGATGTTCCGCTTGCGCCCGAATTTGTGCCCATGCATCTGGCGTCTATGCCAATTGCAGGCGCGTTTCTCGCACTCGGAGAAGAGGCGCAAAATGCCTTGATCCAGGAGGTCGCGGAAAAGCTCGACGCATATGTTGTAGGAGATAGACTTGTCTATCCTGACGCGGTGAATGTCGTAACAGGACGAAAATAGCATCCCCGCGTCGCTCATTCCTGTGTGAAGCCACAACCCAGTTAGGTTGATATCCAATCGCAAACTTGCTGCGTCTGGCGCTGAAAGCAGACGTTGGCGCAGCTGTGGCGAAAGTACGCTTTGTCCGCAATTCTGCCGTTCAGCAGATTTCAGCGAACGTCCGCTGCCGTTCAATTCAGACCTTCAGGCAAAATTTCTAGGAATGACCACGAACAATGACCGCTACCCGTTCCTAACGGCATCATCCATGTCATTCGTAAAGGCCCACGATGTCCGGGTGCACTATTCAAGTATGGGTCGCATATGACCCACTGAATCGGTTTGTCTTGCGGTCACACTAAAGTGCCTTCAAGGACATCTGACATGTTAAGGTTTGTAAAGGTTGGGTAACGAAGAGCTGCGAAAGATCGCTTATGTGCTGGTTGAACAGCTTCAAAAGAACGTCACCGTCGACTGGCACCTCAAAGAAAGCGCTCGGGCCAAGTTGCGGGTGCTGGTTCGACGCATCTTAAAAAAATACGGATATCCACCTGATCTTGCTCCAGTTGCGATCAACACGGTCCTAAGTCAGGCGGAAACGCTGTTACGATGGACGTAGAGATGTAGTTTCGAATCCGTGAAAGTAACCTAGCTTTACCACCTCGTTGTTTTTGGCGCTCACGTTATGGTTTCCCACTGCCGAGCCAGACCGTTCCACACCCTGCCATTTGGGCCGTCGCGTTCCCATTCCGAAAGGCTTCGCCAATCTTCCAGGCTGACCACCTTATTCGCTTGCAGTGCGCCTGGTCACCATTTCATTGGCAATCCCAGTCGCGGTAAGCCGGAAGCTTAAAAAACAACCAGCCCGCGCCTGACGACAACAAACAAGCGGATGTGACGCCGCCACACCAATGGTCATTGATGCCCTCAGGCTTGTTTCTGCACTCCTGCCTCGTCCGCAGACTCAGCAGGCTCTGCCGTCACATCAACTGTGTCGGTTTCGTCCAATGGTTCCACCTCTTCAGGTTCGTCCGATTTGTCCTCAAGCGCACCGACAATGAGTGGCAGCATGTGAACACCGGTTGCGCTGGCGATCTCGGGGGTTTGCGGCGTTTGCCAGCTGAGCGTATCGAAGCTGCCGCAATTCTGGCACACCGGGGCCCATTCTGGTTGGATGTCGTGGCAGTTGTCACAGACCCACTGCGGACCACGCGGCGCGTTGAGCGCCTTGGCCAACCAACCTTGTACAACAGCGTCCGAAGCGCCCTCGCCCCGTTCGATCGCCGCCATCAGAGTGTACGCCCGCGCATCGCCTTGTTTTTCAACCACATCCCCCAGCGCGCGGCGGGCTTCGGGGAAGTCTTCGGCCACGATGTTTAACTCGGCCAGAATCAGACGGGTCTCCATATTTTCGGGGTGAATACGCGTAAGTGCGGTAAAGCGCTTGATCCTTTGCGCGGGCGTCTCATCCGGTGCAATCTCGGCGAAAGCGTGGGCCAGGTCAGGATGCGGCTGCGCCTCCCATGCTTTTTTCAGGATCTTGGTCGCGGGGCGGGCTTTACCTTTGGCAATATACGCACGTGCGGCCATCGCCGCCGCAGGCACCAGATCTGGCGACAGTCGATTGGCTTCGATTGCATGTTCCTGCTGTTCCAGGCTGGCGTCTTCGTCCAGAATGTCCTTGGCTTCAGACAAAGCCAAAACCGCATCACGGCGCTTGAACACATCGCGCGGCAGGTAACCAGCCTTCAGTTTGGACGACAAAGTCGAGCGCGCGCCGGCCCAGTCCTGCGCCTTGGTTTGAAGGTTCAGCAGAACATCTTGCGTTTCTTCATGGCGCGGTTTGATTGCCAACGCCTTTTCGGCCAGCTTGCGAGCGGTTTCGTCATCACCTTCGGCCAGCTTCTGCTTCATGATCCCGCGCACGCCGACAAATCGAGTCGCGTTATTGGTCACGAGTTTCTTGTAGGTGTCGGCCGCTTTCTTGGTGTCGCCCGTCATCTCGGCCGCCTGCGCCACCAATAGATTGGTCAGTTCCGGCTTGTTGAGCAGCTTCTCGGCCTTGTTAGCCTTGGTCATGGCCGCACGCCCTTCCCCCGAAGCCAAAGCCATCAATCCATCTGCCAGAGCCTGATACCCGCGCTGTTCACGGCTACGGTCGAAATACCGCGACAGGGCCGTTTCATCGCCATTCAGGAACTTCAGCGTCGCCACCAAAAGGCTAAGCAGTTTGAAGAACAACCAGACCGCAAACACCAGCACGCCCAGCGCAATCACGGATTGCAGCGGCCCCAGTGTAAATTCCGTACCCGCGACGGTGATCTGCACCCCGCCACTGGTTTGCATCAGGAAGTGACCGCCAAGCGCCAGCAGGCCGATAATCGCAACAAAGACAAGGATCTTAAACAGTGACCACAGCATGGCAGGTCCTTCAGTTCGAGTTCAGGCTGGAAGCCAATGAGTTCGCCGCATCAACAGCAGCAACCCGTGTCTGGGCCGCCTGCTCCCAATCGGCCATCGCGGTCTGCGCCGCTTCGGGAAGTGATTTCAGTTCGCTTAACGCTTTGGACAGGTCTCCATCCGCCAATGCGGCCTGCGCGCGCGACAGGACTGCGTCAGGCCCGTCGCCTTCCTGCGGCGTAACTGAACGTGCTCCTGTCTGCCGTTGTAGGAAAGCGATCAGACCCGTACCCTTATCCGCATCGCGCGCGTCTGCCAGTGCAGTTCGGGCAGCAGGGTCAAAAATCTCCCGCAAGGATGACAAGGTTTCCACGCCTTCCTCAGCTGGCCCTGTCAAAGCATCCGGTACATCCACACCGCCCGACTTCAGTTCAGCAACCAGTTCGGAATAAGGTTGTCCTGCATCCAGCTGCCCGCGCAGACGAGACAGAACCGCGGCGTTCGTCGCAGCTTGTGCGTCGGCGGATGCTTTCGCCTCAAGCGCCTGCGCATCCGACACCATTTTTTCAACCTCGGCCCGTTGCGCCGCCAGCGAATCCTGGAGCTTTTTCAGTTCAGCCTCAACGGCGGCTGTGGCTTCAGGTGAGGTATTGGATTCGATTGGAGCTTTCTCAAGCGCTGTGATCCGATCCGCCAAAGGCGCGACCTGACCGGACAGCGCTTCAACCGAGGATTTGACCGCGCTCAGGTCACCTTCGACCGGGGTCAATTTATCCGACAGCGCTTTGATCTGATCCGTCAAACCAGACGTATCCGGGCCGTTTGTCAGCCCTTGTGACAGTTTGGCGATTTGATCCGACTGATCCGCAAGTTTCGATTCCATCGCCGCCAGCGCGTCAGAATTGTCAGCACCACCCGGCAGCAGCCCGCCATTGCCCAGCGCAAATCCGACCACGGCAGCAACGGCACCGCCCAGCAAAGCAGGCACAAAGCCACCGCGTTTTTCGACCACGCGCTCAACCGTCTTTTCCGCAACCGGAGCGATCTCCTCCGTCGGAGCTTCGGCTTCGGCTTCGGCTTCGGCTTCGGCTTCGGCTTCGGCTTCGGCTTCGGCTTCGGAAAGGTCCTCAGCTAAGGGTTCGCTTGGGTCAACAGGCGTCTCCTCCTGTTGCGGCTCGGATTCGACAACGTCGTCCGCCTTGGGGTCTTCCACCGGCTTTTCGTCGGATTTCTTCTTACCAGCCACCGCAATATTCCCCTTATCGAATCCAAATTCAGATGAATAACAGCCCAAGCTAAGTTAATCGGGGACCTCGTCTCTCTCAACCCGCAACACATGTTTTACAAGCTTTTTAACCGCCTTACGCATTTTCTTGGGTGTCGGCGCTTTGGCGATCTTCAGGTGCGTATAGTCCAAGGAATAAAGGGGATCAGCCGTCGCGCGGCTGATTGCGGCCAGCCAAAGCGGAGCCGAGCCCGACCAAATATCGGCAAAATGTCGCGCCGTTCGAGGCGAAAAAAGTGGGGCGATTATCGGCAAATCGTCGTTCGCGGCTTGGGTCGCCTCAGATGTTAGCGGCAACAGAATCTGTTGATAAACCGGCTGTTCGCGTACCGTCAGGCCGGATTCGGTGAGCCGCCCCGCGATGTTGCCTCGTGTATGTTCGCCACGCAAATGCAACAAAGGGCTTTGGGGTCGATGTTTCAACAGATGCCCCACAAGCTCTTCGGCTGTGGTGCCTGCCATCTCGGCCTGCCAGCCATAGCCCTTGGCTGTCCCGGTCGTCGCGGGGCCAACGCAATAGGCGGGCAAATCGCGGTCGACACCCATTGAAGCCGCCGCGTTCACCGCATTGGCCGAGGTAAAGATCACACCCTGCAAACCTACGGTATCAACCGCAGCGGGCAGTGGGCGAATTTCGAGAATCGGGGAATAGATGACCTGAACCCGGGACCTGGTGCGGGTCGGCAACTGCGCGACAAACCGTTTCGAGGCTGCGCGCGGGCGGGTCATCAACAAATACAACGTTTGGCGCCTTGGCCCTTGAGGATTGTTTGCATCCGCGCAGGGTGATACCCCGCCGTTGGTAACATGATGCAACGGATCAGGGTGATGGTGCAAACACTTACCGTGCTGGGATTGGAAAGCAGCTGTGACGACACGGCTGCTGCTGTTGTGCGCCAAACCGAAGGTGAGGACGCTGAAATCCTGTCATCGGTGGTGCATGGCCAAACCGAGTTGCACAGTACTTATGGTGGTGTTGTGCCCGAAATCGCTGCGCGGGCACACGCGGAAAAGCTGGACATCTGCGTTAAACAAGCGCTAGCGGCCGCCAACCTTGGTCTGCGTGACATGGACGCCATCGCCGTCACTGCCGGCCCTGGCCTGATCGGTGGCGTCATGTCCGGCGTCATGTGTGCCAAGGGGCTGAGCGCCGCCACCGGCCTGCCCCTGATCGGCGTCAATCACCTTGCCGGGCACGCGCTGACACCGCGCCTGACAGACGGGATCAGCTTTCCCTATTTGATACTTCTGGTCTCGGGCGGCCATTGCCAGTACCTGGTCGCACACGGGCCCGAACAGTTCACCCGTCTTGGCGGGACGATAGACGACGCCCCCGGCGAAGCCTTTGACAAAACCGCGCGTTTGCTGGGCCTGCCGCAACCGGGCGGCCCGTCGGTCGAGGCCGAAGCCCGTTCCGGTGACCCGAAACGCTTTCGCTTTCCCCGGCCGCTGCTGGACAGGACCGGCTGTGATCTCTCTTTCTCGGGGTTGAAAACGGCTTTGATGCGGATGCGTGACCAAATCGTCGCGGAAAAGGGCGGGCTGACCCGTCAGGACCGCGCGGATTTGTGCGCCGGATTCCAACAGGCGATTGTGGACACCTTGGCCGAGAAAACCCGACGCGCGATGGACCAGTATCTGGTCCTCAATCCTTCCGAACCCGTCATCGCCGTTGCCGGGGGCGTGGCGGCAAATTCAGCCATTCGTGCTGCGTTAGAGACTGTTTGCGCCGAAAAGGGTACGAGATTCACGGCCCCCCCGCTTCCGCTGTGTACGGACAACGCCGCGATGATCGCCTATGCGGGGCTCGAACGGTTTCGCGCCGGCTCACGCGACGGCCTAGACCTGACCGCACGTCCCCGGTGGCCACTGGATCAGCGCAGCCCTGCAATGCTGGGCAGCGGTAAGAAGGGAGCCAAGGCATGAGTATTTCTGTTCTGGGCTCTGGCGCATTCGGAACCGCGCTGGCGATCTCGCTGGCGGGCAACGGGCCGGTGACGTTGTGGGCGCGGGATGCGGAGCAGGCGCAACAAATGCAAATGTCGCGAAGAAACGAGACCCGCCTGCCCGGTGTAACCCTGCCGCCAAGCATTGCCGCTACGGCAGACATCAAGGAAGCTTGCACAGCAGATACGCTTCTTCTGGCTGTTCCAATGCAGAAACTGCGACAGGCTTTGACGTCTCATGCGCCCTTGTTGCAGGGCAAAACGCTGGTCGCCTGCTGCAAAGGGATTGAACTGTCCTCGGGCCTCGGTCCGATAGCCGTGATTGAAAGTGTTGTGCCGACTGCAGACGTCGCACTGCTGACCGGGCCCAGCTTTGCAGACGACATCGCACGCGGCCTGCCAACAGCGCTGACACTGGCATGTGCAGATGCCCAGATCGGCAAATCGCTGCAAGCCGAGCTAACAACGACAAATCTTCGTCTTTATCGCACGACCGACACGGTTGGGGCCGAGCTGGGCGGGGCATTGAAGAATGTCATGGCCATCGCATGTGGCGCAACGATGGGTGCCGGGTTGGGTGACAGTGCGCGGGCGGCTTTGCTGACACGCGGATTTGTCGAAATGCAGCGTTTCGCCACAGCGCGCGGGGCGCGACCAGATACGCTGATGGGCCTGTCCGGGCTGGGTGATCTGGTGCTGACCTGCTCATCCGATCTGTCCCGAAATTATCGTTTTGGCCTTAGTTTGGGTCTAAATCAGCGCTTTGACAGCCAGACGACAGTCGAAGGTGTCGCGACTGCCTGCGCCTTGTCCGACATCGCAAGCAAAGAAGGCTTGGACATGCCCATCAGTACCACTGTGGCGGACCTGAGTCGCGGTGCTTACAGTGTACCTGAGGCCATTCAAACCCTACTCAATCGACCCCTTAAGGAGGAATAACATGCTGATCGCTCTCATCGCCAAAGACAAACCCGGTGCCCTGCAAACTCGGCTGGACAATCGCAGCGCGCATCTGGCGTACATCGAGGAAACAGGTGTTGTGGCGCAGGCTGGCCCTCTGCTGGATGGCGATGCCATGATCGGCTCACTGGTCATTCTGGATGTCAAAGATTTGGCTGCTGCACAAACATGGGCCGACAACGACCCTTACGCCAAAGCAGGGTTGTTCCAATCCGTTGACCTGATTCCATGGAAAAAAGTGATTGGCTGATGGCATATTGGCTGTTCAAGTCCGAACCCTCAACCTGGAGCTGGGACCAACAAGTCGCCAAGGGGGACGCAGGCGAAGAGTGGGATGGCGTGCGCAACTATCAGGCGCGCAATTTTATGCGGCAGATGGCCATCGGAGATTGGGGGTTCTTCTACCATTCGCAAAAGGACAAATCGGTGGTGGGAATCGTCGAGGTTTGCGCTGAGGCGCATGCCGACAGCACCACTGACGATGAACGGTGGGAATGCGTGGATATCAAGGCAGTTCGGCCCTTTGCCAAACCGGCGACGCTGGACCAGATCAAGGCGGACGAACGTCTGGCTGAAATGGTGCTGGTCAAGAACTCGCGCTTGTCGGTGCAGCCGGTGACTGAATACGAATGGAAGGTGATTTGCGCACTGGGCGATACGCAGCCTGATTGACGTGTAAACCTGTGTCTGGCGTAAAACTTCTCAAGCGCTCGACAAAATGCTATGTTTCTCTGGGCTTCGCCGGGTGGGGGCTTGCCATCTGCGGTTTTTACAACCGCAGACGCTTGGTGGTGTTCGAATAAAATTCGGTCTTTCTTGAAAGTGTGACCCCATGTCTGACGTTAAAGGCGGCAGTGGGATTCTCGAAGACGCCGTCGCTGCGAAGAACACAAAAACCTGGGAAGCGCGCCTGAAAGAGGCGCGCGAAAAGCGTACAAACGCGCTGGCTGATGGAAAGGTCGAAGCGCGCGAACCACCGCGCTTGAAACCAACTGAGACAGACCTGCTACCGCCAACAGATGACACTGAGGTCGACGAGATCGTGTCCGAACGGGTACGCTCACTCCACCTGAACGAACCTGTTAGCAAACCGCCTTCGAAAAGCCGAATCCCTATAATTTTGGCGGCTCTGTTTTGTGGGGCTTTGCTGCATTGGGCCGGAACAAAGGTGATTGAAACACGACAGTCCACGCCAGAAAACTCTGTTGTGCAATCGAATGATCCTATCGACGAACCTGCATTGGACGAAACACTTTCGCCTACATCTGCAGCGATCGAGCAAATTCCTGAGGATCCGGCCCCACCCGCGCTTGAGGAAGAAATCCAAGCTCCGATTCTTGAGAAAAAGCCAGTTCCCCCCTCCATTGATATTGATGAAACACCACCGCAAGAAACCGAAGCATCACTTGCCCCGCCGATTGTGTTTCTTCCCTCCTTACTTGAACCTGTTTTGGAGGCTCCGGAAACGCTTGCCAAACCAGTATCATTTTCAGTTCCCGTTGCGCCGCAAAATCCCGCTTCCGGCCTGCTGAACAAGCGTAGTTCTTTACAGCCGACACAGGCAGTCTTCGACCCATTGCCTAAAGAGATCACGCAATCAGCGACTCCGAATTACTCTGAGGTAAAACCACTTCAACCCCCTAAACCTTCGATCGACCTTGAAGTGTCACTGTTCGTTCCGTCACGGGTATCACAAGACACCAGCGACCGGGCATTCGAACTTTTGAACGAAAGCCAAGCGAATGTGGTTGCGACGGCGCGTGTAGGCTATCGGATCAGAGAAACTCAGGTGCGGTATTATCACCCTGCAGACGCTGAAAACGCCGACCTTGCTGCCAAGGCTTTGGGTGGTATTGCGCGGGACTTCACAGGTTCTGGCAGCAAAACACGCCCTGGGCGCATTGAGGTCTATCTTGCTGGCGCAGGCGGAGGTGCAAACCGCACTTCAGACAATCAACCCAACAGTATCGACAACTTTATAGAACGCATTCTGAATGAGCTTAGATAACAAATAAGGGAAGGTTCTGACCGTCCTGGTCACGGTTTAAACTTAGCCCAACCATGACCATGGTTTCAAATACCAAGTCCCTAAACTTCAATTCAAAAACAAAACGCCCGCCAGTAATCGACGGGCGCAGAATGACTTTGCGCGATGATCAGCTGTAAACAGACTCTTTACGGAAATGCTTGGTCAGCATGTAATAGACCACAGCGCGGTATTTGTTACGCTCGGACATGCCATAGGTTTCCATGGCTTTATTGATCCCTTCCATCAATTCAGGCCCATCGGCCAGACCCAGCTTTTTGATCAGGAAGTTGTTCTTGACGGTTTCCAGTTCGGACTCTTGGCTGGCTGCAACAGTTGCCGCATCTGCGTCATAGATCGCCGGACCACAACCGATCGTAACCTTGGTTAAAAGGTCCATATCGGGATCCATCCCACACTTGTCCTTCAAGTCTTCTGCGTATTTGGCGATCAATTCGTCGCGCTTGCCCATATCCCAATCTCCTTAATGCGTTAATTCGGCCCTTATCACCGATGGCCGGAAGACTAGCCGCGCCCGTGTGTATTCCAAAAGGAAAAAAATTCGCGATTTCTCCCCCTTGGTCAAATTTGGGATGAAGGCTTCTAAACAATCTAACGACAGTATCCCCAACCCGGTCCTTGCAAGTGAAAGTGATCGGCATGCAAACGATTGAAATCAGGGCCAAGAACTACCCGGAACCATTCGCAGGCGCCACGCCAGATTTGTCTCAGAAACGCTGCCTCTGGTTCATTACGTTGCCAGTCAGCCAGTAAGGTCAGCGTCCGACCATCGGCAGTATCCAGCCCGATAACATCAATCGAGTCTGCGCGCGCGTGGCTGCTCCACCCGCTGTTTTCGCCCTGCGCTGTGCGCATACGACGGCAATTGTAACTACCGATGTGGCGCAATCGGGTAATTTCGGTCCCAAGCAGATCCTGCGCGGCGGGTTGCACAACGTGGTTTTCCCACATGGCCAGACGCAACGTGGTGGTGCAACTCGTTTCCACAGGCTCCATCCGAGCCGTCACCAGTTGCGACAGCAAACCACGCCCGCTGATGCCGCAATTCTGATCGACAATCAGGTCCTGCATTGCTGGGAATTGCACACCTGCCTCTGCCAAAGCAGCCCTGCACTGCGCCTCATTTGCCAGCGCGCGGTTCAACTGCCATTTTGTGACCGGCGTCACCGGCGCGCTGATTTTCAGATCGCGCAACGGATTCCAGTAAGAAGGCACCGGCGTATTGGGATGCGTCAATAGCCACCATCCCCCACCGCCCAGCAGGATCACTACGACCGCCAGCCTGAAAAAGAAAGACGCCGTCGAGTACAAAAACCGGCGGCGTCCAGAAGTCTGCGTCATCGTCAGACAGCACTTAGTAGCGGTAGTGTTCCGGCTTGTAGGGACCTTCCGGCTTCACGCCGATATAGGCGGCCTGATCGGCGTCCATCTGGGTCAGCTTCACGCCGATGCGGTCGAGGTGCAGGCGAGCCACTTTCTCATCCAGATGCTTGGGCAGGATGTAGACCTCGTTTTGGTACTGGTCGCCTTTGGTGAACAGCTCGATCTGCGCCAGAACCTGGTTGGTGAAGGATGCCGACATCACGAACGAGGGGTGCCCGGTGGCGTTGCCGAGGTTCAGCAGACGGCCTTCGGACAGCAGGATGATGCGGTTGCCCGAGGGCATCTCGATCATATCCACCTGTTCCTTGATGTTGGTCCATTTGTGGTTCTTCAGGCTGGCGACCTGGATTTCGTTGTCGAAGTGACCAATGTTGCCAACGATGGCCATGTCCTTCATCGCGCGCATATGCTCGATACGGATAACGTCCTTGTTGCCGGTGGTGGTGATAAAGATATCCGCGCTGGCAACTTCGTCTTCCAACAGGGTGACTTCGAAACCGTCCATCGCCGCTTGCAAGGCGCAGATCGGGTCAACTTCGGTCACTTTCACACGGGCACCTGCGCCGCGCAGCGAAGCGGCCGAGCCTTTACCCACGTCGCCATAGCCACAAACCACGGCAACCTTACCGGCCATCATGGTGTCGGTGGCGCGGCGAATGCCATCGACCAGCGATTCCTTACAGCCGTATTTGTTGTCAAATTTCGACTTGGTGACCGAGTCGTTCACGTTGATCGCCGGGAACGGCAGGTGGCCGTCTTTCACCAGCTGATACAGGCGGTTCACACCAGTCGTGGTTTCCTCGGACACACCCTGAATTTGGTCGCGCATCTTGGTGAACCAACCCGGCGATGCTTCCATGCGTTTAGCGATCTGCTTCTTGATCACTTCTTCCTCTTCCGAGCCTGGGACCGGGATGATGTCCTCACCCGCTTCGGCGCGAGCGCCCAGCAGGATATACAGCGTCGCGTCGCCGCCATCGTCCAGGATCATGTTCGGGCCGTCTCCGAACAGGAAGGACTTGTCCAGATAATCCCAATGCTCTTCCAGCGTCTGACCCTTGATGGCGAAGACCGGAACACCGGCTTCGGCAATCGCTGCCGCTGCGTGGTCTTGGGTTGAGAAAATATTGCATGACGCCCAGCGCACATCCGCACCCAGTGCGACCAGTGTTTCGATCAGTACACCCGTCTGGATGGTCATGTGCAGCGATCCAACGATGCGCGCACCTTTGAGCGGCTTGCTTTCACCGTATTCCGCGCGCAGGGACATCAGGCCCGGCATTTCGGTTTCGGCAATGTCCAATTCCTTACGGCCGAACCCGGCCAGTGAAATGTCCTTAACGATATAGTCCCCGGCCATCAGGCGCTCCATTTTCCGGTTAATCTTAGTCCCGGCTGCCCTAGCATTCCTTGGGGCGGGAGGCAATGTAGACGACTTCCAACCAAAAGATGTAAGTCTTTGTCAGCTTGGGATTCCTTCAATTTTTATCTTTGGTATCGCTTCAAAAAAATCAGTGCCAACGGCAACAATGCAACTGATTCCATTCGCATTGGTGACCAAAACGGTATAGCTACCAGTTTCCTTAGAGGTCCAAACCTCCATCACCGAATGCGCCCCGCGTGTCTTTTGCAGACCACCAAAGGCCAATTCCTCGGCGTAGTTTTCCTGCAATTTGGAGATAATATCGTCGCGCTCAGCGCAATTCTTGGCAAAGGCCGGCGGGGCTGTTGCAGCCATTCCAAAAGTCAGTGCAAGGGCGAACAAACGCTTGAACATGGCAAACTCCTTTCGTTTCGCGTTTCGCTTGTGAGAGGAGCACACCGGGAGAAGCGTGTGCCCCCCTCGGTTTTTATGTCGGGATCGAATGATGTTGTTTCAAAGCACGAATGCTCAAGAAAACGTTGGCAGCAAGTGATCCTGACAGGTAAATCATACCATAAAATACGATTTTTATGTGTCCGACTTCACAAGGCATGGCAAAATGGCAACACAACCCCGAGCATGGCAGAGGATGCTGTCAGGCCGCAGGCTGGACCTTTTGGACCCAACCCCGGTAGATATCGAGATCGAAGATATTGCGCATGGATTGGCCTTTGTCGCCCGTTGGAACGGCCAGACAAACGGCGACTTTGCCTATTCCGTGGCCGAACATTCCCTGCTGGTCGAAGAAATTTTTGGCCGGATTGCCCCAAATGCACCGATAAAATGGCGGCTGGCGGCGCTGTTACATGACGCACCGGAATATGTGATCGGCGACATGATTTCACCCGTCAAATCCGCTGTTGGCCCCGACTATGGCGCGCTGGATGATCGGTTGGCGGCCGCCATTCATATCCGGTTCGGTCTGCCCGCCGAGGTGCCGAAGACCGTAAAACGTCAAATCAAGAAGGCCGACAAGATCAGCGCCTGGATGGAGGCAACCCAGATCGCGGGTTTTTCCGAGGCTGAGGCAACGAAGTTCTTTGGCCGTCCGGATCGGGCGGTGATGGAGGGGTTGCAGATTACGCTGAGACCTCCGATTGAGGTGCGGCAAGCCTATACCGCGCGGCATGAAGATCTGCTTGCGCAGCTATAATCAGCAATCCGAACGACGAAAAGTAATGGTGCAGGCAGTTTAATGCCAGTCAAATTAGCCGTGGCTGGACTGTCTTTCTTTTAGTTTGGGTCGCGATCTTTGTTGCAATACCAGAATATCTTACCGCGGGCTACGTTTCGCCAAAATCCGCTGCAACGTTCTACGGTGCATGTTCAACCGCCGAGCGGTTTCCGAGACATTCCGGTCGCACAACTCGTAGACCCGCTGGATATGTTCCCACCGCACGCGATCCGCGCTCATGGGGTTTTCAGGGGGCGGAGGCAGTTCGTCGCCCTTGGCCAGCAGCGCGTTTGTGATGTCAGTCGCGTCGGCAGGTTTTGAAAGGTAGTCCGTCGCGCCGATTTTCACAGCGGCCACGGCGGTGGCGATGGCGCCATACCCGGTCAGGACCACAACCCGGCTATCGGGGCGCTTTTCGCGCAGCACTTCGACCACATCCAGCCCGTTGCCATCCTCGAGCCGAAGATCAACAACGGCATAAGCCGGAGGACGCGCGGTTGAAATAGCGCGGCCTGCTGCAACGGAACCCGCGGTTTCGACCTCAAAGCCACGCTTTTCCATGGCCTTGGCCAAACGTCTCAGAAACGGCTCGTCATCATCTACAAGAAGCAGGGATTTGTCAGGGCCGATATCAAGCTGAGAACTGTCTGCCATATTTGGGTCTTTCTGCTATTTCATGCCTTTGGCTTGGGTATGAGTAATAGCAGCGCGCGAACAAAGGTCAAACAACCTTGTTACGATGCGGCCTGATCCAGAAAGCACCCAACTTTGTCCGCCATCTGCTCGGCCGTGTTATCGCGCTTGAAAAACTCAAGAAAACCATGTTCGGGCGTGACCAGATAGGTAAAAGTGGAGTGATCGACCAGATAATACTCATCGCTTTTGTCATGCGCCTTGTAATAGGTCTTGTAGGCCTTGCTGGCCGCCTTCACTTGCTCGGGCGAGCCGGTAAGCGCGATGGTCTTGCCGCCCAGATTAAAGGCATAGTCATCCACAACCTCTGGCGTGTCGCGTTCGGGGTCGATTGAAATGAACAGCGGCGTTGCGGAATAACCCCGTTCGGCCAGAATATCCACGGCCTCTGCATTGCGCGACATGTCGAAGGGGCAGACATCCGGGCAGAACGTATAGCCAAAATAAACCAGCGTAGGTTCGGTGATCACATCTGCGTCAGTGACAGTCTCACCCTTGCCATTAACCAGCTCAAAGGGCCCGCCGATGGCCGCCGCGCCTCCGGCGATCTGACTGGACCGGCATTGCGCGAACTGGTCATCAGAACCGCTACCACGCGTCAGAAGCCACATGGCCCCAAGGCCAATTGCCAACACAACAGTTGCAAGAATTGCGTATAGACGGGTCATTTCAGTTTTCCGGTCGCAAGGGGTTGTTGAACGTTTCGGCCGGGACACCTATCAAGATGATCAGCCTATGCAACAGGACATAAGGAACCAATGGCAGAATCCAACCAGACCTTTTGGCGCGGCCAGGAACGCAGCAGCTGGATTCGCCTGCGCACCCTTATCCTGTTGCGATGGGTGGCCATCATTGGCCAGTTCACAGCCATCACCGTTGCCCAGCAATATTATGATGTGCAACTGCAACTGGGCCTGTGTTATCTGGCCATTGGCATTTCCGTCATGGGCAACCTGACAGCCATCCTGTTGTTCCCACAAAACAAGCGCCTGACCGAGTTCGAAAACTTCTTAATGGTTCTTTTCGACCTGCTGCAACTGTCGATATTGCTGTATCTGACGGGGGGGTTGAACAACCCGTTTGCACTGCTTCTGTTAGGGCCGGTTACAATTTCCGCCAATGTTATGAGCACCCGATCGACCCTGATCGTTGGGGCCGTGGCGATTGTTCTGACAACCCTGCTGGCCGAGTTCCACCTGCCTCTACGCACCAGTCTGGGACTTGTTCTGGATATCCCGGATATTCTGCTGTTCGGAAACTGGGCCGCGATTGTCATCGCTATTGTGTTTATCGGCGCCTATTCCCACCGCGTCAGCTCGGAAGTTCAATCCATGTCCGAGGCATTGGCCGCAACGCATATGGCATTGGCGCGCGAACAGAAGCTGACCGATCTGGGTGGCGTTGTTGCGGCTGCCGCGCATGAGCTGGGGACACCTCTGGCAACAATCAAACTGACCAGCGCGGAACTGATCGAGGAACTGGACGATCACCCGGACTTGAAGGAAGACGCCGCATTGATCCGCGAGCAGGCCGATCGGTGCCGCGATATTCTGCGGGATATGGGCCGAGCCGGCAAAGACGACCTTCATTTGCGACAGGCGCCACTGTCAACCGTGGTGAACGAGGCGGCCGAGCCACATGTGGGGCGCGGAAAAGAGGTTCATTTCTCGGAAGGGCCGGCGTTGGACGGCGATGTGCAGCAGCCGTCAATCCTGCGAAAACCCGAAATCATTCACGGGTTGCGCAACCTGATCCAGAATGCAGTGGATTTTGCCCGAGCCAATGTCTGGGTCGAGGCCGAGTGGACCGACACAGTGATCACAGTCAGCATCATGGACGACGGTCGAGGGTATCCGTCACACATGATCGGACGCATCGGTGATCCTTTTATGCGGCGCAGGCGCGCTGACGCCGACAAGAAAGCCCGGCCTGAATACGAAGGCATGGGCCTTGGCCTGTTCATCGCCAAAACCTTATTGGAGCGCAGCGGTGCCGAGTTGGAATTCGCCAACGGCGCGGACCCTTATCAAAACCTGACTGACGACCCGGCGCGCAAGGGGGCTATTGTCAAAGTGTCGTGGCCCCGCAAACTGATCGACGCGCAAAAAGGTGACACACCCGTCCCTTCGGGTTTGAACGAACGTATCCAGGTGTAAGTTAAGAGACCGTTAACCAAACACACCCATAGTCAGACCGGGTTGGAATCTGCTTTGGGGATAATGATGGCCGATTGGATCATTCTGGCCGCAATCAGCATCGTCTCGGGCTGTTTTGCCGTTCTGTGGCTTGTGCCGCGCCGGGCGTACAGGGATCAGTCGTATGGGCTGTTTTCGACTACCTCTCTGTTCGATGCGGTGTTTCTGTTCGACGGAGAACGGCTGATCAGCCATTCCGACATTGCGCTTGCGGGTTTCGAACACGTGAGAAACTGGCCAGATTTGCGCCGATTGCTGCAAAGGGATTTCCCGACTTTTCCGGAATCTCCGGATACCGTGCGCGACAGTGGGTATGTTGTGGTCTCTCCAATCGACTGCACGGTTGAACGTGATGTTCTGTGCGAGTGGATTGACGGAATTGTCCGCGTTCGGCTACGTGAATCTACCGAGAAAAAGCCCGAAGTGTCAGGTGCTCTGAACAACCCGACCCGGCTGGCCATGGATCAAGCCCCATACCCTGTGTGGCTGTTGGATCAAAACAATCGGGTGCAATGGTGCAACGCCGCCTATGTTTCGCTTGTCCGAAAAACGCGAGATCAGGACACCGATCTGACCGTCCCCCTGTTTCCCTCTGCCCCTGAAGAACGATCCGTCGGAAGAACCAGAGTTTCGGTCGGTGTTTCAGGCAGCAGCAACAAGCTTTGGTTCGACCTGACCCAGATTGAGCAGGAGCCCGGCCACCTTTGTTATGCCGTAGACATTAACGCAATAGTCGAAGCGGAAACCGCACAGCGTAAATTCGTTCAGACCATGACCAAGACCTTTGCTCAACTTTCGATCGGTTTGGCCATCTTTGATCGCAATCGGCAGCTTGCACTTTTTAATCCCGCTTTGATCGACCTGACCACTCTTCCACCCGATTTCCTGAGCTGCCGTCCTAGCTTAAGCAGCTTTTTTGACCGCCTGCGGGATCAACATATGATGCCGGAACCCAAAAACTATCGCAGTTGGCGGCGACAGATGAATGATCTTCTCGAAGCGGCAGAAGACGGAAACTATCACGAGACATGGTCACTTCCATCGGGATCGGTTTATTCCGTCAGCGGTCGACCCCACCCGGATGGAGCAGTGGCGTTTTTGTTCGAGGATATTACCGCCGAAATCACCCTGACGCGCCGCTTTCGGTCTGAAATGGATCTTATGCAATCCATTTTCGACAAGCTTGCAGATGCAATTGCCGTTTTTGCCGACGACGGTACCCTCGCTTTTACAAATTATGCTTATCAAAGGCTTTGGGGTGGCACGGAAGAGACCGGGTTTCAGACGGACACAGCCACAGACGTAATGCGGCGCTGGCAGGATCAGTGTTACGCGACCCCGATCTTGGGTGAAATCCGGGATTTTGTCGAAACACGCGACGACCGGGCTGAATGGTCAGCTGACATTCAATTAAAATCCGGCATCCTTGTGGAATGCACAATCATTCCGGTTCACAATGGCGCGACAATCGTGCGGTTTTCGGCTACTAAAACCCCGGCAAAAATCCCTCTGATCGAGCAGATCAGCGCCTGAACCGGGTTGCAGCCTGTCGGGCGCAAGGTCATTGTGGCGCCATGACGAAGCTGCCCCGATCCCTAACGTTCCAGTCCCCCGAAGAAACAGCCAATTTCGCCGTGCATCTTGGTGCAAACTTGCGATCGGGCGATGTTGTGTTGTTGGAAGGTGAGATCGGCAGCGGAAAGACCCATTTTGCGCGCGCGCTTATTCAGTCGCTCATGTCCGAGCCCGAAGATGTCCCTTCGCCCACGTTTACCTTGGTGCAGGTCTACGATACGCCGATTGGCGAAATCTGGCACAGCGACCTCTATCGTTTGAGTGCAGTAGACGAGGTTGAGGAACTGGGCCTGATTGACGCTTTCAAAACTGCTATCTGCCTTGTCGAGTGGCCTGACAAACTTGGTCCACTTACCCCAGGTGCCGCTTTGAAGCTGACCTTCAAAACAGACCCTAACACTGAAGATTTGCGCCATTTGACCCTGTCATGGAATGATCCGAAATGGACGAAAAAACTGGAGACCTTTGGATGACAAACAGGACGGTCCTCGCCGAAGCCCTGATTGCTCAAACCCAGTGGGCCAACGCCACCCGTGCACCGCTGGCGGGCGACGCTTCGGACCGCCGCTACGAACGGCTGACCGACCAGGCCAGTGGGCACACGGCTGTTTTGATGGATGCACCACCTGAAAAATGCGAGGATGTCGAGGACTTTGTGCGCATCGGGAATTACCTGCGTTCGGTTGGCCTGAGCGCACCTGGGATCTACGCAGAAGATGCGCAATACGGCTTTCTGTTGCTGGAAGATCTGGGTGACGATCTTTTTAGCCGGGTGCTAGCAAAGGATCCTTCGAAGGAACGTGTTTTGTATGAAGCGGCAACAGACGTTTTGCTGCACCTGCATCAAGCGCCGTCTTTGTCTTTGACATCCTTTGACCCGCCGCTGATGACCGAACTGTGCACGCTGGCCTTTACAAGTTACGCGGCCGGAATATTGGGGTCTTACGACGCACGTGCACTAAGCCGGTTTGAACACCGTTTCGCGGATGTTCTGCACCGCGAAACATCAGGTGCGAAAGTGGTCGCGCTCAGGGACTATCACGCGGAAAATCTGATTTGGCTCCCGGATCGCGACGGGCTAAAACGCGTTGGCCTGCTGGACTTCCAATCAGCCGTTCTGGCCCATCCCGCCTACGATCTGGTCTCACTGCTGCAGGACATTCGCCGCAAGGTCTCTCCCGGGGTCGAAATGCAGATGATCAATCGGTATATTGCGGCCTCTGGCATGGACGATCACGATTTTCGCACGGCCTACAGTGTGCTGGGCGCACAACGGAACCTGCGCATTTTAGGTGTGTTCGCACGCCTTGCCACGGATTTTGGTAAACCGCACTACGTGGACATGATACCAGCGGTCTGGGATCATCTGATGCGCGATCTGGATCATCCGGCCCTGGTGTCGATCGCACCGTTGCTGCACGAGGCTTTGCCCAGCCCATCCCCTGAAAACCTGAACAAGCTGAGGGCGCAATGACCGGTTCACCCTTTGGCGTGATGCTGTTTGCAGCAGGGTTTGGCACGCGCATGGGCGCTTTGACCAAGGACCGTCCCAAGCCGTTGATTAACGTATCTGGGCGCCCTCTGATTGATCACGCGCTGGATCTTGCGCACGAACTTAACCCTGTGCGCATCGTGGCGAACGTGCATTACCACGCCGATCAGCTGTATGCGCATCTCAACCCCAAAGGGGTAATGATCTCACGCGAAGAACCGGAGATTCTGGAAACCGGCGGCGGATTAAGGGCCGCCCTACCCTTGTTGGGCACCGACCCGGTTTTCACGCTGAACACCGATGCCATTTGGTCGGGCCCTAACCCTCTGGCCCTGTTGCAAAAAGCGTGGGATCCGACCCGTATGGATGCGCTTTTGATGTGTATTCCAATCGCCCAAACCATTGGTCACACGGGAGACGGAGATTTCTCGGCCGACGCGGACGGTCGCATCACACGCGGTCCCGGTTTGGTCTATGGGGGGGCGCAAATTGTCAAAACGGATGGATTACAAAGGTTTGCGCAACCCGCTTTTTCGCTGAACCTGCTTTGGAACCAGATGCAAGATCAAGGCCGCCTGTTTGCAGCCGAGTATCCGGGGCGTTGGTGTGATGTTGGACGACCCGAGGGTATCGCCCTGGCCGAAGGTCTCTTGGCTGATGTTTGAACCCAGCGCCCTGCCCCGAGTCTTTGCTGTGCCACCAGGCACGGATTTCCCAAAGGCACTGGTCGATGGTCTGCGGCGACGCTGCGCTGGTCCGCCGGAAGCCTTGGCGCGGGTGGAACTGGTGCTGAATACGCGGCGTATGGAACGGCGCATCCGCGATTTGTTCAATCAAGGTCCACCGTGCCTGCTGCCACGTCTGTCGCTGGTCACCGATTTGGGGGAAAGCGTTGATTTGGCAAAGATTCCCCCTGCCATTCCACCGCTTCGACGACGTCTGGAACTGACGCAATTGGTGGCCAAACTGCTGGAACAGCAACCGGATTTAGCGGCGCGCTCTTCGGTCTTCGACCTCTCTGACAGTTTGGCGGCGCTCATTGATGAAATGCAGGGTGAAGGTGTGTCGCCCGAGGCCATTCGGCAGTTGGATGTCAGCGACATGTCGGGGCATTGGGCACGAGCGCAGGCTTTCATCAGCATTGCGGATCACTTCATTGACACCAGTGCAGAGGCGATGGATGCGCAAGCTCGCCAGCGCCGCATTGTCGAAAACCTGATCGCGCGTTGGCAGGAGAATCCTCCGCACCATCCGGTCATTCTGGCGGGCTCCACCGGGTCGCGTGGAACAACGCTTATGTTGATGGAGGCCATCGCGCGTCTGCCACAAGGGGCGCTGGTTCTGCCGGGCTATGATTTCGACCAACCCGATAGTGTATGGCAGGGGCTGGACGACGCGCTGACGTCGGAAGATCACCCACAATACCGGTTTCGCAAACTTATGCGCGCGTTGGAACTAGCGCCTGATCAAATTGCAGTTTGGACTGATCTGTCCTCCCCCTCTCCTGCTCGCAACCGTTTGGTTTCACTTGCTTTGCGCCCAGCGCCGGTAACAGACGCCTGGATGACCGAAGGGCCAAAACTTACCGATTTGGGGGCCGCAACCAAGGACCTGACCCTGGTCGAGGCGCAATCGCCCAGAGCCGAGGCTTTGGCCATCGCCTTGCGCTTGCGACAAGCTGCTGAAACCGGACAAACCGCCGCTTTGATCACGCCGGATCGCATGTTGACCCGTCAGGTCAGCGCCGCACTGGATCGGTGGAATATCTTGCCGGATGACAGTGCGGGCTTGCCTCTGCAACTCTCACCGCCCGGTCGTTTTCTGCGCCATATGGCCAACCTGTTCACGCGCCGCCTTGAAGGCGAGGCGTTGCTGACGCTGCTGAAACACCCGCTGTGCCATGACGGGGGTGAGCGCGGCGCTCATCTATTGCATACCCGTGATCTGGAACTGGACCTGCGCCGCCATGGCCCGCCATTCCCCGACAGTATCAGCCTGACGGCGTTTGCGATCCGCAAAGAAGCGCCGGAAAGCTGGGTCAAATGGGTCGTACATCACTTTTGCGACCAGCACATCAGCGGCGAGCTGCATCTGTCCGACTGGGTAGACCGACTGACAACACTGGCCGAAGCGATCTCGGCTGGTAGTACAGGTGTAACCGGCACGCTTTGGGACAAAAACGCAGGTCAAAAGGCGCTGGCGGTTGTGAACTCTCTCAAAGATGAAGCGCAGCATGGTGGCCCGATGACGGCCCATGATTTTGCCGATCTTCTGGGCGCGCTTTTGGCCAGCGAAGAGGTTCGTGATCGCGATGCCCCGCACCCGCATATCATGATCTGGGGTACGCTTGAGGCGCGGGTGCAGGGTGCCGACCTGCTGATTCTGGGCGGGCTGAATGAAGGAAGCTGGCCTGAGGCCCCGACGCCAGATCCGTGGCTCAACCGTCAGATGCGCGACAAGGCCGGATTGCTGCTGCCTGAACGCCGGATCGGTCTGTCGGCGCATGATTTCCAACAAGCCATCGCCGCGCCCGAGGTCTGGCTGACCCGCGCGATCCGCTCGGATGACGCGGAAACGGTGCCGTCACGGTGGTTGAACCGGCTGACAAACCTGTTGCAAGGGTTGCCGGAGCAGGGTGGTCGCAACGCTCTGGAAGGAATGCGTGCGCGTGGTCAGCACTGGCTGAACTGGTCGGAAGCTTTGGAAGAAGCGCCGCGCATTGAACCCGCGTCTCGCCCCTCGCCACGGCCACCCGCCGCCGCGCGCCCGCGTCGCCTGTCTGTGACCGAAATCAAGCGGCTGATCCGCGATCCATACGCGATCTATGCCAAACACGTGCTGCGCCTGAAACCACTCGATCCGCTTGTACAGGCCCCTGACGCCTTGCTGCGTGGGATCGTGATCCATGAAATCCTTGAACACTTTATCAAAGACAGCGTTCTCGACAGCGCTTTGCTCACGCGTGAGAATTTCCTGAAGCGGGCGCACAGCCTTCTGGAACAGCATGTAGCCTGGCCTACCGCCCGCAAACTCTGGCTGGCTCGGTTGGAACGGATCGCGGATGACTTCCTAGGCGCTGAACTAACGCGCCGAGGTGACGGCGGGCCAATTGCGTTTGAGGCGGCCATGAAGCTGGTGCTGGATCCAGTGGATTTTACCATAGTCGGACGTGCGGACCGGATCGATCACAATGGCCGGGGCGCGTTGCGGATCATCGATTACAAAACCGGCGCGCCGCCCACGGAAAGTCAGCAATCCAAATTCGACAAACAACTGTTGATCGAGGCGGCCATGGCTGAGCAGGGCGGGATTGAAGGCATTGACCCAATTGATGTAGCCGAAGCCATCTTCATCAGCATGGGCGGCAGTTACAAAGAGGTCTCCGCACCCTTGGTCAAAGAGCCGACCGATAAAGTTATTGCTGAGCTGAAAGAGCTAATTTCAGCTTATTTAGAGCCTAATCAGGGGTTTTCATCCCGTCGGATGCTGCACAAAGACACAGATATCGGCGACTATGATCATCTGGCGCGGTTTGGCGAATGGGACCGTACTGCTGAAACCTGCCCCGAGGACCTGAAATGAGCCCGCGCAACGATGCAACCGAACGGCAAGTGCAGGCCGCGCGCCCCGACGCCTCGACCTGGCTAGCGGCCAACGCGGGGTCCGGCAAAACGCGGGTTCTGACCGACCGCGTGGCGCGGTTGCTGTTGGGTGGGGTTCAACCTCAACACATCTTGTGCCTGACCTATACCAAGGCGGCAGCAAGCGAGATGCAGAACAGATTGTTCAAGCGCCTTGGTGAGTGGGCAATGCTGGAAAACGCTGCTCTTTTGGAGCAACTGACCGATCTAGGCGTGCCTGGCGACATCGACTCGGACAGATTGGCGCAAGCGCGCACATTGTTTGCCCGCGCCATCGAAACGCCGGGCGGTTTGAAAATCCAGACCATTCACTCGTTCTGCGCTTCGTTGCTGCGGCGCTTCCCGCTGGAAGCCGGGGTCAGCCCTCAGTTCTCCGAAATGGAAGACCGTGCAGCCGCCCTGTTGCGGGAAGAGATCGTCGAGGATTTCGCAGAAGGTCCGCAAGCCGGGCTGATTGAAGATGTGGCGCGGTTCGTGACCGATACGGGCTTTGACAAATTGACAGCTGCGATCACGCACAGGCGCAGTCTGTTTGCCCAGCCATTGGGCTGGTCCGATCTGTTGAAACGGTTCGATCTGCCGGAAGGCTTTGACGAAACGGCCCTGGCCGAGCGGGTGTTTCTGGGCGGCGAAGTCGAGTTGATCCAGTCCATGCTGCCCGCATTGACAGAAAGCGGCGTCAACGATGGCAAGGCAGCGGCGAAGCTAGCCGGGTTCACTGAGGCCCGATTGGCATATCTGCCTATTCTGGAAGGCGTGTTGCTGACCGGAAAAGGCGCAAAAGAGCCTTTCACCGCCAAGATCAATGGGTTTCCGACCAAACCCCTGCGTGAGGGCGAACTGGCCGACCGGATGCCGCAATTGGAATCCTTCATGCTGCGGGTCGAGGCCGCGCGCGAACAGCGTCTAGCCTTGGTCGCGGCCCAAAAAACCGCTGTCCTGCACCGCTTTGCCGCAGCCTACCTGCCAGAGTACGAACGGCGCAAGCAGTTGCGGGGCTGGCTGGATTTCGATGACCTCATCCTGCGCGCGCGGAAAGTGCTGAATGACCCGGCGGTGGCCGAATGGGTTCTGTATCGCTTGGACGGCGGCATCGACCATATTCTGGTGGACGAAGCACAAGACACCAGCCCAGACCAATGGGACGTGGTCGAAAAACTGGCTCAGGAATTCACCAGTGGGGAAGGGGCCCGATCCGGGGTTGAACGCACGATTTTTGTCGTGGGCGACAAGAAACAGTCGATCTATTCCTTTCAGGGCGCAGACCCGCAGGCGTTTGACAGAATGCAGGAAGAGTTTGGCCGGAAACTGGCTGAATCAGACTCTAAACTGTGGGATATGACGCTGGAATATTCGTTCCGCTCCTCCAGCGCGATCCTGTCCTTGGTCGATATTCTATTTGAAAACCGGATCGAGGCAGGGTTTCACAAGGACAGCCAGCACCGTGCTTTCAAAGCTGACCTGCCGGGCCGGGTTGATCTTTGGCCAGTTGTGGAGAAGGTCGAAGAGGCCGAGGAGGGCGACTGGACCGATCCGGTGGATCGCCCTGGCGCGCGGCACCATACTGTCATTCTGGCCGAACAGGTTGCACAGTCGATCAAGGCCATGATCGAACGGGGTGAAACGATCCCTGAAGATGGCAAGAACGGCAAGTTCGAAAGGCGAAAGGTGAAGCCGGGGGATTTCCTGATCCTCGTACAGCGCCGCTCGGATCTTTTTGCCGAAATCATCCGCGCCTGCAAATCCGCCGGTCTGCCCATCGCCGGGGCCGACCGGCTTAAGGTGGGTGCTGAACTGGCGGTCAAAGACCTCGCCGCGTTGCTGAGCTTTCTGGCCACGCCCGAAGACAGCCTGTCTCTGGCAACGGTTCTGAAATCCCCTTTGTTCGGATGGTCTGAACAACAGCTTTTCGATCTGGCGCACCGGCGAAAGGAGCAATTCCTCTGGGCCGCGCTGCGCAACCGGGCTGAGGAGTTTCCCGAAACGCTTGCCATTTTGAACGATTTGCGCAGTCAGATCGACTTTTTGCGCCCCTATGACCTGATCGAGCGCATTCTGACCCGCCATGACGGGCGGCGCAAATTGCTAGGCCGTCTGGGAGCCGAAGCTGAAGACGGCATCAACGCCTTGTTGTCCCAGGCGTTGGCCTATGAGCGCACCGATATCCCCAGCTTGACTGGGTTTTTGGTCTGGATGCAGACCGACGATCTGGAAATCAAACGGCAGATGAGCGGTGTGGGCAACATGATCCGGGTGATGACCGTGCATGGCTCAAAAGGACTTGAGGCTCCAATCGTGATCCTGCCGGATACCGCCAAACGCCAAGCACCGCGCGATGCCGAGATCATGGTGACCGAAGGCATTCCGCTGTGGAAAGTGTCGGCAGATGCATCGCCCAAACTGATCGCACAGGCGCGGGAACAGGCGCGTACGCGTGAGGAAGATGAACGGCTCCGGCTGCTATATGTGGCTCTAACACGGGCCGAAAAGCGGTTGATCGTGGCCGCAGCCGGCGAATTGGGGAAAGACGGCAACAGCTGGTATCAAATGGTCGAGGCCGCGATGGAGAGGGCCGGAGCCGCGCAGCTGCCGGGTTCCGACATTCGCCGACTGTCTCATGGGGATTGGGATGCGCTGCCTTTGGTCGATCAACCGCAAATGACGACTGAACGATCCGAGTTACCAGACATATTTCTGCATCCGGCACCTGACCCCATTGAACCCACAAGCACGCTCAGCCCTTCGGATCTGGGGGGGGTCAAAGCGCTACCCGGTGAAGCTGGTTTGGATGAAGACGCTGCGAAACTGCGTGGAACACGTATTCACCTGTTGCTGGAGCACTTGCCGATAGCTGAACCGGAGATTTGGCCCGAACTTTGCGCACGGCTTCTACCGGATATGCAAGACACAGACCGGCAAGAGCTTTTGGCCGAAGCCACCCAGGTTCTGACGGCAGAATCGCTAAGGAATATTTTTGCACCTGAAACTCTGGCCGAAGTTCCAGTAACCGCAGATTTGAATGGGCAGCGTATGCATGGGGTCATCGACCGGCTCATCGTTTCGGATACGGACGTACAAGTGATTGACTTCAAAACAAATGTAACTGTTCCAATTCGCGTTGAAGACTGCCCTGAGGGCCTGTTACGTCAAATGGGGGCTTATGCGCAGGCGCTTGCTCAGATCTACCCCGGCCGGAACATCCGAACCGCTATTTTGTGGACCCGGACAGCAAACCTCATGTGGTTGCCACACGATCTTGTGACGGATGCACTGACCCGAACCCGGATACCTTGACCTTACCCGGCGCGACACCTACGTTCTGTTTCCGAGTTTACCCCATTCAGGAGACAGAATATGTCGACCGTAGCCGTTACTGACGACACCTTTGACGCCGAAGTCAAAAACTCGACCGTTCCCGTGGTCGTGGACTTCTGGGCCGAATGGTGCGGTCCTTGTAAGCAAATTGGCCCAGCGCTGGAAGAACTGGCCGCCGAGTATGGTGACAAGGTGAAAATCGCCAAGGTCGATGTGGACAGCAACCCGAACTCTGCCGCCGCAATGGGCGTGCGCGGTATTCCGGCGCTGTTCATCTTTAAGGATGGCCAGGTTGTTTCAAACCGCGCAGGTGCGGCCCCTAAGGCTGCACTGCAAAGCTGGATCGAGGAATCCATCTGATCTGGTCCTAGCAGAACGTTCCAAAGGCGCCTCGGACCGGGGCGCCTTTTTTGTTGCAAACATCGGAGAAACCAATGGCAAAAACGCGGGTGCTTGTAGAATTCGGCATGGGTACATCCCTGCGCCGAATGGACTATACAGAGGCGTCGTTGCGGGCGATCAAGGATGCGCTGTGGCACAACTCGGTCAACATGGCCGAACTGTTCGGGTTTCCAAAAGAGGCAATGATCATCGATGCCGAAATCGGGGTGCAGCAACCGGATCAGGTGGACACTGATGCGCTGAAGGTGGTCTTTCCATATGGCCAGCCGAACATCACCGTCACAAAAGGCGGGCTAGATATAGAGAAACCCCATAGCGACGGACATACGGTCATCGCAAATGCCGCACTGATTGTTTCTTTTGATATGGAGCCCGCACAATGACCGAAAAACGCATTATTCTGGAAATGGGAACAGGCAACGACCTGTATGGTCAGGACTATACCAAAGCGGCGCGTCGCGCGGTGCAGGATGCGTTGCATCATTCATCAATTACATTGTTTTCCAAGCTGGGCATTGATCATTCCCAGATGCGGGTCGGCGTGACCATCGGCGTCCAAGAGCCCGATCAGGTGGATTGTGATCTGGTTGCTGCCGATCTGCCGCGGGGCCGCACCGAAGTGCGCGCGGTCAAAGGCGGTCTGGACGTGGTGGATAAAGAGGCTGGCAGCAAACACGTGGTTGCAACTGCCGCGATCGAAGCGTTTCTACCCGACCTGTCAGGGACATACGTACAAAGCTGAAAAAGAAAAAGCCGCTCGGGGTTCCGGGCGGCTGTTCCAATTCGGCAATCCAGACAAGAGGTCAGATTTGTGTGATGCTTTCGCGAGTCAGACCGATGTCTTCCAGCTGTGCGTCGCTGAGCTCCGACAGAAGGTTCCGTGTTTTACGTGCGTCGTTCCATTTCGCAAAAGATTTTACGACGTTTGAGAGAGCGTCCACTACGTGCAGGATGGTAGCTGCTCCGAGCGGCGCATGAATGTTTGCAGTGGTTGCCATTTGCGCAGTCCTTATATGTGAAACAGCCGACCCGTTGTCGGTTGTACGCATCATGTAGTCCCGCGCACCTGGACTCACAATTGCTGGTTTGGCAGTCCCGATTTGCAATTCTTGCATATCTTTTGGGCAATTTTAGAACGGGTTGCGCCAATCCCGCGCCCGGCCCATATATAACGCCGACAGGAACGGAGGCATTCATGGCAGACAGCGATTTCCCCGGATGGCATGGTACAACGATCATCGGCGTTAAAAAAGGCGGGCAGGTCGTCATTGCCGGAGACGGTCAGGTCAGCCTGGGCCAGACCGTGATTAAGGGAACAGCCCGCAAGGTGCGCCGCTTGTCCCCCGGCGGGTTCGAGGTTGTGGCTGGCTTTGCTGGCTCGACCGCAGATGCCTTCACGCTTTTAGAGCGGCTGGAAGCCAAGCTCGAGGCAACACCGGGCCAACTGGCCCGCGCCTCGGTCGAACTGGCCAAGGACTGGCGCACTGACAAATACCTGCAAAAGCTCGAAGCGATGCTGATCGTCACCGACGGCAAGGACTTACTGGTGATCACCGGGGCAGGGGACGTGCTAGAGCCTGAGCACAACGTGGCAGCCATCGGGTCGGGTGGCAACTTCGCACTCGCCGCGGCCCGCGCGATGATGGACGGCGACAAAGACGCCGAGCAAGTGGCGCGTGAAGCGATGGCGATTGCCGCCGATATCTGCGTCTATACAAATGGTAACCTGACGGTCGAGACGATAGCTTCATGAGTGCGGTTCTCGCAGCCATATTCGGCGGCCTAATCGGGGGTATTATCGGGCCAATTGTCCTAGAGGAATATCGGAGCAGGAAGCACAACAAGGAATGGAAAGAGCCTCGCAAAGAGCTCCTGAAATCCATGTTGAAGGACTCGAAGTACAAGTTCAAATCTTTGGAAAGGCTCAGCAGGACGATTGGCTGCACCGAGGATGAAACACGCTCGTTGTTGATTGAGCTGGGTGCTCGGGGCACCGTTTTGAGGAAATCAAAGAAAGAAGGTTGGGCGCTGATCGAAAGAGCGCCGTTACCAGAGAGCCAACGCAAACTGGACGAAGAAGAGATCGAGGAAGATCAAGAGTAATAGCTTTCTTCGCTTTAACTCAGCCGCGGGTCGCCTGTCAGGTTAACAGCGCCTTGATCTCTTTCCCTTTCCAGCGACGGTGCATTCCGATCAGCCCGAAAATCGCGGCAATGACAACGATGTAGTAAGGCACACGGATGTCGATGCTCATCAACCCGCCGCCGATCAGGGACATGATGCCTCCGGCCAGACAGAAGACGGCGGTGGTTACACCCATGACCCAGCCTTGGTCCGTCTCACTAACGCTGGAGGAAAACAAGCCCAGCATTGTCGGGTAGGCAACGCCGAACAGGAAGTAGAAGAAGAAGACCGGCACATAGCTGAGCACACCATTAGGACTGAATGCAAAGGCCAGTCCACAGATCACCATTACTATGAGAGACGTGTAGATGATCTGGTGTTTGCTGAATCGCTCTTGCGCGGGTTTGACGAGGAAGGTGCTTGAGAACGCCAGCGCAAAGCCAATCACCACCATCGCCATACTGCCGCCAATCACACCATAGCCGAAAGCACTGGTCAGGAAGTTGTCGACAAAGACATAGAACGTCACGTTGGCGATCATGAAGAATGCGTATACCGGCAGGATTTTAAGAACCATCGGATGGCCACGCACAGCAATTAGGCTGTCGGTGATGTCACGTGGGCGAAAAATAAAGGGCTCACGCTCTGTCCGGGTGTCTTTGAAAAAGGTCATCACAAGAAATATCGCAATCAGCACCAGAACAAATGCGCCATAGAACGGGGTCTTAAGTGTCGCGTAGCTGCCCAGCAGAGCGGCGTCGGACAGAACCGCCCCGATGATCGGGCCGCCCACAAGGCCAAAGCTGACGCCAGTCACGATATAACCCATGTTGCGGTCGCGGTCGGCCGCATCGGTGCTTCCGTCAATCATAGCTGCCTGAGCGATGGGCTGGTTTCCGGCAGTGAAGCCGGTGACCGACCGCCCGACGATCAGCAGCAGCAGGCTGTTCATGTACAGCGCCGCGATGGTTAGTGCGTAACCGACCAACGCTCCGCCCAGACAAACAAGAAGTGCATTCTTGCGTCCGATGGAGTCCGAGACCTTCGAAACATAAACGACCCCCAAAAACCAGGACAGAAAGAAGCACCCGATCACCAGACCATAGTAGAAATGGCGCCGCCCCACGGGCGTGCCATCCGGCAGGAAGCCTGATTTCGTCTCCATGATGAGCGAGTTGATGATAGGAAAAACCAAGCCTTGACCGATCAGGTCGACAAAAACCACGAACAACAAGGTGATCTTGGCAATCTTGGTCATAAAAACGCCCCCGGTTCCAATGGCTTGGGGCGATTGTAACAGACAGTTGCTCTGTTACCTAACGATGTGTCAGAGGCCGGAGGGGTCGGCCTCTGATCGATGTAGCTACTTCAGTGACGCGACGCCCAGCGGCACACCGGCGACCTCGCACCAGATGTACACTTCGTTGTAGCCAGACACATCCATTGTGGGCGGCACGGCATAGGATTGCTTGCCGGTCAGGTGCAGTAGCGCACCCAGTTTGCTGTCCGGGGCATAAGTTCCGTCTTTACCAAAAGCGACGCGAGGATCAGGGCCGTTGTCCAGCGAGAAGTCGTCACCCAGTTCGACGATGTACCGATCACCGTCTTTGACCAGCTTCACGGAACCGGTTGTGATGTGGTTCGATCGGCCTTCGAACGATCCTTTCTTTTTGGCACCGCCAGCCACAGCAGCGGTGGTGCCGGCCAGTGTCAGGGCCGCGCCCGTGGCAGCAGCTTTCACAAAAAGCGAACGACGAGTCATCATGATTTGGTATCTCCACTGATATATCCAGGCTGAATTGCCCGTCGCAATAACTATGCAGCACGCGAAACGCCTCTGGCGATTCACATCGTCACGAATTTCCGTGTGGCACCTGTGAGTTGGCGTGAGTTTTCCGTGATCAGCTTGTGTTTTCGTGTCTTATGATTAGGTTCCGTCTCGAAACAACCGGATTGAATACACATGACCGACCTGACCCCGCGCGAGATCGTCTCGGAACTGGACCGCTTCATTATCGGCCAGAAGGATGCCAAACGAGCGGTGGCCGTTGCCCTGCGCAACCGGTGGCGGCGTAAGCAGCTGGCCGATGACATCCGGGACGAGGTCTACCCCAAGAATATCCTGATGATTGGCCCCACCGGCGTTGGCAAGACCGAGATCAGCCGTCGTCTGGCCAAACTGGCCCGTGCGCCCTTTATCAAGGTCGAGGCCACAAAGTTCACCGAGGTAGGGTATGTTGGTCGCGACGTAGAACAGATCGTGCGCGATCTGGCAGATGCAGCGATTGTCCAAACCCGCGAATACATGCGTGAAGACGTCAAGGCGCGCGCGCATCAGGCCGCCGAAGATCGCGTGATTGCCGCGATTGCGGGCGAAGACGCCCGCGAAGGCACGCGTGAGATGTTCCGCAAGAAACTGAAAGCCGGGGAGCTGGACGACACAGTGATCGAGCTGGAATTATCAGATACCTCAAACCCGATGCCTATGTTTGACATTCCAGGGCAGCCGGGCGGTCAGATGGGCATGATGAATCTGGGTGACATTTTCGGCAAGGCGTTTGGCGGGCGCACTGTCAAAAAACGCATGACCGTCGCCGAAAGCTATGATGCTTTGATCGGGGAAGAGGCCGACAAGCTACTGGATGACGAAACCGTCAATCGGATCGCTCTGGAATCGGTCGAACAGAATGGCATCGTGTTTCTGGATGAAATCGACAAGGTCTGCGCCCGCTCGGACGCACGCGGCGGCGATGTCAGCCGCGAGGGCGTACAACGTGACCTGCTGCCTCTGATCGAAGGTACCACCGTCAGCACCAAGCACGGTCCGGTGAAAACCGACCATATCCTGTTCATTGCGTCTGGTGCATTCCACATCGCCAAACCTTCGGATCTGCTGCCGGAATTGCAAGGACGTCTGCCGATCCGTGTGGAGCTGCGCGCCCTGACAGAAGAAGACTTTGTGCGCATCCTGACCGAAACCGACAACGCGCTGACCCGGCAATACACCGCCCTGATGGGGACCGAAGAAGTCACGGTCAGCTTTACCGATGACGGAATTTCAGCACTGGCTAAGATTGCTGCGGATGTAAACCAAAGCGTTGAAAACATTGGCGCACGGCGGCTTTATACGGTGATGGAGCGGGTTTTTGAGGACCTGTCTTTCGCGGCACCGGACAAGGCTGGCACAGAAATTACTGTGGATAACCAGTTTGTCAGCGACAATCTAGGTGAATTGACCAAATCAACCGACCTCAGCCGTTACGTTTTGTAACGGTACAGGCCGGTTTTTGCCGCTGTTTTCGGTCGGCCCCGCTGGACGTTGGTCGAGAATCCGCTAGCGTATGCTCGATTCACCCCGAGGGCTGGCCCGTGCTGCGCTATTTCATCATTTTACTCGTATCCCTTTCACTCAGCGCCTGCGTTGACCGGACGGTGTCCGAGATTGTGCCTAATGCGGTGAATATCGGCACACCTGAAACCATCTTCGCCAGCACGACCCGTGCACGTGAAGCCGACGGCTCTTATGGGTTTCGTCGTGGCGAGGCGCTCAAGTTTCTGGAAACCACGGTTTCGATTCCGCCAACGCATACCCCGGGCACGCTCAAATTTTCATATGCAAACCCGAATCCGCAGAAAGAATTTGTTTTGGCGGATGTGACAGAGTTGGACGGGCCAAAAGGGTTGCGCGAACACCTGCGCGGGCAGGACGACGTCACGATTTTTGTGCACGGCTACAACTCGACCCAGACTGAAACGATCTTTCGTGCCGCCCAGCTGACGCATGACATTGGTCTTCCGGGATCGACGCTGGTGTATTCATGGCCAAGCCGCGCCACCGGCTATGGATACGCCTATGATCTGGACAGCATGTTGTTTGCGCGCGACGGGTTGGAACAGACCATCCGCGAGCTGAAATCCATGGGTGTGAAGCGCGTTATTCTGGTTGCGCATTCCATGGGCGGGGCTTTGTCGATGGAAATGATGCGGCAAGCTGAACTGCAGGAACCCGGATGGGCCAATCGAAACATCGAGGGCGTAGTGTTGATCTCACCCGATCTGGATCTTGATCTGTTCCGTTCGCAAATGAAACGGATCGACAATCCACCCGATCCATTCCTTGTGATGGTTTCCCAGAAAGACAAAATCCTGAACATCTCGGCCCGACTGCGCGGCACGGATGAGGGCGAAAGGCTTGGAAACATCAGCTCGGTTGAGACGCTCGAGGAGTTCCCGATCAGCGTGATTGATACAACCGCGTTTAACAGAGATGCGACATCATCGCACTTCGTTGCGGCGACGTCTCCGGCATTGCTTTCGATCCTCAACTCATTGAGGCGCGTCAACAATACCTTTGGACGCGAGGACCGCCCAGCAATCGATATTCTGGTGCCGCCCAGCGAGCGTAACCCCGATGGCGCAACGGAAATTGTGCTAACTGAAACAGGACAGGCACAGGTGAACACTCCGTGACGCAGTTTAGCCTGCGCCGCTTTCTCATCGACAACGCGGCGTGGTTGGGCGCGGGTGTATTGCTGACCTTCCTGTCCAGCTTTGGTCAAACGTTCTTTATCTCGGTTTTTGCAGGCGAAATCCGCGCCGCGTTCGGGCTTAGCCACGGCGCGTGGGGTGGGTTGTATTCTTTGGGTACGCTCGTGTCAGCGGTAGTAATGATCTGGGCAGGCGGACTGACAGATGTATTTCGTGTCCGCGTGTTGGGGCCTGTTGTCCTGCTTGGATTGGCACTGGCAGCATTGGCCATGGCATTGAACAGCTGGGTTGTGTTGTTGCCGGCGGCAATCTTCCTTCTGCGCCTGTTTGGACAAGGTATGAGCACCCATCTCGCGATGGTCGCGATGGCGCGATGGTTTATCGCGACACGAGGCAAAGCGCTTTCTATTGCGTCCATCGGCTATGCGCTCGGCGAAGCCTTACTGCCACTGATCTTTGTCACCGCCATGGTATTTCTGGACTGGCGATTGCTGTGGGGGGTCGCTGCCGTCATCACTCTGCTGGGCATCCCTGTTTTGACGCGCCTGCTTCGGGAAGAACGCACACCGCAGAGCCTGGCCAGTGCGTACTCAGCCACCGGGATGCACGGCCGTCACTGGACACGGCGCGATGCGCTAAGCCACCCATTGTTCTGGTTCATGACGCCAGCTGTTCTGGGTCCATCGGCTTTTATTACGGCATTCTTCTTTCACCAAGTGCATTTGGCCGAGGTGAAAGGATGGGCCCATATCCAACTGGTCGCCCTGTTCCCGGTCTATACCGGGGTGTCGCTGCTTTCGATGTTTTCCGCCGGATGGGCCTTGGATAAATGGGGCACGGCGCGGATGATGCCCTACTACCAGCTGCCTCTAGCTCTTGGTTTTGTCGTTCTGGGCCTGTCGACCTCGGTCATGGGTGCTACGATCGGGCTGATCCTGTTGGCCCTGACCGTCGGGGCCAACAGCACCTTGCCCAGCGCCTTCTGGGCCGAGTTCTATGGCACCCGACACATCGGCGCGATCAAGGCGATGGCAACGGCCGTTATGGTCCTTGGATCAGCCATCGGACCGGGCTTGACCGGAGTGCTGATCGATTGGGGCGTTTCGCTGGACACTCAATTCCTTTGGATTGGCATCTTTTTCCTTTTGGTCTGCGCACTGGTCCACATAGGTGTCACCAGCGCGGTACGTACCCTTTAGCGAATACGCCGCAAGTAAACGTAATACGCCCCATCGCCGCCGTGGCTGATATGAGCAGGCGTGACCTGCATCACCGCTTGTGCCAATGGTGGGATGGACAGCCAATGAGGTACCTGGTTCCGCAGAACGCCGCGCGGTGTTGGGATCGGGCCAGGTTCGTCCCGGTCTTTGCCTTTCCCGGTCACGACCAGAACAAGCCGCTTTCCCTGTGCCTGCGCGGTCAAGACAAAACGGATCAGAGCGGGATGCGCGGTGTCGACCCGCATACCATGCAAATCAAGCTTGCCTTCGGGTTTCAGTTTACCTCGTTTCATCCGACCGAAAGCCTTGTTGTCCATCTGAACCGGCACTTTGCGCAGCGCATCTGTGACCGACGGCTTCAAATCGTTCGGCTTGGGCTTTGCCTGGTGGGCCTGACCAAGTTCAAACGCTTCAAACCGGGGTTTCGGCGTTTTCTTGGGCTTGGGTTTCGGCAAAGAGGTCGGATGAGCCGTCTGCGGTATTTCCGGATGCATCCGCTCGGCCTGTTTGGCGACCTTGCGCCACAGCTCGATCTCTTCTGTCGTCAGTTTGCGCCGGGTCATCAGAACTCATCCGGCAATAGAGCATAGGCCCGCTGTATTGGTAACAGTACGACCATCCGACCCGGATCTTTTAACCTGCCGGCGGCTTGCCCGGCCTCGTCACCCGTTCCGAAAAAGATATCTGCCCGCTGGGCGCCCTTGATCGCGGCACCTGTGTCCTGCGCGATCATCAGGCGACGCATTGGGTTTTTGCCGTCTTTCTCAACCCAGACCGGAGCCCCCAACGGGGTATAGGTCGGATCTGCAGCTATGCTGCGCATCGTGGTAATTGACCGGTTCATCGCGCCCAGCGGCCCAAGTTCGGGCGCAACGCGCGAAACTTCGCGGAAGAACACATAGGATGGGTTGTGGAACAGCAGCTCGGCACCAGATTCTGGGTTCTTGCGCACCCATGCTCGGATCATCTGGGCGCTAACTTCATGCGCGCCCAAGACCCCGCGCCGCACCAACTCAACTCCTATAGATCTGTAGGGATGACCATTCGCACCGCCATAGCCAACGCGCAAAGCACCGCCATCGGGCAGCCGGACACGTCCAGACCCTTGAATCTGCAAGAAAAACAACTCAACTGGATCGTCCACCCAGGCAATCTCAAGACCGCGCCCCTGCATCACATCACCAGTCAGGATTTCCCGACGGCTGAGCCATGGCCCATCTCGCGCTTCGGGCGGCATCTTGTAAATAGGATATTTGAAGCGATCAGTTCGGCGGCGCGCACCATCGAGTTCGGGTTCAAAATACCCCGTGAACAAGGCTTCTTCGCCATCCTCGACCAAAACTGGGCGGAAGAAGAGCTCAAAAAATGCCTTTGCTGCATCCGTGTCATACGTCTCTGCCACAGCGCATAACGCGCGCCAGTCCGGGTCCTTCAGATCGCCGCAGGTGTTCAGAAAAACGGAAAGGGCTGCACCGTGGTCATCATCGGCCCAGCCCTGCAGATCGTCAAACGACAGAATGGATCGCGTTGCCTCGGCTCCGGCAGCGCTGGCAGCGGTCATTACACCCACCAGAAAAAGCGACCGGAGCGTTGCAATCATGCGTCCGTGGCAACAAGCAGCCAGTTCGGATCATCCTTGCCCATCACACGAGCAAAGGTCCAGCTGTCCTTTTGGCGTTTCACGGTGTTGGGGTTGCCTTCGACAATATCACCGCCGCGATCCCGCACAACCGATGTCAGTTCACCCACGAATTTCATGGTGATCTCGGCTTCATTGGTATCCTTATCGAATTTAACATCCGACAGGGCGGTCTCTCGGACGCCGATGAATTCGGCTTCGATGGTCAGGCCTTGATCTTCGCGTGCGGCAACACCCGCAACGAAAGACTCAAATACCTCTTCCGACAGGAACGGCTGGATTTCGTCTAGGTTTCCCTTTTCGAACCCCATCACGATCATTTCATAAGCGCCACGCGCGCCGTGAACAAATTCACTGACCGAAAAGCCGGGCTCAACCCGTTTCATGGCGGCCAGGGTTTGCGCCTGTTCGCTGTCTTCAGCGACATGGTCAGTGATGTCATGATCCGGGCCGCCTTCGATCACCTCGAAATCGCGACGCGATTTGTGCGCTTCAGGCTGTTGCTGCAAAGGTGGTTTTTCAAAACCTTCACGCGTACCCAACACGCTTTTAAGGCGCAGGATCAGGAAAACGGCAATTCCGGCCAGGACCAGTAGCTGGATCATGGGTTCGTTCATTTCATCCTCTTTTCAGAACCGCGACTTTGTATACGCGGCCTCATGCTACTATGTAGGTGAGCGTGGGTGGCAAGTCCACAGCCCGGCCTTAGGGAAAGGATAACGCAAATGTATCTGTTCTTGGCATTTTTGTTGGTGCCCATCATCGAGATTGCGCTGTTTATTCAGGTTGGTGGTCTGATCGGCCTTTGGCCAACCCTTGCCATTGTTGTGCTGACCGCGGTTTTGGGTACGGTTTTGGTGCGGACACAAGGTCGCATGGCACTGGGAAATCTGCAGCGTTCCTTTGCTGAGCTGGATGACCCGACCGAGCCTTTGGCCCATGGTGCGATGATCCTTTTGTCAGGCGCACTGCTGCTGACACCGGGTTTTTTCACCGATGCCATAGGATTTGCCTTGCTGGTACCTGGCGTTCGTGTCGCTGTGTTCCGCTATCTGAAATCGAAAGTCACCGTGGCACATTTTCAGATGGGAACGGGCACTGGATTTCAGTCACGACAAAACCCTTTCGAGCAAGGGGACATCATTGACGGTGAATTCAGCGAAGTTCGCCCGAAAAAAGACCCTTCTAAGCCGTCGAAATGGGTGGAAGGGCCCCACCAGCATTGAGGTGCCGCGCCCAACTTGCTAAGCAGTGGCGAAATTTAATTTTGGAGTAGATCCATGGCCGAAGAAAACGCTGCAGAAAACACTGCGGCCCAAGCCGCCCCGCAGGTTCAAATGCGGGTTCTGGGGCAGTTCATCCGTGACATGTCTTTTGAAAACGTGATGGCGCAAAAGGGTGTGTCAGGCGACGTGCAGCCGGAAATCGCTGTTCAGGTGAACCTGGACGCGAAAAAGCGCAGCGCTGAACATCAGTTCGAAGTGTCCATCAAGCTGAACCTGACATCCAAGGCCAAAGGCATGGATGATGTGCTGTTCCTGTGCGAACTGGACTATTGCGGGCTGTTCCACGTGGAAGGCGTGCCAGAAGATCAGATGCACCCGTTCCTGATGATCGAATGCCCGCGGATGCTGTTCCCGTTCCTGCGCCGCATTGTCAGCGACATCACCCGTGATGGCGGCTTCCCGCCGGTGAACCTGGACAATATCGATTTCGTGGCGCTGTATCGCAACGAATTGATGCGTCGTCAGGCCGCTCAGGCCGAAAAGACCGACGCCTAAGGCATTGACCCGTGCCTGATCGGATCAGGCGCGGGTCCACAGGGCGCTTTCGCCCAGCTTTTCTACAAATGCCTCATGCGCTGCGCGCTCATCCTCGGTGATCCGGGAAGGCAACGGTGTGCCGCGCGGCATTGGCCGCCAGTCTTCGCCGCCGCCGGATGCGGAGGATGCGGACGTGGACAGGCCAAAATCAGGCTGTCGCCCACCGATCAGCTCAAGATAAACCTCGGCCAGAATTTCAGAGTCGAGCAAAGCGCCGTGCAGTACACGGTTCGAGTTGTCGATATTGAAACGACGGCAAAGCGCATCCAAAGACGCTGGGGACCCGGGAAACCGTTTGCGGGCGATTGCCAGCGTATCCAGTGCTTGTTCCATCGGGATCAACGGCGCGCCCATCCATTTCAGTTCAGCGTTCAGGAACTTCATGTCGAACGATGCGTTGTGGATCACCAACCGCGCATCCCCAACAAACTCACGAAACCCGTGACCCACCTTGGCAAACACCGGTTTGTCTTTCAGCGTCACCTCACCCTTTTCCGGTGGACGCGGGTTGTCCAACAGGTCTGGGCCGATGCCATGCACGCCAAACGCCTCATCCGGCATACCGCGTTCCGGGTTGATATAGACGTGATACGTTTCACCCGTCGCGACGTGGTTCCACAGCTCTACGGCACCAATCTCAACAATCCGGTCGCCGCTTTCGGGATCGAACCCGGTGGTTTCGGTATCAAGTACGATCTCACGCATCTTTCATCCCCGCCCGTATCTGCCTGACCACATCCTGCACCTGCTGTCTGGCATGGTCCAGCGTGTCTGTTACGATAACAAAATCCGATCGCGCGCATTTCTCTGCATTCGGCATCTGCTTGGCGCGGATCTGTTCGAACTGCGCCTCAGACATGGTTCCCCGTTCCATTACACGGCGCTTTTGTTCATCCGCCGGGATCGAAACGCAGGCGACGGCGTCCATGGCTACGTCTCCACCTGTTTCGAAAAGAAGGGGTATGTCGAACACCAGAATGTCGCTTGTTGTGTTTTCGCGAAATACAGCGCGATCTTTCGCGACCAGAGGATGCACAATCGCTTCGATTGCTTTCAACGCTTCGGGATCGGCCGCAATGATCTGCCTTAACGCGTCCCGGCTTACAGCTCCGTCAACAATCGCGGCAGGGAAGGATGCGCGCATCGGTTTAATTGCAGCACCTCCGGACGCGTATAACCGATGCACTGCAGCATCCGCGTCCCATAGGGCGCAGCCTTCTTCGACAAACATCTGCGCCGTGGTGCTTTTCCCCATACCAATGGAACCAGTCAGACCCAGCGCAAAACTCATGCCAAAGCAGCCGTGCGCGTATCCGCGTCCACCTCAGGGCGCACACCGAACCACCGTTCAAATCCAGGAACCGCCTGGTGCAGCAACATGCCCAATCCGTCGACTGTGGTGCATCCTGCCTCTTCCGCGGTTTTCAGAAAGTTTGTTTTCAACGGAGCATAGACCAGATCCGTGACCACGGCACCGGGCTGCAATCCATCCAGAGGAACCCGCAATTCCGGCTGGCCCTGCATCCCCAATGAGGTTGTATTGACCACCAGTTCCGCGTTTTCGATGACGTTTCCGGCCTGAACCCAATCTACAACGCGGATTCGTTGACCGAATTCCTCTTTCAGATGATCCGCACGGGCGCGCGTCCGATTGGTCAACAGGATTTCCGGCACGCCAGCATCGGATAAGGCTTGCAGAACCGCACGCGCCGCGCCGCCGGCACCAAACACTACGGCCGGGCCGTCTTTGGCATTCCAGTCGGGGGCACCACTGCGCAGGTTTTCCATGAACCCGTACCCATCAGTGTTATCTGCGTGGATGGAGCCATCTTCGCGGAACACCAGTGTATTTGCAGCGCCGATCACCGTTGCGCGGTCGGATACGTGATCCGCAATCTTCAACGCTGCTTCCTTGTGTGGAACAGTCACGTTGGCCCCGACAAACCCGGCTTTGGGCAGCGTACGTAGCACGGTTTCCAGATCGGCTGGGGCGACATCCATTGGGATGTAATGCCCGGCAAGGCCATACGTCTTCAGCCAATGGCCATGCAGTTTCGGGGAACGTGAATGCCCAATGGGATATCCGATCACCCCGGCCAGAGGAACCCGGTAGTCCGTCATTGATCGATCACCCCTTTGACAGCCAGAAAATTGAGAAGCTCCAACAATGGCATACCCAAAACGTTAAAATAGTCGCCGTCAATGGTGGCGAACAGCCGGACGCCTTCTTCTTCCAGCTTATATGCTCCGACGGCATGGCGGATACTGTCCCAGTTCCGTGAGACATAGTCTTTCAGATAGGCATCAGAGCTGGCCCGCATCCGCAATCGTACCTGTCCTACGTGCCGCCAAATCGGCTCTCCGTCCTGATAGATCACGGCCGCTGACAAAAGCATGTGCCGTTTGCCGCGCATCGCTTTTAGCTGAGCCACTGCCTGTTCCGGGTTTTCAGGTTTTGACAGCAGCTGACCGTCAAAATCCAGAACCTGATCACACCCCAGCACCATAGCGCCAGGATTCTTGTCGCTGACTTTGCGGGCTTTCATTTCCGCAAGCGTGTCGGCAATATCTCGTGGTGATGCGCTTTCAGCCAGCAAGGCGCGCTTGGCGGTCTCTTCATCCACGCGCGCGGTTTGAACGGTGAATGGTACAGCTGCATTCTCAAGCAGCTGCGCCCGTATCGCAGATCCCGATGCCAGAAGAATGGGGACAGACATGTGGAAAACCCCGTGTGAAAGTCGATGAGAGCTCTGGGGTGCTTTGTATGGTTTTACGGTTGACACGCAACCCCGGGAAATTCGCGTGAAAGATCCTCGAGTCGCTCTAATCCAATCCAGCCAGGACAAGGATAACTTGGAATACCGGGATAATCTGATTGTCCCATGATACCCAAAGAGTTATCCCCAAACGCTATCTGGGTGTAACAGACTTAAGTATCTGTTTTTATTATTATAAATTAAGTTTCAACAGAATCACTAGAAAATCAAAAAGTTCTGTCCACCTGGGGAAAACGCATGGGTAAAAAAGTAATCCACGGAAATTGTTATCCCTACAAAACCATCTTCCTTTCTCTTTCTTTATTTTTTTATTAGGGAGAGTTCCGAACAACGCTCGGAGCCAAGATGACTGATCTTCTTTTCACGCTGTACCCGTGGGTGAAGTCACTCCATATCATGGCCGTGATCTCATGGATGGCGGGTCTGTTCTATCTACCACGCTTGTTCGTCTATCACGTTGAAAAAGCTCAGGCTGTCGACGGGGCGCAAGAAATCTTCTTTGAAATGGAAGAAAAGCTGCTGCGTGTGATCATGCGCCCTGCGATGATCGTGGCTTGGGTGTGCGGCCTGATCATGGTGTTCACACCGGGTATTGTTGGATGGGATTGGTCGTGGCCTTGGATCAAAGGTGCAGCCGTGATCGGTATGACCTGGTTCCATCACTGGTTGATGGCGCGTCGCAAGGATTTCCTGGAAGGCCGAAATAAGCTCACTGGGCGGCAGTATCGTATGATGAACGAAGTTCCGACCGTTTTGATGGTTATCATCGTTCTGGCGGTCATTCTGAAGTTCTGACGGGCTGTTTGACTCCGAAAGCAGTCGCGCTTATGTAGGGGACAACTCGCCCGTCCGGGCGGCGTATCTTCCGTACTGAAATTTCACTTCGTGCCGCGCTGATCGCGGTGAAGGTATATATCATGACAACTGACGCCCTGAATCTGGCCGACCTGAAGGCCAAAAGCCCCAAAGACCTTCTGGCGATGGCCGAAGAACTGGAGATCGAAAACGCCTCGACCATGCGGAAAGGCGAGATGATGTTCCAGATTCTGCGCGAACGCGCGGATGAGGGCTGGACCGTTGGCGGTGATGGTGTGCTTGAGGTGCTGCAGGACGGTTTCGGTTTCCTGCGCTCGCCCGAGGCGAACTATCTGCCAGGTCCCGACGATATCTATGTCTCGCCCGATATGATCCGTCAACACTCGCTGCGCACCGGAGATACTGTTGAGGGTGAGATTAAGGCACCTGATGATAATGAGCGTTACTTTGCGCTGACCAAGGTCACCAAGATCAACTTTGAAGATCCTGAAAAGGCCAAGCACAAGATCCTGTTCGACAACCTGACGCCTCTGTACCCAGATGAGCGTCTGAAGATGGAGATCGAGGATCCGACCATCAAAGACAAGTCGGCCCGTGTGATCGACCTTGTGTCGCCGATCGGTAAAGGCCAGCGCTCGCTGATCGTGGCACCGCCGCGGACCGGTAAAACGGTTATCCTGCAGAACATCGCGCATTCGATCGAACAGAACCATCCAGAGTGTTACCTGATCGTTCTGCTGATCGATGAACGCCCGGAAGAGGTGACCGACATGCAGCGCTCGGTGAAGGGTGAGGTTGTGTCCTCGACCTTTGACGAGCCCGCAACACGCCACGTGGCCGTGTCCGAGATGGTGATCGAAAAGGCCAAGCGTTTGGTCGAACATAAACGAGATGTTGTTATTCTTCTCGACTCGATCACAAGACTTGGTAGGGCCTTTAACACTGTGGTCCCATCCTCGGGTAAAGTTCTGACCGGTGGTGTGGATGCGAACGCGCTGCAACGCCCGAAACGCTTCTTTGGTGCGGCGCGGAACATCGAAGAGGGTGGCTCGCTGACCATCATCGCTACCGCGCTGATCGATACTGGCAGCCGGATGGACGAGGTGATCTTTGAAGAATTCAAGGGCACGGGTAACTCGGAAATCGTTCTGGATCGCAAGATCGCTGATAAACGCGTGTTCCCGGCCATCGACATCCTTAAATCTGGTACACGGAAAGAGGATCTGTTGGTCGACAAGGGCGATCTGGCTAAAACCTTTGTTCTTCGCCGCATCCTCAACCCGATGGGCACGACCGATGCAATCGAGTTCCTGCTATCCAAGTTGAAGCAGACCAAGACGAACTCGGAATTCTTCGATTCAATGAACACCTGACGCCGAACCGGTACTGACGCGGGGGCTATTCATGGATACGATATTTGCCCTGGCCAGCGCGCAAGGCAAAGCTGGGGTGGCGGTCATCCGCCTCTCAGGGCCCGACTCGCATTCTGCGGCGGCGCGGCTGACAGGTGGCACGCTGCCTGAACGTGGCATGGTTCTGCGGACATTGCGGGATCAGGGTGGTGCGCGTCTTGACGATGGCTTGGTTCTTACGTTCCAGGCCCCGGCCAGTTTCACCGGAGAGGATGTGGCAGAGCTTCAGATTCATGGCAGTACAGCATCCGTCAACGCGGTATTGCAATGTTTGTCGGATACTGAAGGGCTGCGCATCGCGGAGCCGGGCGAGTTCACACGCCGGGCGCTTGAGAATGGCAAGATGGATCTGACGCAGGTCGAAGGCCTGGCCGATTTGATTGATGCCGAAACCGAGGCGCAACGCAAACAAGCGCAAACAATTCTGGCTGGTGAGCTGGGCATACTGGCAGAACGGTGGCGCCGGGATTTGATCCGCGCCGCGTCTTTGCTGGAAGCTGTCATCGACTTTGCCGATGAAGAGGTTCCAACGGATGTAACGCCTGAAGTTCGCGAATTGATCACTGGTGTCATGTCAGACCTTCGCCGTGAGGCAGAAGGAGTAAAAATCGCTGAACGTATACGCACGGGGTTTGAAGTTGCAATTGTGGGGCTTCCGAATGCGGGTAAGTCCACTCTTCTGAACGCACTGGCAGGTCGAGACGCCGCCATCACTTCGGAATACGCTGGAACCACGCGGGACGTGATCGAAGTTCGGATGGATCTGGCTGGTTTGCCTGTGACTTTGCTGGATACGGCCGGGTTGCGTGAAACTGAGGATCATGTTGAAAACCTGGGTATTGAGCTGGCGCGCAGCAGAGCGGAGGCCGCCGACCTGCGTGTTTTCCTGTCAGATACACCCGAAGACCTAGGGGTTGGGATGCAGGCAGGTGATATTCATGTTTTGCCGAAAGCTGATCTTCGAAGTGAAAATAGTCTCGGCGTTTCTGGTAAAACAGGGCAGGGGATTGACGCGCTTGTAAACCAGATTTCGTATGTCCTTTGTGAAAGAACTACCACCCATGGTATTGCAACGCGGGAACGACATCGGGTTGCAATCAATGGGGCACTGACTTCTCTCCAATCGGCAATCCCGGTTCTGGAATCAGGTCCAGACATGTATGATATCGCCGCGGAAGAATTACGAACCGCCATAAGGGCACTTGAATCGCTGGTGGGCAGAATAGATGTCGAAACACTGCTGGATGAAATCTTCTCTAGCTTCTGTTTGGGAAAGTAAGGAGTGTTTCACGTGAAACATTCGAAGTTTGATGTCATCGTTATTGGTGCTGGGCACGCCGGGACAGAGGCTGCTCACGCCTCTGCAAGGATGGGTGCCAATACTGCTTTGGTAACCCTGTCCGCATCGGACATTGGTGTAATGTCCTGTAATCCGGCAATTGGCGGCTTGGGGAAAGGCCACTTGGTTCGCGAGATTGATGCTCTTGACGGCGTTATGGGGCGTGTCGCGGATCAAGCCGGCATTCAGTTTCGTTTGTTGAATCGTCGTAAAGGACCTGCAGTACAGGGCCCCAGAACACAGGCGGATCGAGCCCTTTACCGGGCAGCGATGCAAAAAGAAACGCAAAACCAGAATAATCTGTCCGTTGTCGTCGGTGAAGTTGTCGACTTTCTTATGAACGGGCCGCGTGTTTCCGGCGTTTTGCTTGCGGATGGATCAGAGATTTCCGGGCAGGCAGTCATACTGACATCTGGGACATTTCTGCGCGGAGTCATTCATATCGGTGACGTCTCACGACCTGGTGGGCGGATGGGAGATCGCCCTTCTATCAAGCTTGCCGAACGTTTGGATAGTTATGATTTGCCGCTGGGACGCTTGAAGACAGGTACGCCGCCTCGTTTGGATGGGCGGACAATTGACTGGTCCGATCTAGAGCGTCAAGACGGGGACGAAGAGCCAACACTATTCTCATTTCTGTCGACAGACGTGGTCGCACCGCAGATCTCCTGTGGAATAACGCATACCAACGCACAAACACATGAGATCATTGAGGCCAATCTTTCAAAGTCAGCGATGTACGGTGGCCATATTGATGGTATAGGCCCTCGGTATTGCCCGTCTATTGAGGATAAGATTGTAAGATTTGCAGACAAGGAATCCCATCAGATCTTCCTGGAACCCGAAGGAGTGAATGATCACACGATCTATCCTAACGGTATTTCAACCTCACTTCCTCAGGACGTCCAACTGCAGTATGTACGATCCATCAAAGGCCTTGAAAAAGCAGAGATTCTGCAACCAGGATATGCCATTGAGTATGACTACGTAGATCCTCGTGTTCTAACCGCGACACTGTCGCTGCCAGAAATTCCGGGGTTGTACTTGGCTGGTCAGATCAATGGAACCACAGGATACGAAGAGGCCGCCGCGCAGGGTATGGTTGCCGGGCTCAATGCAGCGCTTGAAGTGCAAGGCCGTGATCCTGTGCACTTCACAAGATCTGACAGCTATATCGGGGTCATGGTAGATGACCTTACAACACGCGGTGTGGCTGAACCTTATCGGATGTTTACATCACGTGCGGAGTTCCGGCTTTCCTTACGTGCTGATAATGCAGACCAGCGCTTGACGCCGATTGGCATGGATATTGGATGCGTTGGGTCCGATCGTGAGGCGCACTTCAAAGACAAAATGGACCAGCTCGATGCGGTAAAGGCTAAGCTGGCAGAGCGTACATACACACCGAAACAGGTGCTGTCGGCCGGAATTAACGTCAACCAAGATGGCAATCGCCGCGACGGGATGGCGATCTTGGCATTTCCGGACGTATCTTTCGACAATCTGTTACCATTGATCCCGGATCTACAAGATGTGGATCAAAAAATCCGACTTCAGATTGAGCGTGACGCGCTTTATGCAAACTACATTGCGCGCCAGAAGCGAGATGTGGAGGCGATGAAGCGGGATGAATCTTATGCTATCCCTCGCGACTTCGACTATTCCTCTTTAGATGGCTTATCTTCCGAGATGAAGCATAAGCTATCGCAGGCGAAGCCTTCGAATATAGCCCAAGCAAGTCGAGTCGAGGGGGTAACACCTGCCGCGTTGACACTTGTACTTGCGAAGCTACGCCGCGAAGACAGGGCGCGACGGGCATGAGCGCTGGTTATTCGGCATTTGAGCGGCTAAATGTTTCACGTGAAACATTCAAGCGTTTGGAAACCTACGTTGATCTCGTAAATCGCTGGAATCCTAAAATCAATCTAGTGTCCCGAAGTAGTCTGGAACACATCTGGGATCGCCATATCCTCGACTCCGTGCAAGTTTATAGATGTGCTGGTCAATACAAAAGCTGGGTGGATATAGGCAGTGGAGGCGGATTTCCGGGAATGGTATGCGCCTTGATCGCGGCTGATCATTCACCAGACTCACGATTTACTTTCGTTGAAAGTGATCAAAGGAAGTCTGCCTTCTTACGCAATGTAGCGCGGGAATGTGAAATCAAATGCAAGGTGATTTCGAAGCGAATCGAAAGTGTTGATCCTTTGGATGCAGATGTCCTTTCGGCTCGTGCCCTGGCAGAGTTGCGGGTATTATTGTCCTTTTGCGACAGGCATTTAAGTAAAACGGGAACAGCTTTGTTGCCCAAAGGCGCAACCTGGAAAAAAGAACTGTCAGAGGCGCAAGAAGAATGGAATTTCGACGTCGAGCCGATTACAAGTTTAACTGAACCTCAGGCCGTTATCCTTAAAATCAAAGGAGTATCACGTGGTTGATCTGTCCCGACCTTCAGGACCTCGGATTATTGCGGTCGCCAATCAGAAGGGCGGAGTGGGGAAAACAACGACGGCAATCAATCTTGCAGCAGGGCTTGCGGAATCCGGTTGCCGGGTTTTGGTGGTTGATCTTGATCCTCAAGGGAATGCGTCCACCGGATTGGGTGTAGAGGATCGGGATTGGACAACCTATGACCTCATCCTTGACGACGCTCCGTTAGAGGCCGTTGTTCAAGAGACGGAAATAGACAACCTTATGGTTGTTCCGGCAACCGTTGATCTGAGTTCTGCCGACATTGAATTGATATCCAATGAAAAGCGCAGTTATTTGTTGCACGATGCATTGAGGCAGACTGCGGTTGATGCTTTCAACCTTGATTTCATCCTTATCGATTGCCCGCCGTCTTTGAACCTGTTGACCGTCAATGCAATGGTGGCGGCGCATTCAGTCCTTGTGCCGCTGCAAAGTGAATTCTTTGCTTTAGAAGGTCTTTCTCAACTGATGCTGACGATCCGAGAGGTTCGGCAAACAGCAAATCCTGATCTGAGAATCGAAGGTGTTGTGTTGACCATGTATGACAACCGCAACAACTTGTCCCGTCAGGTTGAAAAGGATGCGCGTGACAATTTGGGTGAGATGGTCTTTAAGACAAAGATACCCAGAAATGTGCGAGTCAGCGAGGCTCCGTCATATGCGCTGCCAGTGTTGCAATATGATTCGGGTTCGCTTGGCGCGATGGCTTATCGGCATCTGGCCCGCGAGATCATGCACAAGAACAATAAAACCGCTGCGTAGGCGGAAATGAGGAGGGCGACATGAGCGCCAAAAAAACAAAATCCAGAGGGTTGGGGCGCGGGCTGTCCGCTCTTATGGCGGACGTAAATACCGAAACGGAAGGGCGGGCACAGTCCGAAGTGCGTCGGCCCGATCTTAAGGTTCCAATTGAGAAGCTAAAGGCCAATCCCAATCAGCCGCGCCGCACATTCCTGCCCGAACAGCTGGACGAATTGGCCGCCTCGGTCAAGGAAAAGGGTATTATCCAGCCTCTGATTGTCCGGTCGACCGGAGCTGATGAATACGAAATCGTTGCAGGGGAGCGTCGTTGGCGGGCAGCGCAAATGGCGCAGCTGCATGATATCCCTGTCATCGTGCGGGATTTTGACGACACCGAAGTTCTGGAAGTTGCGATAATCGAAAACATCCAGCGCGCGGACCTGAACGCGGTGGAAGAGGCCGCTGGGTACAAGCAACTGATGGATCGTTTCGGCCATACGCAGGAAAAGCTGGCTGAAGCTTTGGGTAAAAGCCGCAGCCACATTGCAAACCTTCTGCGTCTTTTGTCCTTGCCAATGGATGTTCAAGCCCTTGTTATTGAAGGAAAAATATCTGCAGGACATGCAAGAGCCCTGATCACGGCCGAAAACCCATCGGAATTGGCGAAGCAGATCGTCAAAGAGGGGCTTTCGGTGCGCGCAACCGAAGCTTTGGTCAAGAAGCAGCAACAAGGTGACGCCGAACGCGCTGCACCGCGGTCCAGAAATCTGGATGCGGGCAAGGATGCCGATACGCGCGCTTTGGAAAAAGATCTATCTGCAATTCTGGCGATGAAAGTCTCGATCAATCACAAGGCTGGAACAGAGACGGGTCAGGTTGTCCTAACATATGAGAACTTGGATCAGCTTGATGATCTGTGCGCTAAGCTCAGCCGTTAGGTCGCGTCCAGATAAAAATCAAAACACCCCCCAGAACGACAGCTTGAATGGCCAAAACGAAAACCGGGGCGGACATCCAAATTGAGATTCCAAAAACGGCGGCGACTGAAACAGTTGCCGCCCTTTTTGCACTAGGGCGGATTGCGCCTGAGCTTTGCCAATCTTGTATCAGCGGTCCGAACAGTTGATGGGTCAACAACCAAGTGTGCAAACGCGAAGAAGATCGGGCAAAGAAAAACGCAGCCAATAGCAGAAATGGGACGGTTGGCAAAAGGGGTAGGACAACCCCAACCATTGCCAGCGCAACACATAACAATCCCAGTCCGGCCCAAAGGTAATGCATGGCTAGCTCAAAAGCTCCCGAATGACGGCGTTCAGTACAGCGCGACCATCTGATGTTGCCCGAAGTCTGCCGTTTTCATGTTCAATCATTTTGATCCCGATCAGATGATCAACCGTGTCTTCCGAGAGTTTTCGGCCTGCTAAGCGCTCCCACCGATCAATATCTAGTCCTTCCGAAATTCGCATCCCCATCATAAGGTATTCGCTCGCCTGGTCTTCAAGGGACAGTGTTGTTCGTCCTTTCTCTCCACCCCCACGCTCTGCAGCGTCAAGCCAGCGCTGTGGATTCAGATAGGTCTCGGTTGCGTATTTTTCTTCGTTAAGCGTAAGCCTCCCATGGGCGCCGGGACCAATGCCAATATAATCACCGTATCGCCAGTAGATCAGATTGTGTTGCGACTCAGCCCCCGTGCGCGCGTGATTGGACACTTCATAAGCGGGCAAACCGTGCGCTTCGCAAATGTCCTGCGTGATCAGATACATGTCGGCGGCGCTGTCATCTTCGGGCAAGCCACGCAGTTTTCCAACGGCATAGCGATCGCCAAAGGCAGTTCCGTCTTCAATCGTCAATTGGTACAGCGACAGGTGGTCCACGGCCATCGACAGGGCTTCGCTCAGTTCCGCGCGCCAGGCTTCAGGTGTTTGGTGCTGTCTGGCATAGATCAGGTCAAAACTGACACGATCAAAGCAGGTCCGTGCGATATCAAAGGCGGTTTGGGCCTCGGCAACAGTATGAATGCGGCCCAGACGACGTAGATCTTCGTCATGCAGCGCCTGAACGCCCATAGAAATTCGGTTTACGCCGGCATCCCGATAAGCTGCAAACCGACCTGCCTCAACCGAGCCGGGGTTGGCCTCGAGGGTGATTTCCATGTTGTTGGACGGGTGCCAAAGTGCGCGCGCCTCATCAATCACGGAAGAAACGGTTTCCGGGTCCATCAGAGACGGGGTGCCGCCCCCAAAGAAAATCGTGTTCAGTACCCGACCCGGCGTTTCAGAGGCAGAGCGGCGCAGCTCACTCAGATAAGCTACAAGCCATCTTTCTTGGTCAATATTCTTCGAGACATGGCTGTTGAAGTCGCAATAGGGGCATTTGGCCTCGCAAAAAGGCCAATGCACGTACAGGCCAAAGCCCCCGTTGCGCCAATCATCCGCCAAAACAGCCTTTCACGAACATCTCAACCGCGCGGCCGCGGTGGCTGATCTTGTTCTTTTCCCAGCGATCCATTTCGGCAAAGGTAACGTCGTGCCCGTCCGGAACAAACATTGGGTCATAGCCGAATCCGTCCTTGCCACGGATCGGCCAGACCAGGTGGCCGGCAGCGATGCCTTCGAATACTTCATCATGTCCGTCGGGCCAGGCCAGAACCAATGTACAACGGAATTGCGCAGTGCGCGGGTGAGGGGCGTTTTTAGCCTCCAGCTCATTATGTGCGCGGGTCATGGCCATTAGGAAATCACGACCATTTGCCGTTTCCGCCCAGTCAGCAGTGTAAACCCCCGGCGCGCCATCCAGCGCGTCGATGGTGATCCCGGAATCGTCCGACAGGGCAGGCAGGCCGGTGGCTTTGGCGGCAGCGTGGGCTTTGATCCGCGCGTTGCCGACAAATGTGTCTTCGGTCTCTTCCGGCTCGGGCAGGTTCATCTCGCCCGCGCCCACAACAGTGACGCCAAAAGGTTCGAGGAGATGCGCCATCTCTTCAAGCTTGCCTATGTTGTGGGTGGCAACCAGCAGCCTGTCCCCATCGAACTTGCGGGTCATGCGGTTGCGGCCTTTTGCGCGGCAGCCAATTCGCCGACGCCTTTTTCGGCCAGATCCATAAGCTGATCCATTTGCGCGCGGCTAAAGACCGAGCCTTCGGCGCTCATCTGCACTTCGATCAGCTTGCCGGATCCGGTCATGATGAAGTTGCCATCAACTCCCGCTTCGCTGTCTTCCGGGTAATCCAGATCCAGAACTGGCTGACCGGCATAAATACCGCAGGACACAGCCGCAACTGGATCAACCAAGGGATCAGAGATGACGTCGCCCGCTTTCATCAGCTTGTTCACAGCCAGCCGCAGGGCCACCCAACCGCCAGTGATCGACGCGCATCGGGTGCCGCCATCGGCTTGGATCACGTCGCAGTCCACGGTGATCTGACGTTCACCCAGCGCGACCCGATCCACACCAGCACGCAAGGCGCGGCCGATCAGGCGCTGAATTTCCACTGTGCGACCGCCTTGCTTGCCGCTGGCAGCTTCACGCCGCATCCGGATGTTGGTGGCGCGGGGCAGCATACCGTATTCTGCCGTGACCCAGCCCAGGCCCGAGCCTTTGATAAAGGGCGGCACGCGATCTTCGATCGTTGCAGTGCACAAAACGTGCGTGTCGCCCATTTTGATCAGGCAGGAACCTTCGGCATGTTTGGTGAACCCCGTCTCGATTGAAACGGTGCGCATTTCGCTTAAATCTCTTCCAGAGGGTCGCATCGGAATTCCTTTGTTTGCTGGGTTGGGGATAACGCCCCGCAGCGTTACGATGCAACCCCGATTGACCTTTCATTTGCCTGCTATTTAATGACGAACGAGCAAGGGAAGACGCATGAGCGAAGCAAGCAAGATTCTGGATGAGATGAACGACCGGTCACGCGAAGTGTTCCGTTTGATTGTCGAGAGCTATCTGGAAAGCGGTGAGCCCGTCGGCAGTCGCACTTTAACGCGCACCTTGTCCGAAAAGGTGAGCGCAGCGACCGTTCGCAATGTGATGCAAGATCTGGAGTTTCTGGGTCTTCTGGACAGCCCCCACATCAGCGCTGGTCGAATTCCAACGCAGCAAGGTCTGCGGATGTTTGTGGACGGATTGCTTGAAGTCGGAGACTTGGGCGCGGATGATCGCGAGAAATTAGAACAAACTTTAGGCTCTAACACAGGCGATGTTGGCGGGATGCTCGACCGTGTCGGCTCTGCTTTGTCGCACGTGACACAAGGCGCCTCGCTAGTTTTAACGCCCAAGCATGAATCGGAAATCAAACATATTGAATTCGTATCACTGGGTCATGATCGGGCTTTGGTAGTGCTGGTTTTCTCGGATGGTCATGTGGAAAACCGCCTGTTCACCCCGCCGCCCGGGCAAACCCCCAGCTCAATGCGCGAGGCGGCAAACTTTCTAAATGCGCTCATCGAGGGGCGGACACTCAGCGAAGTGCGTCGGCAGATGCAGACGCAGATTGATGCACGCAAGCAAGAGATCGACGTTCTGGCGCGTGAGATGGTGGAAAGTGGAATGGCCGTCTGGGATGGAGATGGCAGCGACTCGGCCCGTTTGATCGTGCGTGGACGGGCGAATCTTTTGAACGAACCGGGTCGCGCCGAAGAACTTGATCGGATTCGGACCCTGTTTGATGATCTGGAGCGTAAGCGGGACATCGCTGAATTCCTTGAATTGACCGAAGATGGCGAAGGTGTGCGCATTTTTATTGGGTCTGAGAACAAACTTTTCTCACTTTCGGGTTCCTCTTTGGTGGTGTCTCCATATATGAACGCTGATCGTAAGATAATCGGTGCGGTCGGGATCATCGGGCCAACGCGTCTGAATTATGGACGGATCGTACCGATCGTGGATTATACGGCGCAACTGGTCGGCAAGCTGATATCCGACCGGAGCTAGAGGGTAAGAGATGGCAGAGCCGAAGAACGAAGATTTTCTGGACGATATCATGTCTGCGGAAGCGGAAGAGCTGGCCGAGGAGTTTGCAGAGATCAGCGACGAAGCGCTGGAATTGGATGAGTTACGCGCTGAGCGGGACGACTATAAAGACAAGTTCATGCGCGCGCTGGCAGATGCCGAGAATGCACGCAAGCGTGGCGACAAGGCGCGTCGCGATGCGGAACAGTACGGCGGGTCGAAGCTGGCACGGGACATGCTGCCGGTTTACGACAACATGAAGCGCGCGCTTGAGGCAGCGACGGATGAGCAGAAAGAAGTTGCTGCTGGCCTGCTGGAAGGCGTTGAATTGACCATGCGCGCGCTGAAGGATGTGTTCCAGAAGCACGGGATTGAGGTGATCACACCTGAGGTTGGCGACCGCTTTGATCCTAATGTGCATGAGGCGATGTTTGAAGCACCGGTGCCCGGCACAAAAGCCGGCGACATCATTCAGGTGTCTGCCGAAGGTTTCATGTTGCACGACCGTTTGCTGCGTCCGGCGCAGGTTGGGGTGTCGTCAACACCTTCGAACTAGTTGGCCTCGAAGAGGCCAAGCCTCTGGCGGCCGTATTTATCAACAAGAAGAAGGGGCGGTCAGGAATTGGCCGCCTCTTTCAGTTTGTAAATCAGGTCGAGCGCTTCGCGTGGGGTGAGTTCGTCGGGCAGGACGTCGCTCAACATATCTGTGACAGGAGATGCTTTGGTTGAGGGCGGCGGTGGCGGTGATGCTGCAGAAAACAAAGGCAGATCGTCGATCAGAGCCTTTTGTTTACCGCCTTCCCGTTCGGTTTTTTCCAATTGATCCAGTACCACGCGAGCGCGTTCGACGACTGATGCAGGCAATCCGGCAAGCTGGGCAACTTGCACACCATAGGAGCGGTCGGCGGCGCCCTTGTGGACCTCGTGCAGGAAGATCACTTCGCCTTCCCATTCTTTGACCGCAACGGTTGCGTTATCCACGCCTTCCAGTTTACCGGCCAAAGCGGTGAGTTCGTGGTAATGAGTTGCGAACAGAGCGCGGCATTTGTTGGATGCATGTAGATGTTCAAGCGTAGCCCACGCGATCGAGAGGCCGTCATAAGTGGCGGTGCCGCGGCCAATTTCATCGAGAATGACCAGTGCGCGATCATCGGCCTGATTTAGAATTGCAGCGGTTTCGACCATTTCCACCATAAAGGTTGAGCGACCCCGGGCCAGGTCATCGGATGCGCCGACCCGGCTGAACAATTGACTGACAACGCCGATATGGGCCTGTTCAGCAGGCACGTAGCTGCCCATTTGGGCAAGCAGGGCGATCAGGGCGTTTTGGCGCAGGAAGGTTGATTTACCAGCCATGTTGGGGCCGGTCAGTAACCATATGGCCGCACCGTCATCCGCGCTTAGATCGCAGTCGTTGGCGACAAAGGCATCGCCGCTTTGCTGCCGTAAGGCGTGCTCAACGACCGGATGTCGACCGCCGTGCACGTTGAACGCGCGTGATGTGTCCACATGTGGGCGACACCAGTTTTCCCCGCGTGCCAGATCGGCGAGTGCAGTGGTTAAATCCAGCTCTGCCAGCCCGCGGGCAGCTTGATTAAGCTGTGCTGCAAGGGCCAAAACCTCATCAGAAAGCCTTTGATAGAGCCGCTTTTCAATCTCAAGCGCCAGATTCCCTGCGTTCAGGATACGGGATTCGATCTCTGACAGTTCGACGGTGGTGAAACGCACCTGATTGGCGGTGGTCTGACGGTGGATATAGGTTTCGCTGAACGGCGGGTTCAGCATTTTCTCGGCATGGGTCGCTGTGGTTTCGATGAAGTACCCCAGCACATTGTTGTGCTTTATCTTAAGCGAGGCGATACCCGTGTGTTCCGCGTATTTCTGTTGAAAGCCGGCGATAACCGAGCGGCCTTCGTCGCGCAGGGTACGGGCTTCGTCCAGTTCAACTTCGAAACCGGGGGCGATGAAGCCGCCGTCACGTGCCAGCAGAGGTGGTTCCGCAACAAGCGCTTCGTCCAGAAGGGTCAAGAGATCGTCAAACCCAGTCAGGTTTTGGACGGCGGTCGACAACAGTACTGGCAACTCTTGGACACTGCACAAACTGGCAATCGTGGCCGCTTGCGCCAACCCGTTGCGGATGGCAGCCAGATCGCGCGGACCACCTCGGTCCAACGACAAGCGAGACAAGGCGCGGTCCAGATCCGGTGTTTTGCGTAGCGCTTCACGCAGGTCTGACGCAATCAGGCTGTCCTCAGTTGCGAAGCTTACCGCATCTAGGCGCACATGGATCACGTCCAGATTTCGGGACGGGCTGGACAGGCGCTGTTCCAGCAACCGCGCGCCGCCGGGTGTGACGGTGCGATCGACCACGGACAACAAAGACCCGGCGCGCCCACCAGCGAGCGACCGTGTCAGTTCCAGATTGCGGCGTGTTGCGGCGTCAATTTGGACGACGCGGTCTTCTGATTCTTTGAGAGGGGTTTGCAGCAGGGGTAATTTGCCCTTTTGCGTGATCTCAAGGTAATCGATCAGTGCGCCCATCGCCGAAACTTCGGCGCGACCGAAAGTCCCGAACGCATCCAGCGCACCGACGTGAAACAAGCCGCATATGCGCTTTTCCGCTGCTGTGCTGTCAAAACTGGCACGTCCCACAGGCGTCAGAGAAATCCCCAGATCCCGAACCGGCTCACTAAGCTTGTCTTGAACACCGTCGGCCACGATCAACTCGGACGGGGCCAGCCGCGCCAGTTCCGGGCTGAGCCGAATCGAGGTCAGAGGCATCACGTGAAACGCGCCGGTCGAGATATCGGCCCAGGCCAAGGCGGCCTCATCCCGAACCTCGGCATAGGCAGCCAGAAAGTTGTGGCGGCGGGCTTCCAGCAGGGCGTCTTCGGTCAGTGTGCCGGGCGTCACTAGACGCACGACGTCCCGCTTTACGACTGATTTAGAGCCTCTTTTCTTCGCTTCCGCAGGGCTTTCCATCTGTTCGCAGACAGCGACACGAAAGCCTTTGCGGATCAGTGTAAGCAAATACCCTTCGGCTGCGTGCACTGGCACGCCGCACATTGGAATATCATTTCCATTGTGCTTGCCGCGTTTGGTTAGGGCGATGTCCAGCGCTTCGGCGGCATTGACGGCATCTTCAAAGAACATCTCGTAGAAATCGCCCATGCGATAAAACAGCAGGGCATCGGCGTGGGCCTCTTTGATCTCGAGATATTGCGCCATCATCGGCGTGACTGTGGACAAAGGCGGCCCCCTTTTGGCGTATTCCGGGCGCGACCTTACAAATCCCCCATCTGCTGCGAAAGGTGAAAACGTATTCTCGTTGAGGCGCGCCGTTGCCTGCGCTATGAGGCGAAAGTCCCGCAGTTGTAAAGAAACGACCAATTCCATGCCCAAAGCGAAGATCACCAAAGAAGAAGCACTGGCCTTTCACCTGGACCCGACCCCCGGCAAGTGGGAGGTGCAAGCCACAGTGCCCATGACCACGCAGCGTGATCTGTCGCTGGCCTATAGCCCCGGCGTTGCTGTTCCATGTGAAGCCATCGCCGAAGCGCCCGAAACCGCGTATGACTATACCAACAAAGGTAATCTGGTCGCCGTGATCTCGAACGGTACCGCCGTATTGGGCCTGGGCAATCTTGGCGCGCTGGGCTCGAAACCGGTGATGGAGGGGAAATCCGTCCTGTTCAAGCGGTTCGCTGATGTGAACTCGATCGATATCGAACTGGACACCGAAGACCCGGATGAGTTCTGCCGTGCGGTACGCCTGATGGGCCCCACCTTTGGCGGGATCAACCTGGAAGACATCAAAGCACCTGAATGCTTCATCATCGAGCAGCGCTTGAAGGAAGAGATGGATATCCCCGTCTTCCACGATGACCAACATGGAACGGCGGTGATCTGCGCGGCGGGTTTGCTGAACGCACTGCGAATCTCGGGTAAGAAGATCGAGGATGTAAAGATTGTCCTGAACGGTGCGGGTGCGGCAGGGATCGCCTGTATCGAGTTGCTCAAGGCGATGGGCGCGCGGCACGAGAACTGCATCGTGTGCGACACCAAAGGCGTGATCTATCAGGGCCGTACAGAGGGTATGAACCAATGGAAGTCCGCGCATGCCATCTCTACAGATTTGCGTACGCTGGAAGATGCGATGAAGGGCGCGGATGTGTTCCTGGGCGTGTCGGTCAAGGGTGCGGTCACGCAAGAGATGGTCGCCAGCATGGCGGACAACCCAGTGATCTTTGCGATGGCGAACCCTGACCCCGAGATCACTCCGGAAGAAGCACACGAAGTCCGCGTTGATGCCATCGTCGCCACCGGGCGCAGCGATTATCCCAATCAGGTCAATAACGTACTTGGTTTCCCCTATCTGTTCCGGGGCGCATTGGACATCCATGCGCGCGCTATCAATGACGAAATGAAAATTGCCTGCGCCCATGCGTTGGCTAATCTGGCGCGCGAGGATGTGCCGGACGAGGTTGCTATGGCCTATGGCAAATCGCTGACCTTTGGGCGCGATTATATCATCCCGACACCGTTCGACCCACGTCTGATCCACCGTATCCCGCCAGCCGTTGCCAAGGCCGGGATGGACACCGGTGCGGCGCGGCGCCCGATCATCGACATGGACGCCTATGAGCTGAGCCTGAAATCCCGCATGGATCCGACCGCAAGCATCCTGCGCGGTTTGAACGCCCGTGCGCGTCAGGCACAAAGCCGGATGATCTTTGCCGAAGGTGATGATCCAAGGGTGCTGCGCGCTGCGGTCATGTACCAACGATCCGGCTTCGGAAAGGCGCTGGTGGTCGGTCGCGCCGATGAGGTCAGGGCCAAGCTGGAAGAAGCGGGCTTGGGTGACGCTGTGCGTGAGCTGGAGGTTGTGAATGCCGCCAACACAACGCATCTCGAGAGCTATTCGAATTTCCTCTACGACCGTTTGCAGCGCAAGGGTTTCGACCGAAAGGACATTCACCGCCTCGCCGCGCGGGATCGGCACGTGTTTTCATCATTGATGCTGGCCCACGGCCATGGGGATGGGCTGGTTACGGGTGCGACGCGCAAATCGGCGCATGTGATGGATCGGATCAACCACGTGTTTGATGCCGATGCAGCGCGTGGGGCCGCTGGTGTGACCGCCCTTTTGCACAAGGGCCGGATTGTTCTGATTGGCGATACGCTGGTTCATGAATGGCCGGATGAGAATGACCTGGCAAACATTGCTGAACGATCGGCTGCGGTTGCGCGTCACATGGGCCTGGAGCCCCGGGTGGCCTTCGTCAGCTTCTCGACTTTTGGTTACCCGGTGTCCGAACGGGCCGAAAAGATGCACGTGGCTCCGACGGTGCTGGACCAGCGCGGTGTTGACTTTGAATACGAAGGCGAGATGACCGTGGATGTGGCGTTGAACGTTGATCAGCAGGCTACCTATCCCTTCCAGCGTCTGACCGGTCCGGCGAACATTCTGATTGTTCCGGCGCGGCACTCGGCCTCCATCTCGACCAAATTGATGCAAGAAATGGGTGGTGCAACTGTAATTGGTCCGATTCTGTCAGGCATCGACAAACCGATTCAAATCTGTTCGACCGTTGCGACCGCCAATGACATTCTAAACATGGCCATTCTGGCCTCGTGCGACATCGGATAAGACATGACAATCTGGAACCTCGGCTCGATCAACGCGGATATGGTCTATGACCTGCCGCATCTGCCTGCGCCGGGGGAAACTCTGGCCGCCCTTGGACTGGATCGGTTTCTGGGCGGCAAGGGGGCCAACATGTCGGTGGCTGCGGCTCGGGCCGGATCGCGCGTCAGCCATATCGGTGCTGTTGGCCAGGATGGGCGCTGGGCGAAGGATCGATTGACGGAATATGGCGTGGATACACGCTTTATCTCAGAGGTCGATTTGCCAACCGGACACGCGATCATTGCGGTGGATGCTGAGGGCGAGAATCTGATCATCCTGTATCCCGGTGCCAATCATGCGTTAGAGGTCAGCGATCTGGGACAAGCGCTATCCTCAGCAAACACGGGCGATCTGCTGATCCTTCAGAATGAAACCAACGCACAAGTGGAAGCTGCGCAACTGGGGCACCGGCTGGGGCTAACCGTGTGTTACGCCGCAGCGCCGTTTCAGGCAGAGGCTGTGAAGGCGGTTCTTCCCTATCTGGATTTCCTGATCCTCAACGAGGTCGAAGCTGAACAATTGCGCCAAGAAACCGGCTTAAGCGCCGCTGATTTGCCAGTGCGGCACGTCATCGTCACGCTGGGCTCAAAGGGCGCGCGGTATTTACAGCAGGGCAGCGAACCGGTCGAGTTTGCGGCACATAAGGTGCAAGCGGTGGATACAACAGGGGCAGGCGATACCTTCACCGGCTATGTACTGGCAGGAATGGATCGTGGAATGCCGATGGAACAGGCTATTCTGCAAGCAAACCGCGCCGCGGCCCTGATGGTCACGCGGCACGGAACGGCTGATGTTATCCCCGATTTGAAAGAGGTGCGCGACGCGTCCTTTGACTAAGATCCAACAAACGGCGCGTCAGTACCCCAAAGCTGTTTGACGCGCGCGTCACGGCCGCAGGCTTTGCGGTAAGCTTTGTATGCGCTGTGCTGTCGCTTCGGCCCGAAGCGGGTCAAAATCAGTTTGTTCCCCTTGTAGTAATCCTGATGATACGCCTCGGCTGGGTAAAAAGTTCCTTCGCTCAGGATCGGCGTTACCACTGTCTGGCCCAGGGCCCGCTGCGCATCTGCTTTTGCTTTCTCGGCCAAAGCTTTTTCCCCTGTGTTAGAGACGAAAATCGCAGTGCGATAGCTATCACCGCGATCGCAGAACTGACCTCCGGCATCTGTGGGGTCGACCGAGCGGAAGAACATGTTCAGAAGCGTTTCCCGTGAGATTTGAACTGGATTGAACGTGATCTGAACCGCTTCATAATGGCCGGTTCCTCCTTTTGAGACCTGATCATAAGTGGGATTAGCTGACTTGCCGCCGGTATAGCCTGAAACGGCCTCGATGACGCCGGGGACAGACTCAAAATCAGATTCAACGCACCAGAAACATCCTCCGGCTACTGTCAGAGTTTCTGTTCCCGCCGCGGGCGCAGGCAAAGCGCGCAGCATCGCCGCCAGTGCGATCAGCGTGAACAGAAGGGCTGGTTTAAGCGTGTCGAGGTAAGCAGTCCGTGTCATGTCAGGTCTCCTTTCACGACCAAGGTGACCCGACTTGGATCAACATGCAATTGCCTGACATCCCATGTCACGCGCTGGTGAGGCGAGTTTATCAACTTCAGCCAAGTCCGAAGAAACCTTGTGTATCGCAGTCAAAAGACCTTTTCTGAGATGTGGTGATGCAAGCTTGGATTCAGGATCGATGACACAGGATATGCAGGTTTCGACGCGCGTGCTGGTCATAGTTGCGCCCAGCTTCAATATGGCGGCCACCATGGCGTTCATAGATCCTTTTCGCGCCGCCAACTATCTGGATGGAAAGCCTTATTTCAAATGGGACTTCGTATCAGAAGCAGGCGGTTTCTGTGTGTCCAGCAACGGTGCTGGCATCGAAACTCAACCGCTTGACGCGCTTTCGTTCACCGAGGCTGATATTGCCATTGTCTCTTCCAGTTGGACACCAGAACGGCACCTGACATCCAAACTGGGAACAGCTTTGCGTAAACTTGCGCGCAGCGGCGCGACTTTGGGCGCATTGGATACCGGCGCCTTTATTTTGGCGCAGGCCGGGTTATTGAACGGACGGCGCGCCACCGTTCATTACGAGCATATCGATGCCTTGCAGGAGCTTTATCCGGAAGTCGAGGTCGTTGAGAATCTTTATGTTATGGACGGCAATCGGCTTACCTGTTGCGGTGGCTCTGCAGCAACTGACTTTGGCCTGCAGATTCTTCAGGGGATACATGGCAGCGCCCTTGCCAATGCAGCGGCCAGATACGTTTTTCACGATCGTTTGCGCGGCCCCACGGAACAACAGCAACCCCAAGGAACCGAGCCTTTGGGAACGACAGTGCCCGCCAAGCTTAAAACGGCGATTCAGGTGATGGAAGCCAATCTTGAGGAGCCCATCCCCGTTCCCCAGATTTGCAAACGCGCGGGAATCTCTCATCGCCAACTGGATCGGCTGTTCGCGACCTACATCAAGAAAACGCCCGCGCTTTACTATCGTGACATTCGCTTGGATCGGGCACGTGGCCTGGTCACGCAGACCGAGCTTCCCATTGCAGAGGTCGCTCTGGCGTCGGGCTTTTCCAGCCCGGTGCATTTCAGCCGGGCTTATAAAGAAAGATTTGGCCTGCCCCCCACGCGCGACAGGGTCGAGGGCAGAGTTCCATTCGAGTTCCGCGCTTGGCCGATGCATCGCAAGCCCAAAGACTGACGCCATCGGGATCATCAAGTTGGCCAAAACGGAAAATAATAAGGCGTAAAAAGTTAAGAGACGAACCAAGACTCAGAGGATCATACGCGCCACACGTCAATCATTGGGGCAAAGCCTGCCCCTGAGCTGTGGAGCCACCCATGAGCCAGCTGCCGTCCAAAACCCAGTTCGAGCGGATTTCCGATGGTTTTAGCACCGATCCCTTCAATACCAGTTCCCTGAAGGCCGAAGCCTATGTCGATCCGTCCTGGTATCAAGTCGATCAAAACGAAGTGCTAACCAAGACCTGGCAATGGGTGTGCCACGTTGAAAAGCTGCGCGTTCCGGGGTCATACACAACCGTCGAAATCGCCGGACGTCCGATTGCTGTCGTGCGCGACCGCGAGGGCACATTGCGTGCGTTCTATAATGTCTGCAAACACCGCGCACATCATCTGTTGTCGGGCGAGGGCGAAACCACGCGTATAATGTGCCCGTATCACGCTTGGGTCTATAAACTGGACGGCCAGTTGGTGCGCGCGCCCGAGACCGAGAACCTGGCTAATTTCAAAACATCGGATATCTGCCTGGACCAAGTACAGGTCGAAGAGTTTGCGGGGTTCATATACGTCAACTTAGACCCTAACGCAGCAACTTTGCGCGAAGTTTCCGGGAATCTGGAAACCGAAATCCGCCATTGGGCACCGGATATCGAGCAGCTGACATTTGGTCATCGCCTGACCTATGACATCAAGTCGAACTGGAAGAACGTCGTCGACAACTTCCTTGAATGCTACCACTGCCCGACAGCGCACAAGGATTTCTGTGATTTGGTCGATATGGACACCTACAAGGTGACCACATACGGCATCTACTCCAGCCATATGGCCGAGGCGGGTAAGGGTGCTAACACCGCTTATGACGTGTCCAATGCCACAGTACGAACCCATGCAGTTTGGTGGTTGTGGCCCACGACATGTTTGATGCGCTATCCGGGGCGGTCTTCGATGATCGTGCTGAATATTATCCCGATTGGTCCTGACCGGACGCTCGAGACTTATGATTTCTTCCTTGAAACCCCGGAACCAGACGAAGCCGAACTGGAAGCCATCCGCTATCTTGATGAGGTTCTGCAACGCGAAGACATCGACATTGTCGAAAGCGTACAGCGCGGTATGAGCACTCCGGCCTTTACGCAAGGCCGGATCGTGCATGATCCCAATGGCTCGGGCAAATCGGAACATGCGGTGCATCATTTCCATGGGCTTGTACTGGATGCATATGCAAAGGCTGCGCCGTGACACAGCCCAACATCGTTGTGATCATGGCCGATCAACTGGCGCCGCATTTTTGCGGCGCTTACGGCCATCCAACGGTCAAGACCCCAAACATCGACGCGCTTGCCGCACGCGGGATGCGATTTGACGCGGCCTATTGCAACTCACCTCTTTGCGCGCCGTCGCGATTTGCGTTCATGGCCGGGCAGCTGATCAGTCGCATCGCGGCATATGACAACGCCAGCGAGTTTCGTGCCTCGGTCCCGACCTTTGCGCATTACCTCAAGGCGCTGGGCTACCGGACCTGCCTGTCGGGCAAGATGCATTTCGTTGGGCCAGACCAGAAACACGGGTTTCAGGACCGTGTGACAACCGACATTTACCCCGCCGATTTTGCCTGGACCCCGGACTGGGAAGCCCCGGACGAGCGGATCGACAAGTGGTATCACAACATGCAAACCGTCAAGGAAAGCGGTGAGGCGGTCGCCACCTTCCAGACGGATTATGACGACGAGGTCGAATTTGCCGCGCGTCGCTGGTTGATCGACAGGGGCCGCGATCGGGCGGCTGGGGACAATGCTCCGTTCTGTATGGTGGCCAGCTTTATCCATCCGCATGACCCCTATGTCGCCAAGCCCGAGTGGTGGAACCTGTATTCCGACGCAGACGTCCCGATGCCGGAATTTACACTGACGCCCGAAGAGCAAGACCCGTTCTCACGTCGCGTGATGGATGGGATCGAGGCAAGCTATGTCCCTCTGAACGAGGAAGAAATCCGCCGCGCGCGTCGCGCTTATCTGGCCAATGTCAGTTACTTTGACAGCAAGGTCGGCGCGATGGTCAAAGCTTTGAAAGACATCGGCGCGTTAGACAATACCATCGTCATCGTCACCGCAGACCACGGCGATATGCTGGGTGAGCGTGGGTTGTGGTACAAGATGAATTTCTTTGAACACTCGGCCCGTGTGCCGCTGATCATGGCGGGTCCCGGTGTTGCCAAAGGCTGTGCTGCCAACGCCTGTTCCCTGCTCGACCTGTTGCCGACATTTGTGGACATCGCCAGCGGTTCTGACGCGATCTTCGGGGAGCCGATTGATGGCCGATCCTTGATGCCGCTTGTGCGCGGAGAAGCTGACCCTGTGGATGAAGCCATCGGCGAATATTGCGCCGAGATGACGCCTTATCCGGTATTCATGATCCGACGCGGGCCGTTGAAGTATATTCACTGCGACCCGGACCCACCTCAGCTTTACGACCTGTCCAAGGATCCGTTGGAAAAGGTGAATGTGGTCGATGACCCGGCTTACGCTGAACATTCCGCAAAGTTTGCTGAAGACGTGGCGCGACGTTGGAACAGCGAAAGCCTGCGTGCGGACGTCATTGCAACGCAAAAGTCCCGGCGCGCCTTGCACGCCGCGATGGAGGCGGGTGCCGGAGAGGCCTGGGACTACACCCCGCCACGAGACGCCACGCAGGAATATGTACGCAATCACATGGATTGGACGGTTGCAGCGACTCGCTATCGCTATCCGCCATTGAAGGAGACCAAAGAATGATGCTGGACGGCAAAACAGCGCTTGTAACCGGTGGGCGCGGCGGAATCGGGCGCGCGATCGTGGCACGTTTTCTGCGCGAAGGCGCGCGGGTCTATGCGGCTGATTTGACGCCAGAAGGATCCTTGTCAGCCCATGATGACGACGGCAGCATCTTTGTGAAACTGGACGTCACGCAAGAAGCTGATGCGATTGCCGCGATGGAACAGGTTGGTGCGGAAGCTGGCCAATTGGACATTCTGGTCAACGCCGCTGGTATTGAGATCGAGAAAACTATCGAACAGACCACGTTGGAGGAATGGAACCAGTCCTTCGCTGTGAATGTCAACGGCACGTTTTTGACCTCAAAACACGCGTTGCCACTGTTGCGCAAAGGGGCCACGTCGGGAACGTCAGCCTCGATCATCAATTTCGGGAGTTACGATGGGTTCATTGCGGACCCCGGCCTTGCCGCCTATTGCGCGACCAAAGGTGCTGTTCATGCACTGACGCGTGCAATGGCGTGTGATCATGGACCGGAAGGTATTCGTGTGAATGCCATATGCCCCGGCTATGTCGACACACCCATGTTGCAGAGCTTTTTCACCGGCGATGGCTCGGGCGGTGGCGGCAAGACCATCGACCAGTTGCAGCAGGCCGTGCGCGATGTGCACCCGATGCGCACATATGGCACGCCCGACGACATCGCGAATCTGGTGAATTGGCTGGCTTCGGACGAGGCTCGATATGCCAGCGGTCAACTTTGGGTTCTGGACGGAGGGCTGAGCGCACAAGTCCAGCAGATGAAGCTATGAGCAAACCGGTCATCATTACATGTGCTCCGACTGGCGGGATTCATACGCCGACCATGTCAGAACACTTGCCCATCACGCCAAACGAAATCACCGAGGCCAGTATTGGTGCCGTCGAGGCCGGGGCTGCGATCATCCATCTTCATGCCCGCAATTCGGAAAACGGTCGACCAGATCCGGACCCTGACCTTTTCATGCAGTTCCTGCCCCGCATCAAACAAGCAACCGGTGCTGTGATGAATGTCTCAACCGGTGGCGGGTTGGGCATGACCCGCGAAGAACGCCTGCGTGCGGCATTACGGGCCAGCCCCGAAATGGCCAGCATGAACATGGGCTCGATGAACTTCGGCATCTTCCCTATGATGCAGAAATATTCAGGCTGGAAACATGACTGGGAACCCGAGTTTCTGGACATGACCCGCGACTTCATTTTCCGCAACACGTTTGCTGATATCGAATATGCGATGAAGGAATTGGGCGAAGGTCACGGCACGAAATTCGAATTCGAATGCTACGATTTGGGACATCTCTACAACCTGGCTTGGGTGGTGGATCAGGGTTGGGTAAAGCCGCCATTTTTCATCCAGATGGTTTTTGGGATTCTGGGCGGTGTTGGTGCCGACCCCGATAACTTGATGCACATGCACACAATTGCCGAAAAGTTGTTTGGAAATAGCTATGAATGGTCGGTGCTGGCCGCAGGTCGCCACCAGATGGCCTTCACGACACAGGCCGCGATTCTTGGTGGCAATGTGCGGGTTGGGCTGGAAGACAGCCTTTACATCGGGCCCGGCGAAAAGGCGAAGTCCAACGCTGATCAGGTCCGCAAGATTCGCTCAATCATCGAAAATCTTGGCCTGACGGTCGCTACACCGGACGAGGCCCGCCAACGTTTGGGCCTGAAGGGCAACGACCAGACCGCTTTTTGACGGGGGAAAGATATGCAGACGAAGATGCTTATTAACGGAGAGATGGTTGAGGGTCAGGGCGATGCTCTGCCCGTTCTGGATCCATCCACCGGCGAGACAGTAACCCATGTGCCCGAGGCAACGCCCGAGCAGATCGAAGCCGCAACACGTGCTGCCCATGAAGCCTTTGACACCTATCGGCTTGTCACGCCCGCCGAGCGGTCGGGATATCTGCATACGATTGCGGATGTAATGGAAGAAAATACAGATGAATTGTCCGAGTTAGAGACACTGGACGTCGGCAAGCCGTGGCCGATGGCCCGCGATGAAGAGATGCCTCTGACCATCGACACTTTCCGCTTCATGGCCGGTGCCTCACGCGCGATAAGCGGGTCAGTGGCCGGAGAATACGCGGCGGGCCACACATCGATGATCCGCAAGGATCCTATTGGCCCTGTGGCGTCCATCGCACCGTGGAACTATCCGCTTATGATGGCAGCATGGAAGATCGCTGCGCCCCTGGCGGCGGGCTGCACCATAGTAATGAAACCGTCCGAAGTCACACCGCTGGCCACGCTGCGGCTGGCAGAGTTGCTGGCAGATGTACTGCCCAAAGGTGTGTTGAACGTGGTCCATGGTCGGGGCATGTCGGTTGGTGACAGCCTGATCAATGACCCACGGATTGAAGGGATTTCAATCACCGGCTCTCCTGCGACCGGAATGGCCGCGATGCGGGCGGCATCCAACCAGATCCGCCATGTGCATCTGGAACTTGGGGGCAAGGCACCGGTCATCGTGTTCAATGATGCTGATATCGACGCCGTGGCCGAGACGATCCGATACGGTTCGTTCTTCAACGCAGGTCAGGATTGTGCTCAGCCCTGTCGGGTGATGGTGCAGGATGATGTATATGACAAAGTGGTTGCTGCTGTCGCCGATCAGGTTGCTCAGATCAGGATCGGTGCGCCAAAGGCAGATGGTACAGAAATGGGGCCTATCGTATCAGCCGCCCAACGCGACCGGGTCGCCGGGTTCGTCGATCGCGCCCGCAGCAGCGCTGAAATCGCCGTAGGCGGCAAGGTTGGTGAAGGGGAAGGGTTCTTCTATCAGCCGACCGTTGTCGCAAATGTGGATAATAACGCTGAGATCGCGTGCAGCGAGGTGTTCGGCCCGGTCGTGACTCTGTCGCGATTTACCGAGGCGGACGACGCCCTTCGGATTGCAAACGCGGGGCGGTACGGGTTGGCGTCGTCTGTCTGGACCAAGGATGTCTCGACCGCGATGAAGATGGCGGCGCAGCTGCGGTACGGCATGACCTGGGTGAATACGCACGGAATGCCGGCAGCGGAAATGCCCTGGGCAGCGATGAAAGGGTCAGGCACGGGTTGTGACATGTCGGTTTATGCGCTGGATGCTTACACGTCCGTGCGCCATGTGATGGTGGCACACTGATGCGGTTGGCTGGGAAAAGAGCGCTTGTAACAGGTGGGCGGCAAGGAATCGGCCGAGGAATAGTCGAAGCCTTTCGCCGTGAAGGCGCGACAGTGACGACATGTGGACGCGGGGCGCGGCCTGATGGGTTGGCTGACGACATCATCTGGTATCCGCTGGATGTCACGGACACGGACGCTGTCGAAGCGTTGGCCGAGGCCGCAGGCGGCATCGACATTCTGGTGAATAATGCTGGTGTGCAGGTCGAAAAGACTGTTCCAGACAGTTCGGACGCGGATTGGGACGCTGTGATTGGCACCAATTGCAAGGGCGTCTTCAATATGTGCCGGGCTTACATACCGCGGATGGATGAGGGCGCTGCGATCATTAATATAGGCTCTATTTCAGGGAATACCGCTGATCCGTCCATGGCGCTTTACAACGCGTCCAAGGCATTTGTGCATGGCTTGACCCGTTCTATTGCGGTCGATCACGGGCCAAAGATCCGCTGCAACGCGATTTGCCCCGGATGGATTGAAACAGGAATGCTGGACGCCGCGTTCGAGTTGGCCAATGACCCTGATGCCGCGCACAAGGATGCGATTGCCCGCCATGCTGCAGGTCGTTTTGGGAAACCCGAGGATATTGCGAGCATGGCGGTCTGGCTGGCTTCGGATGAGGCAAGCTTTGCCACAGGTCAGCTTTTCACCGTGGATGGTGGTATGACAGCAGCTTCACCTTTGAACCCGGGATTGTTCTGATGGAAATACAGCACACGGCCTGCTTGGGCGGAGGCGTCATTGGCGCTAGTTGGGCAGCTCTTTTTCTGGCATCCGGGCGTTCTGTTGCCCTCTTTGATCCTGACCCGAACGTCGAAAGGAAAGTATGCCAGTATGTAGAGAATGCATGGTCGACCCTTGGTGCGCTGGGCTTGACGGAGAATGGAAACCCGGACGCCATCACGTTTCATTCCAGCGCTGCTGCCGCAGTGGCTGATGCGGGATTTGTTCAGGAAAATGTGCCTGAGCGTTTGCAGATAAAACATGCAACCTTTGCCGAGATTGAGCCTGCTTTGTCCAAGGGCGCAATCGTCGCCAGCTCTGCATCGGGTCTAACACTTGGCCAAATGCAGCCTGGATGGTCTGACCCGTCGCATTTTGTTTTGGGGCATCCCTTCAACCCACCGCACCTAATCCCGCTGGTTGAGGTGATGGGGAATGAGAAAACTTCCGATGGTGTGGTTGATGCGGCACAGGCGTTTTATGAAAGCGTGGGTAAGACCACGATCCGGGTCAACAAAGAGGTGCCCGGCCATGTAGCAAACCGGTTACAAGCTGCTTTGTGGCGTGAAGCCATTCATCTTGTGGTGTCGGGTGTTGCGTCGGTCGAAGATGTGGACAAAGCCGTCTGGGCAGGACCGGGTGTAAGGTGGGCGGCGATGGGGCCGACCATGTTATTCAACCTCGGCGCTGGCAAGGGTGGGTTGAAAGCCTTTTGCGACCATTTCACCGATACGTTCAATGGATGGTGGGATGATTTGGGTCAGGTCTATTTGACTGATGATGTCGCCCAGCAGCTTACAGAAGGTGTGATGGCTGAGGCCGCAGGGAAAACCCAAGCCGAGCTGTCCGAGCAACGGGACGCGTTGATTCTGGCAATGCAGAAATCCATTGCAGAATTGCGCTGAGTTTAGCCGAGCAGCTGACCCAGCTTCATCGCGACGCCCATATTGCCCGAAATCTTGAGCTTGCCCATAGCGACACCCGTCATCGGGTTCAGTTTCCCTGTCAGCAGCTTGGTCAGGTTGTCTTGTGAGATACGGATGGTGCAATCCGTGTCCTGATCCTGCGTCGTGGCCTGATTGTCGGCCAGAACAATCACCCCGTCTGCGCCACAGTCGAATTTCAACGAGCCATCAAAGGTTTTGCCGTTCAGGCCCTTTTGAATTCCATCAGCGATGTCTTCAAGCATCCGGGTTCCTTTCGCAGTTTCCGAATGCGTAAAGGGTCAGACGGCGCGCAGGCAAGGCTGACCCAACGGGAGCTTGGCTTTATGACGCACCAAGCATCTGCGTTGTGCGATCGCAGGCCTGACCATCGTAAAAGGCGTCGAGAACAGCCTGAAATTCGACCGGAGCATCCGCGACAGAAGAAAACAGCGTCATCGAAGATCGAAGCTTCTTTGCATCAACCCCACCCAGAATGTCAGCCGCATCTCGCCCTTTGTGCGACAGCATCAGCGACGCTGCTTCCGTCAGCCGACGGCGCAGTTCAGGGTGGTTCAGATAGCTCGTTGCCTCGTCCAGATCTTCTATGCCGTAAAGCTGCGCCATATGAGATTGGCCCAGCTCGGCCAGTTGCGGAAACACAAACCACATCCAGTGGCTGGTTTTCTGCCCCTGTTCCAATTCACGCAGGACATCGGCCCAAACCGTGTCCTGCGCCTCAATGAACATATCGAGTTCGTCGTCGTTATCGTCTTCGTCGATCACTTGGACAAACGCTTGTCGCGTGCGGCCAGAAGTTTCAGGCGTAGTGCGTTCAGCTGGATGAAACCGGCTGCGTCTGTCTGATCGTATGCACCAGCGTCTTCCTCAAAGGTCACGTGCGCCTCGGAGTACAGCGAGTGATCCGACCAGCGGCCTACGGTCGAGGCCAGACCCTTGTACAGTTTCACACGAACGGTGCCGGTGACATGCTCTTGCGATTTGTCGATGGCGGCTTGCAGCATCTCACGCTCGGGCGAATACCAGAAGCCATTATAGATCAGCTCGGCATATTGCGGCATCAGCTGGTCTTTCAGGTGCATCGCGCCGCGGTCCATGGTGATGGATTCGATCCCGCGATGCGCTTCCAGCAGGATGGTGCCGCCGGGTGTTTCATAGATGCCGCGCGACTTCATGCCCACGAAGCGGCCTTCGACCAGATCCAGACGGCCAATGCCGTGCTTTCCGCCATATTCGTTCAGCTTGGTGAGGATGGTGGCCGGGCTCATCGCTTCGCCATTGATGCTGACCGCGTCACCTTTTTCAAAGCCGATCTCGATGAACTCGGGCTCGTTTGGCGCATCCTCGGGATGGACGGTGCGCTGATAGACGTAGTCAGGCGCCATGTCGGCAGGGTCTTCCAGAACCTTGCCCTCGGACGAGGTGTGCAGCAGGTTCGCATCGACCGAGAACGGAGCCTCGCCGCGCTTGTCCTTGGCAATCGGGATCTGGTTCTGTTCCGCAAACTCCAGCAGTTTGGTGCGGCTGGTCAGGTCCCATTCACGCCAGGGCGCAATCACCTTGATCTCGGGATTCAGGGCGTAAGCTGCCAGTTCAAAGCGAACCTGATCGTTGCCCTTGCCGGTCGCGCCGTGCGCAACAGCATCGGCACCGGTGGCCTCGGCGATCTCAACCAGGCGTTTCGAGATCAGAGGGCGCGCGATCGACGTGCCCAATAGATACAGCCCTTCATAGACCGCATTGGCGCGGAACATCGGGAAGACAAAGTCGCGCACGAACTCTTCGCGGATGTCCTCGATATAGATGTTCTCGGGCTTGATCCCCAGCAGTTCAGCCTTTTGGCGGGCGGGCTCCAACTCCTCACCCTGACCCAGATCGGCGGTGAAGGTCACGACCTCACAACCATACTCGGTCTGCAGCCATTTCAGAATGATCGAGGTATCAAGGCCACCGGAATAGGCCAGAACAACTTTCTTGGGCGCGGACATCTGACTTCCCTTTATGCGTAGAACGATTGGCCCCTAACGGGTTTTGAACTCGGGGGCAAGCTGTGTGGATTGACGCAGAGCGGGAATTGGGGTGAAACATACGCAATTAAAACAATGTTTGGTTGAAGGGGCAGTTTTCGGATGTTGGGATGGCAAATTTTCGTTCATTCAGTGCGGATGGTGTTTGGTAACCTGAAACAGGTCCTGCAAATCACGGTTGGGCCTGCGGTGATTGCGACTATCGCAATTGTGGCTTTGTTTCTGGCCCTTGGTATTCCGCTTGAGGCGCTTGACGAAAATGCTGGCGAATTACCTCCGGGCACGACTGCCGGGTCAATCTTGATCTTTATGTTCGTCCTGCTGGTAGTGTTGTTGGGCACCATGTTCTGGATTGCCGTGTCATGGCACCGCTTCATCCTTTTAGAAGAGTATCCTACGGGAGTGCTTCCAACATTCCGTTTCGACAGGATTCTAGCCTACTTCGGTCGTTTTCTCATGCTGGGAATTCTAATGGCAATCGCATTTATCCCCATGAGCTTGGTTGTTGCGGTTCTGGGCGAAAGCCTTGCGTTGCTTTCCCTTATTGTTTTGATTTCCTACACGGTTTTTCTGGTCATTTGCTTCTTCCGCCTTTCCATAATTCTTCCGGCGGCTGCAATTGGAAGCCCGATCTCACTAAAAGACGCTTGGAGCAACACAACTGGCGTCGGCCCTTCTATTTTGGTGTTGCTGGTTGTTGCGTTCCTGTTCCAGGTTCTGGTGCAATTGGTTTTCACCGCTCTGGCGATTATTCCGGTTGTGGGAGTGTTGCTGACCGTGTTTTTCGGCACGCTCATCCTTCCGATGATCAATGTCAGCATCTTTACCACCATGTACGGTGTCTTTTTCGAAAAGCGCCAGCTGTCCTGAGCCCGTACACATATGTATTCCTTGCCCTTATCGCGGTGATACGGCAGTGAGGCGGACATGACTGATTTCATGACCCGCGCCCGCGCCGCAGAACAAGCGATGCGCTCTGTGTTTCCTGCAACGCCTTTGCAGCGGAATGCCCATCTGTCCGACCGTTATGGCGCGGACATTTGGCTCAAACGTGAAGACCTGAGCCCGGTGCGGTCGTATAAGATTCGCGGCGCGTTCAACGCGATGCGCAAGCAGCAGGGGCAGGACCTATTTGTCTGTGCCAGCGCGGGCAATCACGCACAGGGTGTGGCCTTCATGTGCAAGCATCTGGGGGTCAAGGGCGTGATCTTCATGCCGGTCACGACGCCACAGCAGAAAATCCAAAAGACTCGTATCTTTGGCGGCGAAAATATCGAGATTCACCTGACCGGAGACTATTTCGATGACACGCTGGCCGCTGCCCAAGCGTGGTGCACGCAGCAGGGCGGGCATTTCCTGTCACCGTTCGACGACGCGGATGTGATCGAAGGTCAGGCCTCATTGGCGGTTGAGATCGAAGAGCAACTGGGCGGGGTGCCAGATCATGTCGTGTTGCCGGTGGGCGGTGGCGGCATGTCCTCGGGCGTGGCGACGTGGTTCGGGGATCGCAGTCATTGCTTGTTTGTCGAGCCCGCTGGGGGCGCATGTCTGCGTGCTGCATTGGCGGCAGGGCATCCCGTTGCGCTGGATCATGTGGATACCTTCGTGGATGGCGCGGCGGTCGGACGAATTGGTGAGAAACCGTTCGATTTGCTGAAATCGCGCCACCTGTCGGATGTGTTGGTTCTGTCCGAAGACCGTATCTGCGCCACCATGATTGAAATGTTGAATGTCGAAGGCATCGTGCTTGAACCGGCTGGGGCTTTGGCGATTGAGGCGGTGGGTGACGTCCAAAGCTTTGTGCGCGGCAAGACCGTAGTCTGCGTGACGTCCGGCGGTAATTTCGATTTCGAACGTTTGCCCGAGGTCAAAGAACGCGCGCAGCGTTACTCGGGGGTGAAAAAGTACTTTATCCTGCGCCTGCCGCAGCGCCCGGGTGCGCTGAAAGAGTTCCTTGGTATTCTTGGCCCCGAAGACGACATCGCCCGCTTTGAATACATGAAAAAATCAGCGCGCAATTTCGGCTCGGTCCTGATCGGGATTGAAACCCGCAAACCTGAAAACTTCATGCGCCTGTTTGCGCATCTGGATGAGGCCGGGTTCACCTATACAGACATCACCGAGGACGAGACCCTGGCGCAGTTTGTGATCTAGCAGAGATTCTGTTGCAACTCTGCTTCGAACTTGAGTTTCGAGCTGTAAAAAAGCGCCAGCAGGGCCGGCAGATCAACTTCTACGCCTTGACCTGCCGCGGCCTGCCGTTCGCCATCCTGGCAGAGTTTCGAGAATTGATCGAACCCAAGGCTGAGAGCGCTGCCTTTCAGGAAATGCAGGTTCTGTTCCAATTCGATTCGGTTGGTATCGTGATGCAGACGCGCGATAACCTCTTGCACCTCTTCCAGAAAAATCTCGACCACCTCGTCAAATTCATCTGGGCCAACTTCGTCCCGCAATTGCCTGACTCTGTCCCAGTGGATCATTGTGAGATACCTGCCATTTAACCTTCAAGGTTCTGGTTAAACCACGGCTGGTAAAAACCAGGTTAAGGGCACCATTTGAACGTGAGTCGGGTCTTCACCGGATGTTAAGCCCGCAGACGCTAGGGTCTCTTTGACCGGTCAATTTTGTAAGAGCTGAGTGTAAATGGTACCAAGGGCGAGTCTTGAGGACACCAGATCAGATCTGGACTTCGGCGCGATCCGCAAGGTGCTGGTTGTGGATGACAGCCGTTTGCAGCGGCGCATCCTGGTGGCCTCTCTCAGGAAATGGGGGTTTGATGTGGTCGAGGCCGATACCGGCGAGGCCGCGTTGGAGCTTTGCCAGACAGACCCGCCCGATCTTGTTCTTAGCGACTGGGTTATGCCGGGGATGAGTGGTCTGGAGTTCTGCTGCGCGTTCCGCGCGCTGAATTCGGACCAATACAGCTATTTCATTCTGCTGACGTCCAAGAGCGAAAAGCAAGAAGTCGCCCGAGGTCTGGATGCCGGGGCTGATGATTTCCTCATCAAACCTTTGGAGGCGGATGAACTGCGCGCGCGTATCTCTGCCGGAGCGCGTATTTTAGATATGCAGCGCGAACTTTCGCAGAAAAACAGGCTGATTGAATCCGCGCTGGAAGAGCTGAAGCTGGCGCATGACGCTATCGACAAGGATTTGATGCAGGCGCGTAAGATTCAGGAATCGCTGGTGCCTGAACTAATGCGCGACTTTGGCAACTCGCGGGTCAGCCTGTTGCTGAAACCGTGCGGACATATTGGCGGCGATCTTGTTGGCATGTTCTCGCCCGGCGTGAATCGGTTGGGGTTCTACAGCATTGATGTGTCCGGCCACGGGATCACATCGGCCATGATGACGGCCCGGTTGGGCAGCTATCTGTCCAGTAAGCACTTTGATCAGAACGTCGCTATGGAACAACGGTTTAACAAGTTCTACGCACTTTTACCGCCCGAGGATGTCGCCAAAACGCTCAATTCAAGGCTGATGGCGGATACGGGGATCGAAGAATATTTCACGATGGTTTATGCCATCGTCGACCTGCGCAACGGTCTAATGAAGATGGTGCAGGCCGGGCACCCGCACCCTCTTTTGTTGCGGAAGGATGGCAGTAGTGAGTTTTTGGGCGACGGCGGTTTACCTGTCGGACTGATCGAGGACGCAGGCTTTCATCAGATCGAGACAAAATTGCAGCCCGGGGACAAGCTGTTGCTGTATTCCGACGGGTTTACCGAATGCCCCTTGGCCGATGGCGGTCTGTTGGACGAAAACGGTTTGCAGGAGATGGCACAACATTGCGTTACGGAACATGGCGGGTCCGAGTTTCTGGATGACATGTTCTGGCGACTGACGCAGGTGATGTCGCCCAAAGAGGGGATAGGGGATGACGTCTCGGCCGTGTTCTTCGAATATAACGGCCCTTAAAGCGACCAAAGGTGCAGCTTGGCAAAATGCCGATCGCCGTCATTGCCAAGCTTTTCAATCGCGTCTGACGCATCTATCCATCGTGCTTCGTGAAACGCCTCGGCTGGCGGTCCGATGCGGCGGACAGGACGCGCGCGATAGATCATACAGATTTTTTCCGCCCACAGATCGTATTCGGGCATATACGCGTAGCGGCGAAAGGCGCCGACGCGACGTGGGTTGGCAACCAGCCAACCGGTTTCTTCGTAAACCTCGCGGTGAAGGGCCGTGATTGGCGATTCGCCCGGATCAATGCCTCCGCCCGGCAGTTGCAGCTCTGGGTTGAGGCCGTCGTCATACCATGTCACTAACAATGATCGTCCACGAGGCAAAAGCACGTACACTCCCGGTCGCAGTGTGTATTTCTGCCCTGCCTGGGGGGTTTCACCAAACCGTCTGATCATGTATGGCCCCTTAAAACCCAATCTGTACGACCTATATGGTGCCGGTATGCCAACCTGTGGCGTGTAAGGAAACCCCATGTCTCTTGGAACAAAAATCGCGTGGGACGACACCGTCCTGCCCTTTCAACTTGATGCATCCGACATGCGCGGCCGCGTGGCCCGTCTGGATGGCGTGCTGGATGGCATCCTGAAGCAGCACGATTATCCTCAGCAAGTCGAAGCGCTGGTGGCTGAAATGGCCTTGCTGACCGCGTTGATCGGCCAGACCGTTGCGCTACGCTGGAAGTTGTCGTTGCAGGTGCAGTCCAAAGGCGCGGTCCGCATGATCGCGACCGACTATTACGCGCCGCAAGAAGAAGGCCAGCCTGCCCAAATTCGAGCCTATGCCAGCTTTGACAACGACCGGCTGACCGACGCCGCACCTTTTGATCAGGTGGGCGAAGGGTATTTCGCTATCATGATCGACCAGGGCGAAGGCACGCAGCCGTACCAGGGTATAACGCCCTTGGCGGGCGGATCGCTGAGCGCATGTGCCGAGGCGTATTTCGCGCAATCCGAACAGTTGCCGACGCGGTTCTCGCTGAGCTTTGGTAAATCGACCGAGCCTGGCGTGGGCGAGCATTGGCGCGCCGGCGGCATCATGTTGCAGCACATGCCGAAAGCCTCGCCCTTTGCAGCATCTGGTGAAGGTACTGGCGAGATCCTGACAGCAAGCGATTTGGTGGACGGCGAAGAGGGTGAGAACTGGGGCCGCGTCAATATCCTGCTGGATACTGTCGAGGATCTGGAAATGATCGGCCCTTCGGTTGCTCCGACCGATCTATTGGTTCGTCTGTTCCACGAGGAACAGCCGCGTGTTTATGACGCGCAATCGGTTCAATTTGGCTGCACCTGTTCCGAGGACCGGGTGCGCCAGAGCTTGTCGATCTATTCGGCGAAGGACATCGAAAAGATGACAACGCCGGAAGGTCTGGTCACGGCTGATTGCCAATTCTGTGGTGCGCATTACGTGCTGGATCCGGCAACTGTGGGCTTTGAAGCTGAAGACAGCAAAGGTGCATGATCCGGTTGAACAGATCCGGGCGGCCTTGCGCCGCCCCGGTCACGGGTCCAGTGATTTTGACCTGAACCCCGATACCGTTCTGCCGCCCGGGCGGCGGCTGCGTCCTGCCGGTGTTCTCGTGGCCATATCTTTGGCTTATGACACGCCTCGGGTGATCCTGACCAAACGATCTTCGGCGCTGAAGCATCACCCCGGTCAGATCGCTTTTCCTGGCGGCAAACAGGATGAAACGGATGCCGATGTCACGGCGGCGGCTTTAAGGGAAGCACAAGAAGAGATCGGACTTCCACCCGATATGCCAGAGGTTCTGGGGTTTCTTCCCATGCATGAAACCGTCACCTCTTTCAACGTTACACCCGTGGTTGCAGTCGTACGTGACACATTCAAACCTGTGCCCGAACCCGGCGAGGTGGATGAGGTTTTCTCGACGCCTCTTGCCCATCTTCTAGATCCCGAGAATTATCTGGTTGAGGCGCGTCGCTGGCGCGGTCAGAAACGCAGATATTACACAGTTCCGTTCGGCCCCTATTATATCTGGGGCGCGACGGCTCGCATATTGCGCGGGCTTGCAGCACGGGTGAATGAATGATGCAGATAAACGAGCCTTGGGTCAGTGAACCAGCGACCCAACAGGTATGCGCCGCCCTTACTGCATCTGGTGCGCAGGCACTTTTTGTGGGTGGCTGTGTGCGCAACGCGCTTTTGGGCGCACCTGTCTCGGATATCGATATTGCTACCGACGCGCGACCACAGCAGGTGGTTGAGATGGCGCAGGCTGCAGGGCTCAAGGCTATTCCAACGGGTATTGACCACGGTACGATCACGGTCGTCAGCGCCGGTATCCCGCACGAGATCACGACCTTCCGTCGAGATGTTGAAACCGACGGGCGGCGCGCTGTTGTTGCGTTTTCCGATCATGTCGAGGAAGACGCGGCCCGGCGCGATTTCACCATGAACGCAATCTATGCGCAGCCAGATGGCACTGTGTTGGATCCGCTTGAAGGGTTGCCCGATCTTGAGGCGCGACGGGTGCGGTTCATTGGAACGGCCGAGAATCGTATACGCGAAGATTATTTGCGCTCGCTTCGATATTTCCGGTTTCACGCTTGGTATGGTGATCCACAGGCTGGGTTCGACCCAGATGCGCTTTCCGCAATTGGTGCCAATCTTAACGGGTTGAAATCACTGTCGCGCGAACGGGTCGGGGCGGAACTGCTGAAACTACTGGCAGCGCCCGATCCGGCCCCTGCAATTGCAACAATGCGCAGCACGGGTGTCTTGGCGCAGCTGTTGCCGGGCGCAAACGACCGATCCCTTGCGCCTCTTGTTGCGCTCGAACAGGCGGCGGGTGCTGATCCCGATCCGGTGCGACGGCTGGCAGCCATCGCCACGCCTGAAGACGCAGCGACATTGCGATTGAGCCGTTCGCAATTGCAACGTCTGACCCGTATGCGTAACGAGGCACAAGCCACCACCAGCGTGGCCGAGCTGGGTTACCGCTACGGTGACGAAGGCGGTTTGCACGAGACCCTTCTGCGTTGCGCTTTTCTGGAACAACCCTGGTCCGAAGCCTTCAGGCATGACTTGCATAAAGGCGCGGCTGCCCGTTTCCCAATTCAAGCCAAGGATCTGATCCCCGCTTTCACAGGACCAGCGCTGGGCCAGAAACTGGCCGAGCTTGAGAGCCGCTGGATCGCGTCCGGCTTTGCGTTGTCGCGCGAGGAGTTGCTGGCAAGTTAGCGCTAAGTCTCAAAAGGGGATGACAAACCAACACGTTTGTGGTTACGTGCGACTGTCACATGGATGGAGGACTGCGAATGTATTACGGGATCTGGTTCGGCTAAAGCCAGAACACTTGCCCCGTAAAGGGTGGTGTTCAGGCGCCATTCTTCTTCGCACGTCTACATTTAAGCTCAATCGGAGCACTCTCCATGTTTCGCTATTTCGAAAATCTTGTTGACCCTTTTGTCGCCTACAAAGAGACCGACGCGCCACCAACCAAGTTGTGGCCGTTCATGTTGGATTATTCGCGGCCTTTCGTCCTGGTGTTTGTCTGGGCCGCACTGATTTCTGTCGTCGTCGCAGGGGTCGAAATCGGGTTGATCTATTATATGGGCCGCGTTGTCGACCTGCTGGGCGGATCTCCTGCAGAAGTCTGGCAGAACCACGGGACAGAGCTGTTATTGATGGCGGCGTTTGTTCTGCTGCTTCGTCCGTTACTGCATCTGATCGACGTACTTCTGTTGAACAACACGATCCTGCCTAACTTTGGGACGCTGATCCGCTGGCGCGCGCATAAACATGTGCTGCGCCAATCGGTTGGCTGGTTCGAAAACGATTTTGCCGGGCGGATTGCGAACCGGATCATGCAAACGCCTCCTGCTGCAGGCGAGGTGGTGTTTCAGGTCTTTGATGCGATTTCCTTCTCGCTAGCCTATCTGATCGGTGCGGCGATCTTGCTGTACGCAGCGGATTCGCGTTTGTTGATCCCCTTGCTAATCTGGTTTGCGTTTTATGCGATGCTGGTGCGCTGGACGGTGCAGCGTGTCGGTCCGGCGTCAAAAGCGGCCTCAGATGCGCGCTCGACTGTGACGGGTCGGGTTGTGGACAGCTATACCAACATCCATTCCGTCAAGATGTTCGCCCATGGTCCGCAAGAGTTGGACTATGCCCGCGAGGCGATTGAAGAAACCCGCCGAACTTTCCAGATCGAGACGCGGATTTTTACGATCATGGATGCGGTTCTCGTCACCTTGAACGGCATGCTGATTGTGGGCGTTGTTGGTTGGGCAATTGCGTTGTGGATGCAAGGCACCGCTTCGGTTGGTGTCGTTGCGGCTGCCACCGCACTGACTCTTCGTCTGAACGCCATGACCGGATGGATCATGTGGGCGCTGACCAGCTTTTTCCGCCAGCTTGGTATCGTGGCCGAGGGGATGGAGACGATTGCCCAACCCATTGATCTGTTGGATGCGCCCGCTGCGAAACCCTTGCGACTGAACAAGGGTGAGATCCATATCCGCGACCTGTCGCACCACTACGGTCGCGAAGCCGGTGGTTTGGACCACATCAACCTAACCATCCAACCCGGCGAAAAGATCGGTTTGATCGGTCGGTCCGGTGCTGGAAAATCGACCCTAGTTAAGCTTCTATTACGGTTTTATGATGTCGAGCGGGGCGCGATCCTGATTGACGGGCAGAACATCGCAGATGTCACGCAGGACAGCCTGCGCAGTCATATCGGCATGGTTCAGCAAGATAGCGCTTTGCTGCACCGGTCGGTGCGGGACAATATCCTTTATGGCCGCCCTGATGCGACCGAGGATCAGATGATCGCCGCCGCCAAGCAGGCCGAAGCGCATGAGTTCATCCTTGACCTGCAAGACCCGCAAGGGCGCACGGGGTACGACGCGCATGTAGGCGAGCGGGGCGTGAAGCTGTCCGGTGGTCAGCGGCAACGCGTGACGTTGGCGCGGGTGATCCTGAAGGACGCGCCAATCTTGTTGTTGGATGAGGCGACATCCGCCCTAGATTCCGAGGTTGAAGCGTCAATTCAGGAAACTCTCTACGGCATGATGCAAGGTAAAACCGTGATCGCAATCGCACACAGGCTCAGCACGATCGCGCAGATGGACCGCATTTTGGTCATGGATGATGGCCGCATCGTCGAAGAAGGTGCCCATTCCGACCTGTTGGCGCAGGGTGGCCTTTACGCGCAGTTCTGGGCGCGGCAATCTGGTGGCTTCATGAATCCGGAGGCCGCGGAATGAGGGTTGCTGACCTCATCCAACCGTTCAAAACCACTGAAACGCCCCCACCACAGACGTTGGGGGCGTTCATTCGCTGGAGTCTGTCCGGGGCCTGGCCGATGTTGTTTGTTGCAGCTTTCTTCTCGGCCACAGCCGGCGCGATGGAGGCGGGCACGGCTTGGATTTTGGGCCGCGTGATCGACGTGGCAACGTCTAGCGGTCCGGAAAACTTTTTGACCGTGCATAACACGTGGATGATCTTCGGCGCGATCGCTTTCTTTATGTTGGTGCGTCCGATCCTGTTTGGCCTGTCTTCGGTTTCGAACAATTACATCGTCATGCCCAACATCACACCCTTGGTGTTGGCCAAGTTGAACCGTTGGACGCTGGGCCAGTCGGTGACGTATTTCGACGATGATTTCGCTGGACGCATCGCACAGAAGCAGATGCAAACGTCGAACGCGATGGCTTCGGTCGTGTCAGAAACGATCAGCGCCATTGTATTTGCCCTGGCGTCTCTTGTGGGGTCTTTGCTTTTGTTAGGGTCTATTCACCCGCTTGCGATGCTGCCTTTTGCCGCTTGGCTCGTGGTCTACTTCCTGCTTGTGCGCTGGTATTTGCCGCGCATCCGTCAACGCTCTGCCGCGCGGGCCGGGGCGCGGGCGATGGTTTCGGGGCAGGTGGTTGACACGATCACCAACATCAAGACGGTTAAGTTGTTTGCACATTCCGCTTTCGAAGATCAGTCTGCGCGCGACTCGATGGTGGAACTGCGCGAACGGTCGCTGGATTTCGGTAAGCTTTCGGCCAGTTTTCGATTTATCCTGATGACGTTGGCTGGTGTTTTGCCGGTTCTGCTGCTGGGTGCGACGCTTTGGTTGTGGCAAATCGGCATTGCGACCGCAGGGGATATAGTGGCAGCAGGTGCCGTCTCAATCCGGATTGCGCAAATGACGGGTTGGGTCAGTTTCACTCTAATGGGCCTCTACGCCAATGTGGGTGAAATCGAAAACGGGATGAAAACGCTGGCCAAGCGTGACCGGGTCGAGGATGCGGGGGACGCAAAAGACCTGGTTGTGCACGACGGATCAATCTCATTCGAAAATGCCAGCTTTGCTTATGGTCGGGACATAGGCGGTGTTACAGATCTGACCCTGACTATAAAACCCGGCGAAAAGCTGGGTATCGTCGGCGCCTCGGGCGCGGGTAAGTCGACGCTCGTGTCCTTGCTGCTTCGACTCTATGACAGGGAAAGTGGCGCTATTCGTATTGACGGGCAGGACGTGTCGCAGGTGACACAAGACAGCCTGCGCCGCCAGATCGGTATGGTCACACAAGAAACAGCAATGTTCAACCGTTCGGCGCGCGAAAACATCCTGTACGGTCGCCCGGATGCGTCCGAGGATGAGATGATAACCGCTGCGAAAAAGGCCGAGGCGCATGAATTCATCCTCAGCCTTGAGGATGCTAACGGTCGCCAAGGCTATGACGCTCATCTGGGCGAAAGGGGTGTAAAACTCAGCGGCGGACAGCGTCAGCGGATCGCTTTGGCCCGTGCCATTCTGAAGGACGCGCCGATTTTGGTTCTGGACGAAGCAACCTCGGCACTTGATTCCGAGGTCGAAGCCTCGATTCAGACCGCGCTGCATCGGGTAATGGAGGGTAAGACCGTTCTGGCCATTGCACACCGGCTGTCCACCCTCAGCGAGATGGATCGGATCGTTGTCCTGGACCAGGGGCGGATTGTCGAAAGCGGAACACATGAGACGCTGCTGGATCAGGGCAGTCTGTATGCGCGGTTCTGGCATCGTCAATCTGGCGGCTTTATTCAGGCGGAAGCTGCTGAATAAGGGTTTTGTTGACTTGAAAGCCCGGCTATCAGGCCCTTCATGACGCAGCGATTCACAATCACACGGCTCGGCCATCAGGGCGATGGTATTGCCGATGGCCCCGTCTATGCCCCGCGCACTCTACCAGGTGAGGTCGTAAGCGGCACTTTGACGGGTCAAGTGCTGACCGATATCCGGGTGGAAACGCCATCCGAAGATCGGGTCAAGGCGCCGTGTCGCCACTACAAAGCCTGCGGCGGGTGCCAGTTGCAGCACGCGTCTGACGCCTTTGTAGCTGATTGGAAGCTTGAAATTGTGCGCACCGCGTTGGCTGCGCAGGGTCTGGATGCGCCGATGCGCCCGATACACACGTCACCCGAACAGTCGCGCCGGCGTGCGACGGTCGCCGTAAGGCGTACAAAGAAAGGTACGTTGGCCGGGTTTCATGGTCGCGCGTCGGACACGATCACGGAAATCCCCGACTGCCGGTTGTTGGACCCCGAGTTGACCGCGGCCATTCCTGTGGCCGAGGCGCTGGCCGTTCTGGGTGGAAGCCGTAAGGGTGTTCTGGCGGTGACACTGACACTCTCCGAAGGCGGATTGGATGTAGCTGTTAGAGGCGGCAAACCCTTGGACGGTCCGCTGGAACTGGCGCTGGCTCAAGCGACCGAGAAACACGGGTTGGCGCGGCTGAGTTGGGACGGTGAAGTGATCGCTATGCGACAGGCGCCGGTTCAGCGGTTTGGAAGAGCCGCCGTCACTCCGCCGTCCGGTGCGTTCTTGCAAGCGACCAAGGACGGAGAACAGGCTCTATTACAGGCGGTTTTGGAGGCAACAGAGGGTGCAAAGCGCGCCGTCGACCTGTTTTCAGGTAGCGGTACGTTTTCGCTTCCCCTGGCCCAAAAAGCCGAAGTTCATGCTGTGGAAGGCGAGGCCGCAATGGTTCAGGCGCTGGATCAGGGCTGGCGCAGAGCGCAGGGTTTGAAACGCGTAACAACTGAGGCCCGCGACCTGTTTCGTCGTCCATTGATGACTGATGAACTAAAGGCCTTTGACGCGATTGTTTTAGACCCGCCCCGCGCCGGAGCCGAGGCGCAGGTGGAGGAGTTGGCTCAAGCCAGTCGACCAGTGATTGCCTATGTTTCCTGCAACCCGGTGAGCTTTGCGCGGGACGCAAAAATCCTTGTTAACGCAGGCTACACCCTTGAATGGGTACAGGTCGTTGACCAATTTCGGTGGTCGTCACACACGGAACTTGCTGCGCGCTTTGTCCTGAACGCCGCATCTTGACCAGACAGGAGATCGCGACACATGAGTGTCAAACAGCGTTTGCTGACCATCATCGAAGCCCCGGCTTTCGGGCGTTTCATCACGGCAGTCATCATTTTCAACGCAATTCTTTTGGGGATGGAGACATCACCCACTTTGATGAACGCAGCAGGACCGCTGATTGTCACGCTGGACAAGCTGTGCCTTGCCATCTTCGTGGCTGAGATCACAATAAAGCTGATCGCGACCGGGCGCAGATTCTTTACAAGCGGTTGGAATATATTCGATTTCCTGATCGTGGGTGTCGCACTTGTCCCCAGTGCTGGTGGTCTTTCCGTGCTGCGTGCCCTGCGGATCCTGCGGGTGTTGCGCGTGATTTCCGTGGCGCCCCGCCTGCGCCGCGTGGTCGAAGGCTTTATTTCGGCCCTGCCCGGGATGGCCAGTGTCTTCTTGTTGATGGCAATCCTGTTCTACATCGGCGCGGTAATCTCGACCAAACTGTTCTCGGTGTCATTTCCCGCCTGGTTCGGTGATCTGGGCCTGTCGGCCTATACCTTGTTCCAAATCATGACGTTGGAAAGCTGGTCCATGGGCATCGTCCGCCCTGTGATGGAGGTATACCCCTACGCCTGGCTGTTCTTTGTGCCATTTATCATGGTCACGACTTTTGCCGTGGTGAACCTGTTGGTGGGTTTGATTGTGAACTCGATGCAGGACGCACACCATGCCGAGGACGAGGTTAAAACCGATGCCTATCGCGACGAAGTGCTCGAACGGCTGGAAAGCATCGAACGCCGTCTGGCCGAGCAGATGAACAGCAAAAAGTGATTTCCGTTTCGCAAGGTTTTTGGCATATTAATCTCCAAAAAACAGAGCAGGCAGTGAAAAATGGATCGTCGAGCATTCGGATTGGGGGCTATGGCAACGCTGAGCCTTACGGCTTGTGCCAAAGCTGGCCCAAGATTTTTGACTTATGATGGGCCCGAAGTGACCTCTTTGGTGGTCAACAAAGGCGCACGCAAACTCTATCTGCTGCATCATGAGAAGGTTTTGCGAGAATACGATGTGGATTTGGGATTTGCGCCACGAGGCACCAAAACCAAAAAAGGGGATGGTCGCACGCCAGAGGGCAGCTATCTGATTGACCGCAGGAATCCGCGAAGCCGCTATCACCTGTCGTTAGGTATTTCCTACCCCAACTCCCAGGATATCGCTCAGGCCAAGGCAGCAGGCGTTAATCCGGGTGGTGATATCTTCATTCACGGCCAGCCGAATCTTCGGTCAGAGCTCAAGCGCGCGCGGAAAACACCCGATTGGACCGCAGGATGCATCGCTGTCAAGAATTACGAGATTGAAGAGATCTATGCGATGGTCAACAAAGGCACGCTAATCACTTTGCGTCCCTAGGCGCCACCGGGGTCCAGGCTCCAAACCCGAACACCTCATAGTCATGCTGGTAGACGTCCTCTGCCAGCGCCTCTAGCTCAGCATCATAGATCTGGTCCAGCGTAATCGGTTCATCAGGCGCGCGTGTGCTGGGCTTTGGCGGGTTTGAATGACCGATATCTCGTGCAAGCGCTGGAAGCGCTGTGGTCAGGTCTTCTTCCCGCAGGATCAGGTCTGGCAAAAGGAAACCGGAAATCCCGTCCAGAACCCGGGATTGGCTGCACCATGTCCCGTCAACGCGGATTGGGGTTTGATTGTTGAGGTTAAGACGTAGGAAGCCGAGAAAAGCTAAAAACGCATCACGGTGCTGCGCGACAGAATAATTGGTGTCCCGCACCTGCCCTGGAATCGGCACCTTTAGTCGGTTCCGCAGATAGTTACGCACCATTTTGTAGCTGCCAGGTCCAGTACTTAGAATGTGTTGGCAAAACGCGGTATGCGCCCGCGCCAACGGATGGCGCAGGACTGTGAATTTTCGGTGACCGGTGTGGTTCCTCAACCAGGCGCGGATCTGTTTGCGGTTGCGATCGGTGATTAAATCACCAGTCTTACCGCCGTCCAAATCGGCCAGCCATTGGTTTAAAACAGGCTCTAATCCGTTACGAATGGGCAAATACATCAAGGCCGACTTTGGTGCCGCGACGTATTGCGGGACGGCGGCACCGCGCTGCGGCTCAAATCGAGAGGTGTGATGCAGCCCAAACTGGTCGACATCCGCCAGCGCACGCGCCATGTCGTCAGGATTTGTGACTTTTGACACTGCGGGCGCCGGGTTTTGCGGTTTCAGCGTGTCATCCAGCCGGGTCAGTCGCGCTTTGACCCCCAGCCATTCGGCTAGGCCGTTCAGGACGTCCATTTCAGTCAGGTCTTCATAGGAGATGAAAAAAGCGCTCTGACCTGTCTTTTGTAAATGTCGCCGCAGCATGTGCTGATGGCTCTGGATCTGTTCCAGATAATCCAAGAATTCCTGTGCAAGAAAGGTGACTTGGGCATCGACGCGGCGTTTAACATTCTTCAGCAGCCATTGCTGTGTGGTCCGCGCGATCTTCAAGGACAGGTAGCTGTCCAGAGGGTTGCGGGTCAGTATGATCTTTGCGCAACGATGGTCATTCAACACGGGCTTCAGAATGCGCGGATCGTGTTCTTCGAAATACCGGAACCCGTTGATGTCACCGGGTGCTGTGCGAATGGCTTTCAGCAGCTTCATCGGATCCGCGTCCCGGTCTTCCAGCGTCAGGCCCAGCAGTGTATCTGACTGCAGATTCCCGGCAAAATGGGGATTAAACGCCTCGCCATGGCAGGTCACGCTGTCAAGCGCGTTCAGGTTTGCCTCCAGCAGGTTCGACCCAGTGCGCATGGCCGCCAGCACAACAAAGTAATCATATTTGGCTGCCATTGGCCGTCACTGCACCAGATAGGGTTTGCGGAAAGGTTTTGTCTGCCGACCAAACACATCGTCAGACGGGAAATCACCCATCAGATAGGGGTGCATACCCTGGTTCTTGAGATTTTGCAGGAACTTCCCGAAACCTGTCAGATCGACCATGGTGGGCACTTCGGTCAAGTGGCTGGCCTGATGTGCGCCGATCTCATCCAGAATCGTCTGTAACGGATCCATCGGCGATTCAATGAAATCGGCCAAGGTCCAACTGCGCATGCGGGCTTTGGTCCAGACCGAGGTCAGAACCTCAAGCTGCTTGGTTTCAATCTGCTGCAACCGAGCCGCTTCGCACCGGATCTCCGAGAAGTTGAGGTTTGAACGGAACAATGGAATTGCCCAGGCCCCGGTGATGACCGAAATCTGGGCGTTCTTGTCGCGCGCCAAAAACCAGTTGATCTCTTGCGTGTCTCTTGGGCTGAACTGAAAACACTGCCGTTCCCCCCGCGTGTTCCAGATCAGGTTCGACAGGAATGCTGTGGGGTTGTAGTCCCGTAAAGTTGCACTGTCGCTAAGGGCGCCGTTTGTGATGGTTTCCCCTTGTGCAAATTCGGCGCGATCAGGTCCGAACAAGTGCCCATGGACTTTTGCTCCCGTGGTGGTCACAAGCCAGGATTCAAAATCCTCAAACAGCTCGGAAAATCCCTGGAATACAGAATAAGGCGAAGATGTCAGGCCGTTTTCGCTGCCGTGCCGTGGAAAGCGGCTTTGCATATAAAGCCCGTCGCGTCCTCGCGTCCGCCGTTCCACCGCTTTCGAGAAGATGCGGTCGATCTTGCCGGGATTGGGCTCAGCCGGTTTCATGGCACTGGTCTGGTCCGTCAGAAATGCCTGACACAGCCGTTCGGCCTGAGGCCAGATCTTACGGGCAACAAAGCAATCCGAGCGTCGCAGCAATTGCAGGTGATCGTCATAGAAAATATGCGGACGGCCCTGGTAATCGAATTTGGACAGAGTCAGGGATCGGCTTTCGATATGCGTCGAATATTGTCGTGCAAGGGTCTGGAAATAGCTTTCATCCGGAATCCAAACATGGCGGAAATACTTGTCGTATTGTTTGCGTTTGGGATCTTGAAGGATGGCTGAGAGTGTCTGGCGGGTCAGGCACCACCACTGGCTGCCCATATGAGGCACCAAACCATCTGGAATTTGTCTGCGGTACCCCACGGCACGCTGTAGCCTGACATAGGTGTCAAACAGCTTGCGCTGTTTGCGCCACGAGAATGGGAACCGCAGGGTAAACCGTTCATGATCCAGACCGCCCATGGTCCAGCTGACATCGGATGTCGTTGCGCTTTCGATAAAATCCACGCGGGGCCGTTCAGCCAGGTAATCGATTAGCTCCTGAACAGGACGCAGGGGCAGGCATGCTCCTGAAGACAGAAACACGTGCCGAACGTCGGGAAATTGCTCAAGCATCAATTCGGATGCGCTTTGCGAGGCGGCGACGATGCCCCAGCCGCCCCAATCGCACCGGTGACGTTCAGAAAAAACGATACTGGGATCGTTCGAGCAGGATGCGACAAAACGGACGTAAGTGCCATCCGGGACTTTGCGATCCACGTGCACCACAACCGGACATCCCGCAGCCGTCCAATGGCGCGCCACCTGCTCGGCCCGGTCCAGCGAAGTATGGACCAGCATGACGATGCCCAGGCTACTCACGCCCAATTCCCCTTGGACATAAGGCCCAGAATCTCAAGCTGTCGCCAATTGATGTAAGCCTCGGACCATTGGCACCAGAAAACGGGTTTTTCCTCAAGCTGCGCGGCATAGGCTTTGTATTCACCTGATCCGCGGTAATGTTGACCGCGCTGCAGTTCCTCGCGCGCTTTGTCGCCAAGCGTGTCGATCAGTTTGGCATGAAGCAGCGACCCGCTGGCTTTTTCCCCGCCCCACTCGTCATAAACTTGGTTCAAACCCCGCGGCAAAAGCGAATGGGTCGAGCTGACATAGACATAGCGCCGATCCCACTTCACCAGGGGAATCTTGTTCAACGCAGGCGCTTTGGAGGGGTTTTCGCGAAAAAACACGCGCGCTCTAGGACCGCCTTGAATCCACAGGTTCTTATAATCCGGGTTCTTGGTGATCATGTAGTTCCCGGGATCGAACCAGCGCGCGATTTCGAACGGGTTCTGCCCCTCGCGGTAGGGTTCTGCATCTACCGGACCTTCGGGGTACATGTCGATCAGCATGGTTCCAAAACTGCGCACGGCGCTGCCATCCAACCAGTCCGTCAATGCGCGTATAGGGCGGGTGTCGCAAAACGGATAGATGAAGAATTCATCCGGATCGACGGTCAGAACCCAATGTCCATGCGCGTATTTTCGCAGAATGTAGTTCGACCAGTCCAGGCCATAGCCTGCGCGTTTGTAGCTGGTTGTCGTTCGCCAAACTGACACGTCGGCCTGTTCTTTCAGGAACTCGAAACTTCCATCATCGCTATTGTTGTCGATGAACAAAAAGTGGTTGATGCCCAGTTTGCGGTAGTATTCCAGGAAAAACGGCAGGCGGATTTTTTCGTTCCGGACAACGCTCATTAGAAGAATGTCGTCGTGTCGGATGGCCGATGTGTTGACGCTGGCGGGTTTCAGCTCACGGCGTCGTCTGAGGCAGCGCAGAATACGGCGCTTGCGCCGCAATCGCATTTTGTAGGATTCAAACAGGCTCACGTGACTGCCCAACCTTTATTATGACGCGAGCTTTCCCGACCTCGTCTTTGCAGTTGGCACGACAAGGCATTACCGGTTTATGCCACCTTTGCATCTTCTGAGGCAACTTTTTTAAACCGACAAAGTGTAAACGTGCGGTTGACTGTCGTATTTTCATTGTAGGCCCCAATCCCCGCCAGGCATCAACCCCATTTGTTGCAACTGTTTCCAGCCAGCATAACGGACTGATTGTGGAGTCCACATGACCGGCTGATTAATGACCCCGTCATAATACGCCGCAAATTGGCTTGGATCATGAAAGTGCTGGCGTCGTTCTTTTTCCGATTTGGACTTTTCAACAATCTCCGGCAGGAATTTTGTGTGCAGCAACACCCCCGAAGGCGCCGCTCCACCGGGCCCGTCGTAAGCTGCGTTCAGGTTGCGCGGCAGGGCCGAGTGGCATGAGTTCACATACGCATATCGCCGCGACCAGCGCATCAGGGGGATTTTGTTCAGAGTGGGAGAGCGCTGCCGCGTCTGGGCGAAGAACATCCGTTCCCTTGCGCCGCCTTGAACCCGCAGATTGCCAATTGGGCTTTGTCGTTCTGCGCGATATGGCCCCGCATCGAACCAACACAGCAGATTTGTTGGGTCGGTATCCGGATCATAGGTGTCACGGCCCAACGGACCTTTGGGATAGAGGTCCAGCATCAACGCGCCAAAACCCACCCGGCCTTGTTGGTCCAACCGGGCTGTCAAATCCTGTAGCGGCCTGGTATCGCAATGGGAATAAACCAACAGCTCATCCGCATCGACCATAAGACACCAGTGCGCGTGTCCATGCCGCATCTGGAGCCAAGTCAGCCAATCCAGACCAAATCGTGATCCCCGATAGCTTGAATAGGTTTGCCAGACAGAAACATCTGGTTGATCCAAGAGATACTCTGCCGAGCCGTCATCGCTGCCATTGTCGACGACCAGAAAGTGGCGCACACCCAACTGGCGGTAGTGGCGAAGAAACCAGGAAAGGCGGGTCATTTCGTTGCGCAGAGTGGTAAAAGCCAGCACGTCACCAGCGCGGATCTTGCCGGTCCGATCGTTCAGGCAGGTCAACTGGTTCCGGCTGCGAAAGGATCGCCACAGAAGCCGCCGACGTTTCCAGCGCAGCTGATACTTTTGCCGCCAGCCGATCTTGGGCAGCTTTTGTAACGCGCTGAAGGTCAATTTAGCCTCATTTCTCGTAGTGGCCGTTCTGATGCCAGCGCCAGGCATCCGCTATCATTGTCTCTAACGTGGAGCGTTTTGGCATCCATCCCAGTTCAGTTTCAGCCCGAACAGAGCCCGAGACCAGCTTGGTACAATCGCCTGCCCGACGAGGCCCGGTTGAATAAGGCACAGGGCGGTTGGTAACGGATTTGGATTGCTCGATTACCTCCAACACGGAAAATCCTGATCCGGTGCCCAGATTGAAAACACGGCTTTCCTTGCCTTGTTCCAGCCATTCCAGCCCCAGAACATGCGCGTCGACCAGATCGCAGACATGTACATAGTCGCGGATACATGTGCCGTCGGGGGTGTCATAGTCGGTCCCAAAGACGGTCAGGCCTTCGCGTTTGCCGTCGATCGCATCCAGCATCAGAGGGATCAGGTGCGTTTCGGGCCGGTGGAATTCACCAACGTCTCCGTCAGGGTCTGCCCCGGCAACGTTGAAATAGCGGAAAATGACGTGGCGCAGGCCGTGGGCCACTTCGAAATCTTTCAGGATATCTTCGATTGCACGTTTCGATGCACCATAGGCATTCAGTGGATACTGCGCGGTGGATTCATCCAGAACCACGTTGTCATGTTCACCATAGGTGGCGCATGTGGACGAGAACACAAAATTCAAACACCCGGCTGCAACCGCAGCTTCGATCAAGGTCAACGAACCGGTGACGTTGTTTGACCAGTACAATCCGGGCTGCTTCATCGCGTCGCCCACCTGGCTTAGGGCCGCAAAATGCATCACGGCTGCCGGTTGGTGTTTGGCAAACACCTCGTCCAGACGCGCGCGGTCCAGCAGGTCGCCCTGCTCGAAAGGGCCGTATTTCACCGCATCCTGCCAACCCGTGACCAGATTGTCATATGTCACAGGCACATAACCCGCTTGCGCCAGCGCTTTGCACGCGTGCGAGCCGATATACCCTGCACCGCCAGTAACAAGGATAGTTGTCATGATGCGTCCTTTAAAACGAGTTAACTATACTTAAAATTTGAGCACCGCCGGATGTCATGGGGAAAATCGGTTATTCCAACCCCATCGCCGCCATCATCTCTTCGATCTTTGAGACATCCTGCGGGTTGTTCAGTTCCCAGAACTGGCGGCCCTTGGCCTCGACTTCGACGCACAGTACCTTGCGGCCGTTCTCCATGAACCGAAGCTGCTCCAGGCCTTCCAATTGCTCGAGCGGGCCGGTGGGCCAGCCTGGATATGCGGCAAGCGCATCGGGCCGATAAGCATATACGCCCACGTGATGAAACACCGGGGTCGGCTCGTCGCCTGCATAGGTCTGCGAGGTAAACGGCACGACCTCTTTCGAGAAATACATCGCGCTGTGATCGCGACCGAACACAGCGGTGGTTCCTCCGACACGGTCATGCTTTCGGTCGTTCAGCAAACTGTTCAGCGCGTCGCCGTCACAGCGCAGCACAGGCGTGGCCACACCAGCATCCGGCGCCGCGCGCAGGCCCGCGATCAGGTCTTCTACAAACCAGTGTGGCGTCAGTGGCGCGTCGCCCTGAAGGTTGACCACCATATCATACCCAGCCCCCAGAACCTCATGCGCTTCGGCGCAGCGTTCGGTGCCGTTCTGACAGCTTTCCGAAGTCATCACCACTTCGGCCCCAAACCCTTCCGAGACCTCGCGGATACGATCGTCATCCGTTGCAACGACCACCCGATCAACGCCCGAGACAGACTTGGCTGCGCGCCAGGACCGTTCGATCAGCGTCATCGCAGTGCCTGTGGCACCAGATAGCGGCACCAACGGCTTGCCCGGATAGCGGGTCGAGGCATAGCGGGCGGGGATGGCAATCAGAACAGACATCAGGCTTCCTTTAGTTCAACACCCGGAGCGTAGGCGATAAAAAACGGGTTGGCATAGCCTTCTTTGCCATAGAGCAGCGGCGAATGGTCGTCAAAACGCACCACCTGGCCACCGGCCCCGGCCAGAACCGCGTGGCCTGCCGCTGTATCCCATTCCATTGTGCGACCGACACGTGGGTAGATATCCGCTTCACCGGTGGCCACCAGACAGAACTTGAGGGAAGACCCTGCGCTTTTGCTGTCTTTGGCTTGGTACTTGCTGATGTAATCCTCGGTCGCCTGATCCCTGTGGGATTTCGAAGCCACGACCAAAAGTGCCGAATTGTCCGGTTTAGAGACTGAAATATTCGTCAAATCACCAGGTGTGTCCTTGTCAAATGCGCCGGTTTCCTCGACCGAACGGCCATCGGCTTGTGTATAGAACATACGACCGCGAGCTGGGGCATAAACAACACCTCGCGTTGGTGTTCCGTTTTCGACCAGCGCAATGTTGACGGTAAAGTCGCCACGGCGGTTGATGAATTCTTTGGTGCCGTCCAGCGGATCAACTATCAGGAACGTATCACCTTTTTCCGAATGCGAAGCCGCCTGTTCTTCAGTGACCAGCAGAATATCCGGGAAAGCTGCGCGCAAACCGGCGGAAATCAATGCGTCTGCAGCCTCATCTGCCTCGGTTACTGGGCTGGAGTCAGATTTGACTTTGACATCGAAATCATCTGCCTCATAAATCTCCATGATCTTATCGCCTGCCTCGAGGGCAAGACGTCGGATGACTGGGATAAGCGCGTCATAGGTCACAAAAATGCTCCGTTCCTGTGGTTTGTTGATCCAAACTCATGACCGACTTATGATGTGGCGGTTACGGAACGGCAAGATATTCATGCCAGATTGAGGGCGACGAGGCAGGAAAGACCTTCGAGTGTTTTACTTCAAGCGCAATCAATCGCTGCTGGGCGGCGCGTTCACAACTGCTGAGCTTGTGTTCCATGCTGTTGTTAGAAATGTGCGGGCACAGCACCCGAATGCGGTTATCGCCATTTTGATTAACGTCATACAACTGGTGGTGATGTGCATGGTGTTCTACCTGCTCATGACATTGCTGGGTCGGGGTGGCATAGCCAAGATCAGGGGTGAATTCCTGCTGTATATCCTGTCCGGCGTCCTTCCGTTTATGATGCATATCCAGTCGATTGGGTCGATTTCCGGGGTTGGTTCGGCCAACAACCCAATGACGCTGCATTCGCCAATGAATGCGATGGTCCTTATCTTGGCGGCGGCTTTCGGCACGCTGTACAAACAGGTGATGGCCATGTGCGTCCTTCTGTTCATTTATAATGTTGCAGTCGCCCCTTTGGATATTGAGAATCCCGGTGGTGCCTTTGGGATGGTTTTACTGGCCTGGTTCACCGGATGCGCGATCGGGCTTGTGTTCATGGCGATCAAACCCTGGTTCCCGACAACCGTTGCTATGCTGTCAAACATTTACCGCCGAATGAACATGGTGTTTTCCGGTAAAATGTTTGTCGCAAACACGATGGGCGGATGGTTGTTGATGATGTTCGCCTGGAATCCGCTTTTTCACATCATTGATCAGTGCCGCGGTTTCATTTTTCAGAACTATTTCCCCCGCAACACCAGTTGGGAATACGCGCTTTGGGTCGGGATCGCCTTGTTGATGATCGGCTTGATGGGTGAGTTCTTTACGCGTCAGCATGTGTCACAAAGCTGGAATGCCCGCCGTTAACGCGCCACGCGAAGTGTAAGGTTGATCCGCCCGCCTTTGGGCAGCAGGCGTGACGATCCGAACCTGATCCGGTCTACCCCGTGATATGCCAGTCGAGCTGGCCCGCCCATGACCACCACATCGCCCGAGCTGAGCCAGATCGACTCGGTCTTGCCGCCACGGGTGGTGTTGCCAATGCGAAACAGGGCGTCATCGCCCAGAGAAATTGACAACACGGGCCAGGAAAAATCAGCCTCGTCCTTGTCCTGATGCAGGCCCATCTTTGCGCCTTCGCCATAATAATTGACCAAACAGCAATCCGGCTCATGTTCCGTGCTGACCAAGTCATGCCAGATACCCAAAATACTGTTGGGAATGCCGGGCCAAACTCCGCCCTTTGGATGCTGTTCCTGATACCGATAGCCCGCTTTGTCTGTCACCCAACCCAAATCCCCGGCCGAGGTCATCCGCACCGACATCTCTTTGCCCGAGGGCGTGACGGGGCGAAACAAGGGCGCGGATTTCAGAATCGGCCGCAGATCAGCGATGACCTGCGTCTGGGTGGCAGGATCCAGATGGCCTTTTCTGATGTCGAACCCCCGCAAAATCAGCCGCGCCATTCCGGAAACCCCAATCCTTTCCAAATCCTTGCCAAAAAAGGCCACAGATTCCCGAAAACCTGCCTTTTACGGTGCTTGCAGGCCCTTGGTCTCGCCCTTATATACGCCGGGACGCGCGATGGTAGTGCTGTCGCGCACATCAGATCGGGGACGGGATGCCGTAACGGGTCCGGTTCTCGAGACATCGCCTTGAAGAGAAAGGGATTGCAAAAATGGGAAAAGTAATCGGGATTGACCTCGGAACCACCAACTCGTGTGTGGCCATCATGGATGGCTCGCAGCCGAAGGTCATCGAAAACGCAGAAGGGGCGCGGACCACGCCCTCGATCGTCGCCTTCACCGAAGATGAGCGACTGGTCGGTCAGCCTGCAAAGCGTCAGGCGGTCACCAACCCCGACAACACGATCTTTGGCGTCAAGCGCCTGATCGGCCGTCGTGTGGATGATGCAGAAGTCGAAAAAGACAAGAAAATGGTGCCGTACGCCATCGTTGATGGCGGCAATGGTGACGCGTGGGTCGAGGCCCGCGGTGAAAAGTACTCCCCAAGCCAGATCTCGGCCTTCACTCTGGGCAAGATGAAGGAAACCGCCGAGAGCTATCTGGGTGAAGAAGTCACGCAGGCGGTCATCACCGTTCCGGCATACTTCAACGACGCTCAGCGTCAGGCCACCAAAGACGCCGGTAAAATCGCCGGTCTGGAAGTACTGCGGATCATCAACGAACCGACAGCGGCTGCTCTGGCCTATGGTCTGGACAAGGAAGAAACCCAAACCATCGCGGTTTATGACCTTGGTGGTGGTACCTTCGACGTGACCATCCTGGAAATCGATGACGGCCTGTTCGAGGTCAAATCGACCAACGGTGACACCTTCCTGGGCGGTGAAGACTTTGACATGCGCATCGTCAACTACCTGGCGGATGAGTTCAAGAAGGAACACGGCGTCGATCTGTCCCAAGACAAGATGGCCCTGCAGCGTCTGAAAGAGGCCGCTGAAAAAGCCAAGATCGAACTGTCCTCGACCTCGCAGACCGAAATCAACCAGCCGTTCATCTCGATGGGTTCGAACGGTCAGCCGCTGCACATGGTCATGAAACTGACCCGTGCCAAGCTGGAATCGCTGGTGTCGGACCTGATCAAAAAGTCGATGAAGCCTTGCGCTGCCGCTCTGAAAGACGCCGGTCTGTCGGCTGCTGACGTGGACGAAGTTGTTCTGGTTGGTGGTATGACCCGGATGCCGAAAGTGATCGAAGAGGTCACCAAATTCTTCGGGAAAGAGCCGCACAAGGGTGTGAACCCGGACGAAGTGGTTGCCATGGGCGCCGCCATTCAGGCCGGTGTTCTGCAGGGCGACGTCAAAGACGTTGTTCTGCTTGACGTGACCCCGCTGTCGCTGGGCATCGAGACTCTGGGTGGCGTGTTTACCCGCCTGATCGACCGCAACACCACGATCCCGACCAAGAAGTCTCAGGTCTTCTCGACCGCCGAGGACAACCAGAATGCCGTGACCATCCGCGTGTTCCAGGGTGAGCGTGAAATGGCTGCGGACAACAAGATCCTGGGTCAGTTCAACCTTGAAGACATCCCGCCCGCACCGCGCGGTATGCCTCAGATCGAGGTGACTTTTGACATCGACGCCAACGGCATTGTCTCGGTTTCGGCCAAAGACAAAGGCACCGGCAAAGAGCAGAAGATCACTATCCAGGCTTCGGGCGGTCTGTCCGACGAGGACATCGAAAAGATGGTCAAGGACGCCGAGGAGAACGCGGAAGCCGACAAGGAACGCCGCGAGCTGGTCGACGCCAAGAACCAGGCGGAAAGCCTCATCCACTCGACCGAGAAGTCGATGGAAGAACATTCCGACAAGGTCGACCCGACCACCATCGAAGCCATCGAGCTGGCGATCGCCGCCTTGAAGGACGAGCTGGAGACCGAGAATGCCGACAAGATCAAGTCGGGTATCCAGAACGTCACCGAAGCGGCCATGAAGCTGGGCGAAGCCATCTATAAGGCGCAAGCCGAAGAAGGCGAAGAAGAGCCCGCAGCAGCCGACGCCGCACCGGGCGACGATGACATTGTCGATGCCGAGTTCGAAGATCTGGACAACGACAAGCGTAACTAACGGGTAACCGGGCCAATTCGGGCCGGTCCGGTTGCCGGGCCGGCCCGATTACGTTGAGGCAGAAGGAAACACTGATGTCAAAACGCGACTATTACGATGTGCTCGGCGTAGCCAAAGGTGCATCGGCGGACGAGATCAAAAAGGGTTTTCGAAAGAAAGCCAAAGAATTGCATCCCGACCGTAACAAGGACAACCCGGATGCCGAGGCGCAGTTCAAGGAAGCGAACGAAGCCTATGACGTGTTGCGCGACGCCGACAAAAAGGCCGCTTACGACCGCTTCGGCCATGCCGCTTTTGAAAACGGCATGGGCGGCGGCGGGCGTCCCGGCGGCGGCTTTGGTCAGGGCGACTTTTCCAGCGCATTCTCGGACGTTTTTGATGATCTGTTCGGCGATTTCATGGGTGGCCAACGCGGTGGTGGCGGCGGGCGTCGTGCTGCACGCGGATCGGACCTGCGCTATAATCTGCGCGTGACGCTGGAAGAGGCGTTCTCGGGCCTGCAGAAAACCATTAACGTCCCCACCGCCGTGGCCTGTTCGTCCTGTGACGGAACCGGCGCTGAAGGTGGCGTTGAACCCACAACCTGCCCCACTTGTTCGGGCATGGGCAAAGTGCGGGCGCAACAGGGCTTCTTTACGGTTGAACGCACCTGCCCGACCTGTTCTGGGCTGGGTCAGATCATCAAGAACCCCTGCAAATCCTGCCAGGGTTCCGGCCGTGTCGAAAAAGATCGTGCTTTGTCCGTCAATATCCCAGCTGGTGTTGAAACCGGAACACGGATTCGGCTGGCTGGCGAGGGCGAAGCTGGGATGCGCGGCGGTCCTCCGGGCGATCTCTATATCTTTGTCGAGGTCTCCGACCACAAACTGTTCGAACGCGACAGCGTAAACCTTTATTGCCGGGTTCCGGTTAGCATGGCCAAGGCCGCGCTGGGCGGTTCGATCGAAGTTCCGACCATTGATGGTGGACGGGGCCGTGTCCAGATTCCAGCCGGCAGTCAGTCAGGTCGCCAGATGCGCCTGCGTGGCAAAGGCATGCCCGCCCTGCGTGGTGGTGGCGTTGGTGATATGTTCATCGAACTGGCGGTGGAAACTCCGGTCAACCTGACCAGTCGTCAGAAAGAGCTGCTGCGCGAGTTTGAGGACCTGGGTGAAGACAACCACCCGGAATCCAAAAGCTTTTTCTCTTCCGTCAAATCCTTCTGGGACGGAATGAAAGGCTAAGACTGAGGCGGCGATTGCCGCCTCTTTTACGTTTTGACCGTTGTAAAAATCAAAACGACATGGCTTCGTTTGGCACTATCTGGTTTCCAGCCAATCCATGAAACGCATCGACCAGATCGCCGTTCCCAGACCTGCAATCTTGAACGGGCGATAGGACATGGCCCGCACCGGTGTTGTTGGAAAGGTCAGAGATTCAGAGTCAGCGCCCAGGGCACGCTCGGCTAGAACGCGGCCCATCACATGTGACATTGCAACGCCGCGCCCGTTGTAGCCTAGCCCGATTAAAAGGCCCGGCTGCGGTTCATGCAGGTGAGGCAGGTGGTCGTCGGTAACCGCGATGCGCCCGCCCCAATGATGGGACCAGTTGGCTCCTTTCACCTGAGGAAAAACGCGTTCGGCGTCTCGTTGAAGCCAATCGAAACCGCCCAGGTTGCCCGCGCGGTCCATGCGGCCCAACCCACCGTAGACCAACCGATTGTCTGGCTCTCGCCGTGCATACATGATGATCCGTCGGCTGTCCGAGATTGTGTGCCCCTGTGGCAGGATCGAAGCAATGACGTCTTCCGGCAACGGGTCTGTTGCAATCTGGATCGGGGTCAGAGGCATGATGCTGTTGGGTAGTTTCGGCACCAGTGGGCCGGTATAGCCGTTGGTTGCAACGATCACAGTGTCAGAGGTGACCGAACCCTGATCTGTGCGCAGTTGCCACTTACCGCCGACCTTGTTCATCGAGGTGACAGCGCTGTTTCCAAAAATCGAAACGCCGCGTTGTTGGGCGGCACCTGCTACGCCGCGCGCCAGCATCATTGGCTGTACGGCGCCACCGCGTGGGGTCACGACACCACTGGAATAGGCAGCAGTGCCCGAGGTGATTCGCAGATCATCCCCACGCAGAAGCTCCATTCCTGCGCCAAATTCGTTCCAGGCTTTCACGTCCGCCTCGGCCTTTTGCAAGGCCCGGTCGTTGTGCAGTACCCTCAGCCAGCCCTTCTGCCGGGCTTGGCACGGGATTTGATAGGTGTCGATCAACGAGAACAATTCGTCGGCGGAATTCAGAGACACTTCGGACAGACGCTCAAAATAAGTCTGTCCCAGCATAAGCTGTAAGTCTTTGGGTGAGTTGAAAGGCAGCATAGGATTGACCTGCCCGCCAGTGCGCCCCGATGCGCCCCAGCCTACATCACCGGCATCGAGTACGACGGCTGACGTACCTGCCTCGGCCAAGGCCAATGCTGCGCGCAGACCGGTGAAGCCAGCGCCCAGAATGGACACGTCCGCGTGCAGATCGCCGGTCAATTGTGGGCTGTCGGGCATTGACGGCGCAGTGCTGGCCCAAAGCGAGTTCGGCCGCGTGGCCATGGCAGGTGGTGTTGCGAACATAAAAATCTCGTATATCGGAACAATAATTCCAATATTCGATAGCATCCGTCAGGTCGTCAAGTGGAAGTTTTCGGGTGCTTCGCCGCCGATCCGACTACAGATCTCGGCAGCGGTTTGTTTCAGCAAGTCAAGGCTGGCAAGCAATTCCTCTGGCGTGTCGTCTGCCGTCAAAGTCCAAACAGAAAGACAGGCGGCGACTTTGCCCTGATCATTCCAAATAGGAGCGGACATGCCCATGACCTGGAGAAATTCCTCTTTCACGACAACCGCATAGCCCTGATTCCGAACGACACCCAAGTCGGTCTCAAGCTCTGGCAGGTTGGTCTTTGTGTATTCGGTGAACTTTTCCAATCCGGCCGAGTCGAGCACGGAATTGCGCTGTTTTTCGGGCATAAACGCAAGGAAAACTTTGCCTGCGGCTGTGCAGTGCAGCGGTGCGTGGTCGCCTGCACGCGCTGCGTACCGAACCGAAACATTATTGGTTGTCCGCAGGTACAAAATGGTATCGCCATCCAAAACAGACAGCGCAATGTTCAATCCTGTCGCTTCGCTGAGGCGGTCAACAGGTTCTGCGACAACCTGCTGAAGATCCGGGTGTCGAAATCCGGCGCGTGCCCATTCCTGAAATCGCGAGCCAGGTTTGTAGGTTCTGCCGCTTTTGTCGTATTCGACCATCCGCTCACTTTGAAGAACGGCAAGTACGCGGTGGCACGAGCTTTTGACCAAACCTGTCCGCGCAACGATATCCGAAAAACCCATAGGTCTTTTTGCGTGGGTCAGGGCATCCATGATCATAGCGCACTTTGCGACGATAGAGCTGTCTGTCGATCTTGCCATGCCCACTCCCATATCTACTGCATTGCAGAACTACGACGAGTTTTTAACCGTTTCAACTTTTGAATACGCTCACAGCAAAACTTGAAGAATAAACAGTTGACGAAAAGAATGCGTACTCACTAGTGTTCTATTTCAGAACACCTGTTCTGCACAACGATAGAATGAGAGGCTTCTTGATTGGCGGCGTGCAAAAAAGAAAAATACACGGCACAGTACCGTAAGGCGCACCCAATGCTCTCTCACAGTAAAACAGCGGAACGCGCTGTAAAAAAGTGACCCAACCGGAGGATACCATGAAAAAAACACTCGCCACTCTCGCTGCGACCAGTGTGCTTGCGTTGACAAGCCATGCAGTGCTTGCGCAGGACCTGGACGAAATCACCGTTGCATACTTCCTGGAATGGCCGCTGCCCATGCTAGAAGCCAAGGCCAACGGAACCTATGACGAGGCACTTGGCCTCAAGGTGAATTGGGTGAGCTTTGAAACCGGCACTGCGATGAGCGCGGCCATGGCCTCGGGCGACGTGCAGATCGCGGTCAGCCAGGGCATTCCGCCTTTCGTTGTTGCCGCATCCGCTGGTCAGGCGATTCAGGTGGTCGATGTCGCTGTGACGTATTCCGAGAACGACAACTGTGTCGTGTCGGAAGCGCTGGAGATCGATAAGGAAAACGCCAGCGAGCTGGCAGGCAAAAAGGTGGCTGTGCCACTGGGTACCGCCGCGCACTATGGCTTCCTTCGCCAGATGGATCACTTCGGTATCGACTTGGCCAGCCTTGAAGTTGTCGACATGGCCCCGCCTGAAGGTGCTGCGGCCCTAAGCCAGGGCGCAGTTGATTTCGCGTGTGGCTATGGCGGCGGTCTGTCCCGGATGAAAGAGCACGGCAACGTTCTGTTGACCGGTGCCGAGAAGGAAGAACTGGGTATTCTGGTGTTCGATGTGACCTCGGCCCCGGAAAGCTTTATCTCGGAAAACCCTGAGCTGGTCGCCCAGTTCCTTCAGGTAACTGCGGATGCAAATGAGCGTTGGAACTCGGGTGCGGGCGGTGATGCGATGCTTGAAGTTGTTGCCAAAGAATCCGGCATGGATCTTGAAGGCGCGCGCGCGGCCATCGGAACGATGGGTTTCCCCAGCATGGATGACCAGCTGTCGCAGAAATGGCTGGGCGGAAACGTGCAGACCTTCATGAAGGGCGTAGCCGACGTGTTTGTCGAGGCCGGCAGCATTGACGGTGCGCTGGACAGCTATGCCAACTCGGTCAACACCGAGCCGATGACGATTGCCGACGGCAAGTAACAAGGTTTGGCGTGGCGCATTTCCATGCGCCCGCCGATCCTCCCCCGGCAATCGGGCGTGCCGCCTGCTTGTGGCGGCGCCCTCATCTAAAGAAAGCGGGATATGACAGGTTTATCCATCGAAAACATCTCCATGCGCTTCGACCTGCCTAACGGAACGGCCGTGCAGGCGTTGAAGGATGTCACGTTGCATCTGAACGAAGGCGAGTTGATGAGCGTGCTGGGCCCCTCAGGTTGCGGCAAGACCACACTGCTGAACATCGTTGCGGGTTTTCTGGCCCCGACCGAAGGGCAGATCGTGATGAATGGCCACACGGTCACTGGCCCTGATGCCGAACGTGGCATGGTGTTTCAGAAGGGCGCTTTGTTCGAATGGATGAGCGTGCGTGATAATGTAAGCTTTGGCCCTCGGATGAAGGGGCAGAAGGAAGCGCAATACGCGGCCGAGGTCGATCATCTACTTGAGGTCGTGGGGCTTCAGGACTTCAAGGAAAAGGCTATCTACGAATTGTCTGGCGGGATGCAGCAGCGTGTGGCGCTGGCGCGGTGTCTCGCAAATGACCCCGATGTCATCCTGATGGACGAACCGCTTGGCGCGCTGGATGCGCTGACCCGTGAAAAAATGCAATCGCTGGTTCTGAAGCTGTGGAAGGAGACCGGCAAGACAATCATCCTGATCACCCACTCGGTGGAAGAAGCGCTGCTGCTGGGCGAGCGTCTGCTCGTGATGGCACCCAGACCGGGGCGCATTCACAAGGAATATCGCCTCCCCTTCGCAGATATGGGCGTCGACCAGGATCTGCGTGAGGTCAAAAAACACCCTGACTTCGCCACCAACCGCGAAGAGATCCTGGGCATGATCTGGGACATGGAAGAAGAAATCATGGGTCGGACGGAGGCAGCGCAATGATCCCCATTCTGATCTATATCGCGATATTTATCGGCGCTTTCTTTGTGGTCAAACTGGTGACTGCAGGCACAGACCGCCATGATTTCACCTCACTTAAGACGGTCACTTTCGGCGATGAAAGCGCTGTTGTCTCGGATCGTAAGGCATCAATCATCTCGATCATCGCCATCTTCGTGCTTTGGGGCGCATTCACCGGGTCGGCCTTGTTGCCGTCCTTCTTGCACGCGCCCGGTCCTTATGTCGGAGAGGGCTCATTCACCTACACTGTTGAAACGGCTGATGGTCAGACCGATGACGCCTCAGTGACGGTGATCGTGCACCCTGCGGACGCACCGGTGGATGAACCCGAGGTCGCGCCCGGCGATGGATTCGCCAAGGACGATGCCGTTGTGGTGCAGGCCTATCGCAGTAAGTTGGCCCGCCTTGACCGAAATGATGAGATCGGTCGTGACGAAGGTGCAAAGATCGTTGCCGTGAATGGTCAGTCGATTGAGCCGGGTGGTTCTGTGAACACCGATTTCGGTCGTGTGGTCATGTCGCAGCGCGGCACGCTCAACATCGACCCGGACAAGGGCTGGCAGATGGAGCCGATCTGGCTGCCCGCACCGGAAAACGTTTTCGAGCGCTTGGGCGAGATTGCCAGCGAAGGCTTCCGGAATTTCACCCTTTGGGAGCATCTGGGTTACTCGCTGTTCCGCGTGATCGTGGGCTTCCTACTGGGATCGCTTGTGGGCATTCCCTTGGGCTATGCCATGGGTCTGTCCAACTGGTTCCGTGGCTGGTTCGACCCGATTGTCGAGTTTATGCGCCCGGTGCCACCGTTGGCTCTGATCCCGCTGGTGATCATTTGGGCAGGGATCGGTGAGGGTGGCAAGATCATCTTGCTGTTCCTGGCTGCGCTCTGGATCATGGCGATTGCGGCCCGTTCTGGTGTGTCCGGCGTGAACATCTCGAAGGTACACGCGGCCTATTCCCTTGGGGCGTCAAAGTGGCAGGTGATGCGCCATGTTATCATCCCCAATTCGTTGCCCGAGATCTTCACCGGTGCGCGGGTTGCGATGGGCGTCTGCTGGGGCACGGTTGTTGCTGCTGAACTGGTCGCCGCTGAAAAAGGGGCGGGCATGATGATTATGGTTGCCTCCAAATTCCAGAATACCGACATCGTGATCATGGGCATCATCCTGATTGGTGTCATCGGCTTCGGCATCGACATGCTGATGCGCTGGGCCGAACGTATTCTGGTGCCCTGGAAAGGCAAAAGCTGATATAGACTTGCACCAGACGTCAATACACGTCTGGGTGCACCCATAAAGATCATGAGGCGCGGTTTCCCGGTCAGGGTGCCGCGCCTTATGTGTTTTGCGCCTGCCGCGCCACTACGCGTGTTGCAAAACGGACCAGCGATATATCCAGTTTGCTGACCGATAACGCCCATTTGGCTCTTGCGTTCGGTGTCGGTGGCTGAGATTGTCTGCCCCAACCGTTGGGGTGCCCTATTTGCAGGGCTGAGAGGCGTGGCTGCGTTAACCCATCGAACCTGATCCGGGCAATTCCGGCGTAGGGAACGGTCTTTTGAATGCAGACAGTTTTCCTACATCGTTGCCCAAAGAAGATGGAGCGACGATATGGCTGCAATTGCCTTGACCATTGCGGGATCTGACAGCGGCGGCGGTGCCGGAATACAGGCTGACATGAAGGCCATGTCAGCACTTGGTGTTTTTGTTGCAAGCGTGATCACCGCCGTCACCGCACAGAACACGCAGGCCGTCACAGCGGTGCATGGTATTCCTCTGGACGTGATCGAGGCGCAAATTCAAGCAGTGCTGGGCGATCTGGATGTCAAAGCTGTCAAGATCGGTATGCTGGCAACACCTGAGATCATTCAAACCGTCGCAAACGGGTTGGCCAACTTTCAGGGCCCCATTGTTCTGGACCCGGTGATGATCGCCAAGTCTGGTGACGCCTTGCTGGCGCAAGAGGCAATCCAGACCTTGCGCGATGTGCTGTTGCCGATGGCGGCGGTTTTGACCCCAAATCTGCCCGAAGCCGCTTGCCTGTTGGATGCCCAAGAGGTCGAAACACCCGAGGAGATGGCCGCTCAGGGTCAGGCTCTTTGCGCTTTGGGTGCGCGCGCTGTGGTGATGAAAGGCGGACACGGCGCGGGCGAGGTGTGTCATGACTTGCTGATCGACCCGACAGGTATCGTGGCAGAGTTTCAGGCCCCGCGCCGGAACACTAAAAATACGCATGGGACTGGATGCACTTTATCGTCCTCGATTGCCGCGGGTTTGGCAAAGGGTCTGACGATGCAGGATGCCGTTGCGCAGGCGCATGAATACCTGCAAGGCGCGATTGGACGCGCAGATGAGCTGAACGTGGGTTCTGGGCACGGTCCGGTGCATCATTTCCATCAGGTCTGGCCCAAGTGACCGTCTGGTCTGTCATAGGAGCCGGGGTGGCCGGTCTGGCCGTCGCCAGCGAACTGGTGTCGCGCGGCGCGAAGGTGCAGGTGTTTGATCCCGGCGGCCCGCCAGGCCCGCACGGGTGTTCATGGTGGGCCGGGGGTATGCTGGCACCCTGGTGCGAATACGAAAACGCGGAAGAACCGGTGCTGAGACTGGGTCAGCGGGCAATCGATTGGTGGGCTGGTCGCACAAAGGTACAGCGGTGCGGTACGCTGGTTGTCGCCAATACACGAGACCTGCCGGACCTACGCAGATTTGCGCGTCGGACCGAAGCGTTTGTGGAAGCCGATCGCGCAAAAATTGCTGATTTAGAGCCTGATTTGCACGGGTTTGGGAAGGGCCTGTTCTTTGACCAGGAAGCCCACCTTGATCCCCGCCAGGCATTGCAGGACCTACACCGAGGCTTGAAGGAACAAGGGGTGGAATTCCATCGCAAATTGGCCCCTGCACAAGTTGAGCACGCGATCGACTGTCGCGGACTGCACGCACGCGAATACCTGCATGATCTTCGGGGTGTGAAGGGTGAGATGCTGGTCGTGCGTTGCCCGGACGTTGAGTTGACACGCCCCGTGCGTCTTTTGCACCCCCGAATGCCGCTTTATATCGTGCCCCGGGGCGATGGCATCTACATGCTGGGCGCGACCATGATCGAAAGCGAAGACAGCAGCCGCATCACGGCCCGATCCATGCTGGAACTGCTCAGCGCAGCCTATGCCCTTAACCCGGCCTTTGGTGAGGCAGAGGTGTTGGAAATCGGCGTCGATCTGCGTCCCGCCTTTCCCGACAATTTGCCCCGCATCCGTCGCTTGGGTCGGACAATCTATGCCAACGGACTTTATCGGCACGGCTATCTGCTCGCCCCGGCTCTGGCGCAGGGTGTGGCGGATTTGGCGCTGGACAACACACATACGGAGATGGTCGATGAAGATCGTGCTTAATGGCGAGACGCGGGATGTGCGCGCCGAAACCCTGGCCGAGCTGCTGGAGGAATGCGGCTTCACTGGCCGCGTTGCCACCGCAGTGAACGAAGACTTCGTTCCTTCCAGCCTGCGCGTCGCGCACAAACTGGCCGATGGCGACCGGGTCGAAGTCGTTGCGCCGATGCAGGGGGGATAAGGATGAAAACCTTTTATGGAACGGAACTGCCCAACCCGCTGATGCTCGGCACGGCCCAATACCCCAGCCCTGCCATTCTGGAGCAGGCTTTCCGTGACAGCGGTGCGGGTGTTGCAACCGTATCCCTGCGCCGTGAATCCGGTGCGGGGCAGACCTTTTGGCAGATGATCCGGGAGCTTGGCGTCCTGATCCTGCCTAACACAGCTGGCTGTCATACAGTAAAAGAGGCCGTGACCACAGCCCATATGGCCCGCGAGGTGTTTGAGACCCCGTGGATCAAACTGGAACTGATTGGGCACACCGACAGCCTGCAACCGGATGTGTTCCAGTTGGTCGAAGCCGCCCGTATCCTGACCGAAGACGGGTTTCAGGTGTTCCCCTATACCACTGACGATCTGATCGTGGGCGAACGCTTGTTAGAAGCAGGGTGCGAGGTGCTTATGCCTTGGGGTGCGCCCATTGGGTCTGGGCGTGGTCTGAACAACGAATACGCCTTGCGCGCTATGCGGGCCGAGTTTCCGGATGTTCCGTTGGTGGTCGATGCCGGTATCGGTCTGCCCAGCCATGCGGCCCACGCAATGGAACTTGGCTATGACGCCGTCCTTTTGAACACGGCCGTGGCTCGCGCCGGGGATCCTGTTCTGATGGCCAAAGCGATGGCGCAGGCGACACTGGCCGGGCAATTGGCCCATCAGGCGGACCCGATTGAGGCGCGCGATATGGCTGAACCCTCGACCCCCGTTGTTGGAAAGGCATTTCTGTCATGACGCTGGACCGTTTTTATCCGATCTTTGATCACTCGGATTGGCTGCGCCGGATGTTGCCGTTGGGTGTCAAACTGGTGCAATTGCGCGTAAAGGATCAGCCTGATGATCAGGTTCGCGACCAGATAGCGGCCTCGCGCGATTTGTGCCGCGATCATGGGGCAGTTCTGGTGATCAATGATTATTGGCAACATGCCATCGATCTGGGATGCGACTGGATTCACCTTGGGCAAGAGGATCTGGATGATGCTGACCTGAAAGCCATCCAAAAAGCGGGTCTAAAGCTGGGTGTTTCAACTCATGACGATGATGAGCTTGAGCGCGTGTTGGCAATGGATCCCGACTATGTGGCACTGGGACCGGTCTATCCAACCATCCTGAAAAAGATGAAATGGCATCAACAGGGCCTGCCCCGCGTGACCGAATGGAAGGCACGTGTTGGCGACATTCCCTTGGTTGGTATCGGCGGCATGAGCGTCGAGCGCGCAGCGGGGGTGCTGGAGGCCGGGGCCGATATTGTCTCGGCCGTGACGGACATCACCCTAAACGCGGATCCCGAAGCACGGGTGCGCGCGTGGATCGAGGCGACGCGATGAGCCGCTATAACCGTCAGACGCTTCTGCCCGAAGTGGGCGCCGAAGGACAGGGCCGCTTGTCTTCAGCTCGTGTTCTGGTGGTGGGAGCAGGCGGGTTGGCCGCGCCGGTCCTGCCGCTTTTGGCCGGGGCCGGCGTTGGGGGGATCACGATTGTAGATGGTGACACTGTGGATCTGTCGAATCTGCATCGGCAAACCTTGTTTGCTGAGGCAGACTGTGGACATCCAAAAGCCGAACGCGCTGCTGACCGGTGCCGTGCATTGAATGCCGAAGTTGAAGTTGTCGCCCTCAATCACGCCCTTACAAGCGAAAACGCGGCTTCCCTGGTGGCGCAAGCCGATGTCGTTCTGGATTGCGCCGACAGTTACGCGGCCAGCTATATCCTGTCGGACACGTGCCTCGCGCAAGGCAAACCGTTAATCAGCGCTTCGGTTCTGGGGCTTTCGGGCTATGTCGGTGGATTCTGCGGCGGAGCCCCATCCCTGCGCGCTGTGTTCCCGGACGCGCCCGATAGTGGGGCCAGCTGCGCTACGGCGGGCGTTCTGGGTCCTGTGGTTGGTGTGATCGGGGCGATGCAGGCGCAGATGGCGCTCAACCTGATCCTTGGGCTGGAGCCTTCGCCCTTGGGCCAGATTGTGCAGTATGACGCGCAAACCCTGCGCAGTACGGGGTTCCGCTTTGACGATGCGCCCGAGCCGAATACGTGCTTCCGCTTCCTATCTGTTAATCAACTGACGGATGCCGACCAAATCGTGGAGTTGCGCGGTATAGAAGAAGCACCAGTTCCAGCACACCCTGACGCCATCCGTATATCACCTGAAAACTTGCAACAGATAGACCCTAATAAAGGGAAACGGCTTGCTCTTTGCTGTGCGACAGGCCTGCGCTCGTGGCGTGCGGCGGAACACATGCAACCGAATTGGCCAGGCGAGATTGTCCTCGTCGCGGCCTCAACCTCGTGAATGAAAAGGAAACGCGAGACATGAAGAAGCTGATGACAGCCATAGCCCTTTTGGCCGCCGCGCCAGCCTGGGCCGAAGACAAGATGACAGTCCTGCTGGATTGGTTCATCAACCCTGACCATGGCCCTATTATTGTGGCTCAGGAAAACGGCTATTTTGCCGAGCAGGGCCTTGAGGTCGAAATCGTCCCGCCCGCGGATCCGTCCGCCCCGCCGCGTCTGGTTGCTGCTGGGCAGGCGGACCTGGCCGTGTCGTATCAGCCCCAGCTACATCTGCAAATCCACGAGGGCCTGCCCCTGAAACGCGTTGGCACACTGGTTGCAACACCCTTGAACTGCCTTTTGGTGCTGGAAGACGGCCCGATCAAATCGCCCGCCGACCTCAAGGGCAAGAAGATCGGTTTCTCTGTCGCAGGTGTCGAAGAGGCCATCCTTGGCACCGTTCTGGGCAAATATGACGTTGCATTGGACGATGTGGAGCTGATCAACGTCAACTTCTCACTCTCGCCCTCGCTGATGACTGGCCAGGTCGATGCGGTTATCGGGGCTTACCGTAACTTTGAACTCAACCAGATGGATATCGAAGGTCGTCCGGGCACTTGTTTTTATATCGAGGAAGAAGGCGTGCCATCTTACGACGAGCTGATTTATGTCGCCAACCCCGAGACGATGGACAAAGACAAGATCGCCCGCTTTTTGGCTGCGACCGAAAAAGCGACCCAGTATATCGTCAACAACCCAGAAAAAAGCTGGGAGATCTTCGCAAGCACGTCGCCTGAACTGCAAGATGAGCTGAACGCCCGCGCTTGGGTCGATACGTTGCCACGTTTTGCACTGCGCCCTGCAGGTTTTGATGCCGGTCGGTATGCCCGGTTCGAGGCGTTCCTGAACGAAAGCGGCATGATCGATAGCATCCTTCCGGTCAGTGATCTGACCATCGATGTTACCGCGCAATGAACGGGTATGGCAAAGCCTTCACGCTGATGCGTGATGCGGCGCAGGGGCCGTGGCGGGACTATACCCGCCACGCCTTTGTCGAAGGAATGAAGGATGGAACGCTGCCGCGTGAGGCGTTTCTTCACTATCTGCGTCAGGATTACGTGTTTCTGATCCATTTTTCTCGTGCGTGGGCTTTGGCAGTTGTGAAATCGGAAACGCATTCCGAAATGCTGACAGCGGTCGGCACCGTGAACGCTTTGGTTGCGGAAGAAATGCAGCTGCACATCGGTATCTGTGAGGCTGCTGGAATCTCACAGGATGAATTGTTCGCCACCCCCGAACGCGCCGAAAATCTTGCATATACGCGGTTCGTCCTCGAAGCGGGATACAGCGGTGATCTGCTGGACCTGCTGGCAGCGTTGGCCCCCTGCGTTATGGGCTATGGTGAGATCGGTACCCGGCTGGCGGAGGAAGCGACGTCCGAGACCTATCGCGATTGGATCAACACCTATGCCGGTGAAGAGTATCAAGGCGCGTGCCAAGCGGTAGGTGAGTTGCTGGATTCGGCTCTAACGCGGCGTATTGGGGCGGATTTTGAATCTTCACCCCGCTGGCATCGTCTGTGTCAAACCTTCCGGACGGCGACGGAATTGGAGGTTAATTTCTGGCAAATGGGCCTAACACCATGACCCGTGCGCCCGGTCTGACAATCAGCGGATCAGCCAAAATCGACGATGCGACCCTGTTTGCACCGTTGACCTTGAAACTGGACGCGGGTGCTTGGACCTGTTTGCTGGGCGGATCGGGCGTGGGAAAAACCACCGTTTTGAGATTGATTGCCGGGCTGGAAACCGGGGCCAAGTTCTTGGGTCAGATCACAGCAAGCGACGGGTTGCCGGTCTCGGATCGGGTAGCTTACATGGCGCAGGATGACCTTCTGTTGCCCTGGGCGACAGTGGCTCAGAACGTTTCGCTTGGCGCACGGTTACGGGGAGAAAAGCCTGATTTGGATCGGCGTGACCGCCTGATCAAACGGATGCGCCTGCAGGATCACATGACCAAGAAACCGACCGAGCTGTCGGGGGGGCAAAGACAGCGCGTCGCGCTGGCCCGTACGTTGATGGAAGACCGGCCCATCGTGCTGCTGGATGAGCCCTTTTCGGCGCTCGACGCCCGGACTCGCGCCGATATGCAGGATCTGGCGGCCGAAGCGCTGGTGGGGCGAACTGTCCTTTTGGTCACGCATGACCCAGGTGAAGCCGCGCGCTTGGGGCAGTCCATTGTTGTCATGACCGAACACGGCCTGACCCCTTGCGACCCGCCTCATGCTCCGGCCCCGCGCAGCGTGGATGATCTGGAAACGCTGGAAACTCAGGGTGCATTGCTGCGGCTTCTGCGGGAGGACGCAGCATGAGGTATCTGTCGGCGCTGGCAGCCACTCTGTTTGCTCTGCTCATCTGGCAAGGGATCGTAACCTTGACCGGATTGCCAAAATTCATCCTGCCCGGACCAGCCGTGGTGGCTGAAACTTGGTGGCAGAACAGGTGGTTAATCGCCGAGCATGCGTGGATCACCGCAGTTGAAGTTGTCATAGGCTTAGCTGTCGGTACGGTGCTGGGCGTCATCACAGCACTGCAATTGGCGAATTCGCGCGCCGCGCGAGTTTTGGTGCAGCCCATGCTGGTGTTCACTCAGGCGCTGCCGGTTTTTGCGTTGGCGCCGTTGCTGACCTTGTGGCTTGGTTATGGTCTATGGTCCAAGGTCGCGATGGCGGTTCTGATCATCTATTTCCCGATCACCTCGTCGTTTTTTGATGGTTTGATGCGAACACCTGCGGGCTTTCTAGACTTAGCGCGCACGATGCAGGCCAGCAAACGTTCGGTCCTGTGGCACATCCGTATTCCGGCGGCGCTGCCATCGTTGGCTTCGGGTATGCGTCTGGCGGCGGTTTATGCTCCGATCGGGGCGGTGATTGGCGAATGGGTCGGCTCGTCGCAAGGTTTGGGCTATCTGATGCTGCTGGCCAATGGTCGCGCCAAGACCGACCTGATGTTCGCGGCGATGCTGACGCTGGGTGTGTTCTCGATCCTTCTGCACATGATCGTCCGCCGTGCCACGGCACGTATGGCAGGAGAGGGTCGTTAACCAATCAGAAACTGATTCTGCGTCAGGGTGAAGCTATGACCCAGAACGCCTTTGCCGAAGCCCCTATGCTGTTTGACACGGACGAAGCGCCCGCGCAGCCGCTGCCGTCAGGTCGGTTACCCTCCTACATAAAAGACCACCGCAAGCGGCTGCGCGAACGGTTCATGGCAGGCGGATCAGCGGCGATGCCGGATTACGAGTTGCTGGAACTGGTGTTGTTCCGGTCGATACCCCGGCAGGACGTGAAGCCGCTGGCGCGTGGTTTGATGGATGCGTTTGGCGATTTCAACCGCGTGTTGACCGCGCCGGAAGAACGTCTGCGGCAGATCAAAGGCGTGGGCGATACCGTGATCACGGATCTCAAGATCCTCGAGGCCTGCGCCCATCGGATGGCGCGTGCACGTGTGATGCAGCGGCATGTGATCTCGGGTTGGGATGCGCTGCTGGATTATTGTCACACCACCATGGCCCATCGCGAAACCGAGCAGTTTCGGGTGTTTTATCTGGACAGAAAAAACGTTCTGATCGCTGATGAAGAACAGGCCAAAGGAACCGTTGATCACGTACCGGTCTATCCGCGCGAGGTTGCAAAACGGGCGCTGGAGCTGAATGCTTCGGCCTTGATATTGGTCCATAACCACCCGTCTGGTGACCCGACGCCCTCGCAGTCGGACATCGACATGACCAACCGTATTCAGGATGCCTGTTCGGCCTTGGGGCTAACCCTGCACGATCACCTGATCATAGGAAAATCGACCGAGTTGAGCTTTCGGTCGGAAGGATTCCTGTAGCGCTTACTGAACCCAGATTTCGACCCGACGGTTAACTTTGCGGCCCCATTCCGTGTCATCGCAGGCCATTGGCATCGCCTCACCAAACCCTTCGGCTGAAACCTCGATACCTTCGGGCAGTGACGATTCCACAGCCGCCAGCACAGCGTTGCGCACGGTTTGCGCGCGCCGCAAGGCGATGCGGGCATTGGTGGCGGCCCCGCCGTCACCGTCGCTGAAGCCCGCAAACACCAGCTTGCGCGCCTTCAGCGTTCCGGTCTCAAGCATCTGGGCCAGTTGTTGAATGTTTGAACGAGACTGTGCGTCGGGGCGCGAAGAGCCGGGTTCGAATCGAACAGACAAGGATAGGCGCGAAAGTGGGCGCAGCGTGTCGATCATGCGCTGCAACTCCTCCAACCCGACCTCGGAGCCGCCTGTTAAGATGGCATTGGCCAGCCGGTCGCCCTGCACGTCAACCGGCAGGTTTTCGGGCGATTGATCCACATACCCCGCGCCCCGTATCGCCATCTGAGCCTCTGGGCTTTGGGTGTATGCCAGAAACTGTCGCGCGATCCGTGGCAGGCGTCGGTCCGGGAGGTAAAGGAACATCGGCAGAGTCAGCGGATAATCCTCGGTCTTGATAGATTGTCGGGTCGCGGCAAGAGGATGTCCGCATCCTCCGGTCAGTGGCAGGATGCGGGTGGTATTAGCTGTGGCTTTGCTGGCTATCCCAATTGAAAAGGGATCTTTTGCGACAGAGTCTGTCAGATCGCGGATTCGGCTGTGCGGGGTCGCTGTCGGCGACAACTCTGCATCCACGGTTTTCAAAACCTGGTCTTCAACAGCTTGCGAAAGCCCGGATCCTATTTCCGGGACATGCAAAGCAATCGGCGCGTCTGGGCCGCCCAAATCCGCCCAATTGGTCACGTCCCCGGACAGGATGCGGGCTAAATCTGCCATTGAAATCTGCTGCATCATGTTGTCCGGGGCCACCACCGGGACCATGGCGTCCAGAGCAATGACCCGCGATCGCCGCGCCCGTTTCAGGTCGCCCAAGCCTGCGGCCTCGGCGACTTCGCGCTCTGTATCGCGCACTTCGCGCTGGGCCATCACGATATCCGTCTGATCTTCGATCAGGTCGCGGAATCCACGCGCCGTCGTGCCTACATCAAAATAAAACCGCGCCAGCGGTGCCGAGCGCTCAGCCTGTCTTAGTTCGTAGACAAAGCTGTCCGAATCCACACGCGCCGGGGTTGCGGTCAGGCTTTCTTGTTGCGCGAAGCCAATGATCAGCGCGGGCAGTACCGTTTCAGCCATAACGGATGAGCCGGAAAACCACAGCTCGGCCACAAAATCGGTCAGGTTCGGGCAGGCTGGACCGTCACATGTAACGCCCGATCCATCCACCGTGAGTGTGCCAAACTGCGTCTCTACGCGATAAAACTCGCCGTCAAAGCCCAGCAGATTGCCGGTCACTTCGACCTTGCCGTCATGCGACGTCAGCGTGATGTCCTGCGCCAGAGCGCCAGTGGCAAATGAAATCAGCGCAGCTGCCGCTACACGGAATAATGTCATAAGAGAGCCGAACCTGCCTGCGGATTACTTTGCCGCAATTGTCAGGTCTGAGAGCAGATTTTTCAACACCAGAAACTCACCAGCCTGTGAACAATCAGGCAGGGTCAGCGACATGTCGCGTGACCGCAAGCGACGGTCTGGCAGAAGCTCTAAAGCTTGCACGTTCAGCGTGCGCCCACAATTTGCTTCTGTCACTTCGGCCTCGACCGTCAGGTCAATTGTACCGGACTGATCCGATGCGCCTGCAGGAAAAGAATACACTTCGATATTCTGTGCCTTTTCGTGACCGATCTGACCCAGGCGCAAAACCTTTCCGGCGCCTTTGGCCGATGCGTCATCCCATACATGGCCATCGCCGCCATAGCTGGCGCCGAACTCCAGAGCATGGATCTGCAATTCGGTCTCACCCTGCCATTGCAGGGCAACGCGATTGTATTGAGCAATGTCGGTGACGTGAGTGGTGGCGACAGTGCCGGTTTCATCTTCGAACGAAATCAGGAAAATCGCGTATTCCGACAAGGCCGGGATGTTCATTTGCAACCCGCCAGAGGCATCGGTCATTTGACTGACCGTCAGGCCACTGTGATGGACCTCAACTCGTTCTTCCGCGTTGCATGGCGCTTTGAGCGAAACACGCGCCATCGCGCCCGAAACCGCAACCGCACGGGCACTGATATTGCAATCCGACGGTTTGAGCGCGGAAGGAACCCCGCGAGGTGCCGAAGCTGCATTGCCGGGATTTGCATCAGAGGGTGTGGCAGAGGTCAAAACAATATCTTCCAGTCCCGACAGAACCGAAGACTGTTCGGATGCCGAAGCGACATCAATTCCAGCCTGCGCACCGTCGGGCTGCGCAGATGATCCGTTTTGCATCAGGTAGCCGATGCCCAAAGCACAGGCGACGGTACCGCACATGGTCACGTAGTTGCGAACTACAAACAAGACACCCTCCCCAGTTGAAGGAGCAGCTTGCACTCTCGTTACGAATCGCGGCCAATTTGTGGCCGCGAGACGGACTCATTGTGATCAGTGTGTGTTGACGTTAGGTCAATCGGCCGTGGCAATGTTTGAACTTTTTGCCAGAGCCGCAGGGGCAGGGGTCGTTCCGCGACGGGTTACCCCAGGTTGACGGGTCATTCTCATCAAACCCTGGCAGTGCATCACCGGATGCTGCAGCTTCGGCTTTGGCTTCGGCCTGACCAGCGGCCTTGTCCACCGCCTGTTGCGCCTGCGCTTGTTGCGCAGCCATCTGGGCGAGCATTTCTTTCTGCTCGTCCTCAGTTAGCGGACGCACGCGCGACAATTGCTGAGTCACGGTTTCGCGCAAGCTGTCCAGCATACTTTCGAAAAGTTGGAAGCTTTCGTTCTTGTATTCGTTCAGTGGATCGCGCTGTGCGTAACCGCGAAAACCGACGACCGAACGCAAATGTTCCAACGTCAGCAAATGCTCGCGCCATTTGCTGTCGATAGTTTGTAGCAATACCTGTTTTTCGATATTGCGCATGTTTTCCGGACCAAAGGCGACGGCTTTCTGGGCCATCATCTCATCAGCGGCTTTGATCAGACGTTCGCGTACTTGCTCGTCATCCACGCCTTCCTCGGCGGCCCAGTCCTGAACCGGGGCGTCGATGGTCAGCTTATCCTTGATCGACTCGTGCAGACCATCGGTATCCCATTGATCGGCATAGGATTTCGGCGGCATGTACTCATCGATCAGATCGTCGATCACCTGCTCGCGCATATCCGAGACGATTTCGGACAGGTCATTGGCCGACATGATTTCGCGGCGTTGGGTAAAGATCACCTTACGCTGATCGTTCATCACGTCGTCAAATTTGAGAACGTTTTTCCGCATGTCGAAGTTGCGGCCTTCGACCTTGGACTGCGCACGTTCCAGCGACTTGTTCACCCAAGGGTGGACGATCGCCTCGCCTTCTTTCATGCCCAGCGTGGTCAGCACCTTGTCCAGACGTTCCGAGCCAAAGATGCGCATCAAATCGTCTTCAAGGCTCAGGTAGAAAACGGTGCGGCCCGGATCGCCCTGACGGCCCGAGCGGCCACGCAGCTGGTTGTCGATGCGGCGGCTTTCGTGGCGTTCCGAGGCCATGACGTATAGACCACCAGCAGCCAGAACCTTTTCTTTTTCCTCAGCGTGGCGCGCTTCTTCTGCGGCTCGCAGTTCCGACGGATCAGCCTCGGGGTTTTCGGCCAGCGCCTTCAGCACTTTCATTTCGACATTGCCGCCGAGTTGAATGTCGGTGCCGCGACCGGCCATGTTTGTGGCAATCGTCACGGCGCCCAAACGGCCTGCATCAGCGACAATTTGCGCTTCCTGCTCGTGTTGGCGGGCGTTCAGAACGTTGTGCTCGATGCCTTCCTTGGTCAGCATCTGGCTCAACAACTCGGACTTCTCGATCGAAGTGGTGCCCAGCAGAACCGGCTGACCTTTTTCCTGCGCCTTTTGGGTTTCGCTGATCATTGCACCATATTTTTCCATTGCGGTGCGATAAACTTGGTCATCCTCGTCGATACGGGCAATTGGCTTGTTGGTTGGAACCTCGACCACGCCCAGACCGTAGATTTCCTGAAATTCCTCAGCCTCGGTCAACGCGGTCCCGGTCATACCGCCCAGCTTGTCATACAAGCGGAAATAGTTCTGGAAGGTCACGCTGGCCAGCGTCACGTTTTCTGGCTGGATCTGCACACCCTCCTTGGCCTCAATCGCCTGGTGCAGGCCTTCCGACAGGCGGCGACCCGGCATCATACGGCCAGTGAACTCGTCGATCAGAACAACGTTGCCGTCCCGGACAATGTAATCCTTGTCCCGTTGGAAAAGCTTGTGCGCGCGCAGACCCTGGTTCACGTGGTGCACGACCGTGGTGCTTTCGGGGTCATAAAGGGAATGACCTTCGGGAATCAGGCCCGCCTGTAACAACTGAGCTTCCAGAAACTCGTTGCCCTCGTCCGTGAAGGTCACGTTGCGCGACTTTTCATCCAAACTGAAATGGTCATCGCTCAGCGTTGGGATCAGCGCGTCAATCGCGGTGTACAGATCCGAGCGGTCCTGTGCAGGCCCCGAGATGATCAGCGGCGTCCGCGCCTCGTCGATTAGGATCGAGTCGACCTCGTCCACAATCGCGAAGTTGTGGTGTTTCTGATAAACCTGTTCCAGATCTGCCTTCATGTTGTCGCGCAGATAATCGAAACCCAGCTCATTATTGGTGGCATAGGTGATGTCGCACTTATAAGCGGTCATCTTTTCATCATCGGGCTGGCCCGACCAGATCACACCGGTGGTCATGCCCACGGCGGCAAACACCTTGCCCATCCATTCCGAGTCGCGCTTGGCCAGGTATTCGTTCACCGTGACCACATGCACGCCCTTGCCGGTCAAAGCGTTCAGATAGGCAGGGAAGGTCGCGACCAGTGTCTTGCCCTCACCCGTTTTCATTTCCGAGATATTGCCCTGATGCAGAAAGGTTCCGCCCATCAACTGCACGTCAAAGGCCCGCAAACCAAGCGCGCGCTTTGCACCTTCGCGCACGTTGGCAAAGGCTTCGGGCAGCAGACTGTCTAGGCTTTCGCCATCCAGCGCCCGTTTGCGCAGTTCTTCCGTTTTTTCGATCAGGCCCTGATTCGACAGTTTCTCAAATTCGGGTTCCAATGCGTTGATCTTTTCGATCAGGGGGCGGGTCGCCTTGATCTTGCGGTCGTTCGGTGTTCCGAACACCTTTTTGGCGAGCGTTCCGAGTCCCAGCATGTTCACTCCAGCGGATCTGTTCTTGTCTTGGTTGCGACAGGCTTGCCCACCTTGCGCGCAACCCATAGATACGGGGGGTGAAAGGCGGCCCTGTCCAAGGCTTCAAAGCGATGTAAGCGGCAGGTTCCAGAGTGTCAACGCTGCGCCCTGTCGCGGCAAGGAAATAGGATGATTCAATGCCCAAAGGCCTCACTTTTCTGCCATCGCTGGCTCTGACTGCCATGATGGCGCTGCCGCTGGCCGCCGAAACCCAGCCCGATGCGTCCACAGTTGTTGCGCGTGTGAACGGTGATGAGATCACACTTGGTCACGTGATAGCAACCGTTGCCGTTTTACCCCCGCAGTATCAGCAGGCAGAAGACGACGTTTTGTTCGACTTTGTTCTGGAACAATTGATCCAGCAACAATTGCTAGGTCAGCAGCAAGATGACCTGAACACTGAAAACGCCCTGCGTTTAGAGAATGAAGAGCGATCGCTGCGTGCGGTACAGACGGTCGCCGCGTTGACAGAGGCTGCGGTCACGGATGATGCCATTCAAGCGGCCTATGATGCGCAATTCAAAGATTTCGCAGGCGAAGACGAATTTGATGCCAGCCACATCCTTGTCGAGACCGAGGAAAAAGCAAAAGAGCTTAAGGTGCAGCTGGATGAAGGTGCCGACTTTGCCGAGCTTGCGCGCGAAAACTCGACTGGGCCGTCCGGCCCCAATGGGGGTGCGCTGGGTTGGTTTGGCAAGGGCCAAATGGTGCCAGAGTTCGAAGGCGCCGTGATCGCGCTTGAAAAAGGGCAGGTCTCGGATCCGGTTCAGACGCAATTTGGCTGGCATCTGGTCAAGCTGAATGACACGCGCAAGACCGAAGCGCCTGAATTGGACGTTGTGCGCGAAGAACTTGTGCAGACGATCCAGCAGGACGTCATTCAGGCCCGTATTGATGAGCTTACGCAACAGGCACAGATCGAGCGTCCCGCGCTGGATGGTGCAGGCCACGAAATGATGCGCCAACTGGACCTGATTCAGGAGTAAAGACCCGTGGCCAAGATTACCAAGGTTTCACCGCTGGCCCCAGCGTCATGCCCTGACCTGCCCGCGATTGACGGTGTGCGCTTCGCCACCGTCGAGGCCGGCGTGCGTTATCAGGGCCGTACCGACGTCATGCTGGCCGTTTTGGACCCAGGCACTTCGGTCGCCGGGGTCTTTACCCGCTCGGCCACACGGGCTGCGCCGGTGCTGGACTGTCAGGACAAGATCGGTGGATCCAGTGATGGGCCCGCGGCGATTTTGGTGAACTCGGGCAATGCCAATGCCTTTACCGGTCACTATGGCCAGACCTCGGTGGCCGAGGTGACGCATGCCGTGTCCAAGGCCACCGGCGTTCCGGTAGAACGCGTCTTTACTTCGTCCACAGGGGTGATTGGTGAACCGTTGCCCCATGACCGTATCGTTTCGCAGCTTGAGACGTTGAAATCCGGCCTGAGCCGCCATGCTATCGAGGATGCAGCACGGGCCATCATGACCACCGACACCTTCCCGAAAGGGGCGTCTGATCAGGTCGAGATTGACGGGAAAACAGTCTCTATTGCTGGGATTGCGAAGGGGTCCGGCATGATCGCGCCCGATATGGCGACAATGCTGGTCTATATTTTCACAGACGCGCAGGTTGAACAATCCGCGCTGCAATCCATGCTGAGCGCGCAGACTGACCTGACCTTCAACTGCATTACCGTGGACAGCGATACGTCGACCTCGGACAGCCTGCTTCTGTGCGCCACCGGGGCATCTGGCGTGAACGCCACTGGCAATGCCGCCTTTGCCGAAGCGCTGGAAACCGTGATGCTGGACCTCGCGCAACAGGTCGTGCGTGACGGGGAAGGGGCCACGAAATTCGTAGAAATTCGTGTGACCGGAGCCGCCACGGACGCCGATGCCAAAACCCACGGGCTGGCTATCGCCAACTCTCCGCTGGTCAAAACCGCCATCGCGGGCGAGGACCCCAACTGGGGTCGTATCGTCATGGCCATTGGCAAATCTGGCGCGGCGGCGGATCGTGACCTGCTGAGCATCTCGTTCGGCGACATTCTGGTGGCGGAAAAAGGTTGGGTCAGCCCTGACTACCGTGAGGAGGATGCGGCCGAATACATGAAGGGTCAGGACCTTGTGATCGCGGTCGACCTTGGACTGGGCGAAGGCAAATCCACCGTTTGGACCTGCGACCTGACCCATGGCTACATCGAGATCAACGCGGATTACCGTTCATGAAGACAGTGTTAGTGTCTGCTGTTGCCCTGATCGACATCGAGGGCCGTGTCCTGCTGGCCCAACGCCCTGAGGGTAAATCCATGGCCGGTCTGTGGGAATTCCCCGGCGGCAAGATCGAACCCGGCGAAACCCCCGAAGCCGCGCTGATCCGCGAATTGCACGAGGAACTGGGCATCGACACCTGGGCCTCGTGCCTCGCGCCGTTGACCTTCGCCAGTCACAGTTATGATGATTTCCACCTGCTCATGCCGCTGTTCGCTTGCCGCAAGTGGGAGGGGATACCGCAATCGAGAGAAGGTCAGGCGCTGAAATGGGTGCGCGCGAATGACCTACGGAATTATCCGATGCCTGCCGCGGATGTGCCGCTGATCCCGATTTTGCGGGACTGGTTATAGGTTCGAGCAGCGTTTTTGTACCTAAACAAGCGTATCCGACTTAGACCTAACGTGGTTTATTTTATGATTTGTCCTGATCACGACATCGCGCGGGCCAGGATCATTCATATTTAATAACCACCGCTTCGAAATCGCCTCGGCTGATCACCTCTGTGTGATGGCCTTTCCCGTGTTTGTCTTCCATGTGCCACACGTCACCTGGCCAGATTTCCCGAGCTTCACCATCGCTTGCGGTAACTTTCACCGCGCCCTTCAAGCAGATGAGTCTTTGTTTGACAGGTGTAGGATGAATTGGCTCGTTCCACCCCGCTCTCAACCTGAGAAATAGAACTTGTCGGGTGGGCTCTGGTTCCGAAATCTCGATCTCTCGGGCCGGTGGGGCAAAGCTGCGTTCGTTCAGAATCACGGGCACATCTTCCCAATGGCTTTCACCTTTGTGATCAGAGAAAAGTCTGAAAAAATGCACAAGTTGATCCCTTCAAATTTAGTAATTGCTGACCACATGATAGGAGAAAATCCGTCCTGCAGATCAAGAGATCAAAACTGATTTTTCCGCCAAAAAACGCCAACCGCCAACGAATTCTGGCAGGTTGCACAGCTTGTACAGCTCGAAACACCGTCCATCCAACCCTGTTACAATTCGTAAGAATTGAGAAAACATCAGGCAAAACTTGACGTTGATCTTTCCTGCGTCCCTTATCGGGACATCGGCATTCGGGGCGTGTTCCTGATCTGTCGTTTCCGGCTCGGAGGAGGGGCCGGATGGGGAGGAGAAAAAGATTGGCTCAGACGCAGTCGGGCGCCGAAGGGATGACGTCCCTTCCGGCGCTGCTACACCGCAATGTGACCCAGTTCGGGGATTCCCCGGCCTATCGGGAAAAAGAATTCGGGATCTGGCAATGCTGGACCTGGGCGGAAGCCGCCAAGGAAATTCGAGCGATTGCGCTTGGGTTTCTGGAATTGGGCGTTGAGAAAGGCGACCATATCGCCGTCATAGGCCGCAACCGTCCTGCGCATTATTGGTCGATGGTTGCCGCGCAGATGGTGGGCGCGGTGCCTGTGCCTCTGTATCAGGACTCGGTCGCCGAAGAGATGGCCTATGTGCTGGAACACTGTGGTGCGAAATACGTCGTCTGCGGCGATCAGGAGCAGGTCGACAAGGTCATCGAGATTCAGGAAAACCTGCATCAAGTCAAACACATCCTCTATACCGACAAGCGCGGGATGCGGAAGTATGACCACAGCCAGATGAACGCGCTTGATGACATTATGGCCGAAGGCAGTGCCGGTCATGCACGGTTTGACGCTGAATTGGACAAGCGCATTGCGGCGATCACTTACGACGATACCTGCGTGATGCTTTATACCTCGGGCACCACGGGCAAGCCCAAGGGTGTGGTGCTGTCGAACCGCAATGTCATTGAAAGCGCAAAGAATTCTGCAGAATTCGATCACCTGACCCGGAATGAGGACATTCTGTCCTATTTGCCAATGGCTTGGGTGGGCGATTTCATTTTCTCGATCGGTCAGGCCTATTGGTGCGGCTTCTGCGTGAACTGCCCAGAAAGCGCTGACACCATGATGACGGACCTGCGCGAGATCGGGCCGACCTATTTCTTCGCACCGCCGCGCGTGTTCGAAACGCAGCTGACCAATGTGATGATCCGGATGGAGGATGCGGGCAAGCTGAAGCAGCGCATGTTCCACCACTTCATGGCGCATGCCAAGAAGGTTGGTGGTCTGTTGTTGGACGGCAAGCCGGTGGGCTTTGGCGACAAGCTAAAATACGCGTTGGGCAATCTGCTGGTCTACGGCCCGCTCAAGGATACGCTTGGCTATGGCCGTTTTCGCGTCGGCTATACGGCGGGTGAGGCGATTGGGCCGGAAATCTTTGATTTCTACCGCTCTTTGGGCATCAACCTGAAACAGCTTTACGGTCAGACCGAGGCAACCGTCTTCATCACTGTACAGCCGGATGGCGAGGTGCGTGCCGATACAGTTGGCGTTCCCGCGCCGGATGTGGAGTTGAAGATCGACGATAAGGGTGAAATTCACTATCGCTCGCCTGGTGTGTTTGTTGAGTACTACAACAATCCCGATTCGACTGCCTCGACAAAGGATGCCGAGGGGTGGGTGGCCACCGGGGATGCGGGATTCATTGAAGAGACCTCGGGTCACTTGCGGATCATCGATCGTGCAAAGGATGTGGGCAAGATGGCCGACGGGTCGATGTTTGCGCCGAAATATGTCGAGAACAAACTGAAATTCTATCCCGATATCCTAGAAGTTGTCCTGTTTGGCAACGGCAAGGATCGCTGTGTCGCCTTTATCAATATCGACCTGACGGCAGTGGGGAACTGGGCCGAGCGTAACAACGTGGCCTATGCGTCATATCAGGAACTGGCGGGTCATCCCCGCGTGTTAGAGACGATTCGCGGCCATGTGGAAGAGGTCAACAAATCGGTCGCGGCAGATGAAATGCTGTCGGGCTGTCAGGTGCATCGCTTTGTGGTTCTGCACAAGGAACTGGATGCCGATGATGGCGAGATGACCCGGACCCGCAAAGTGCGCCGCGGCTTTGTCGAGGACAAGTTCCACGACATCATTGCTGCGCTATATGACGGGTCCGAGAGCGTTTCGACCACCACCGAAGTGACCTATGAGGATGGCCGCAAGGGCTCGATTTCTGCAACTCTGGAGATCGTAGACGCACCGGTTGTGCCGGTCGCGCAGCACAAGGTTGCGGCGGAATGAGCGCCGCTCGACCTGCCGCCCATCTTCTCGTTTTCGTGTCAGGGAGTAACTGATGCTGGATAATTCCGAAGGATATGTCACCGAAGACGGCCGCCAGATTGGCGGTGTGGTGATGGAGATGAAAAACATCACCCTACGCTTTGGCGGTGTGGTGGCGATCAAGGATATCTCGTTCGACATTCGCGAAGGTGAGATCCGCGCGATCATTGGGCCGAACGGGGCGGGTAAGTCCTCGATGCTGAACGTGATCTCGGGCTTTTACGTCCCGCAAGAGGGCGAAGTTTGGTTCCACGGATCAAAGCGCCCGCCAATGCGGCCTTATGAGGTTGCGCAACAAGGCATCGCACGGACTTTTCAGAACATTGCTCTGTTCGAAGGTATGAGCGTTCTGGACAATGTCATGACCGGGCGGCTGAGCTTTATGAAAACCAACATGTTTCAGCAGGCTTGGTGGAAGGGCAAGGCCGAGGCGGAAGAGACAGAGAACCGTGAGGCGGTCGAAAAGATTATCGATTTCCTTGAGATTCAGCATATCCGCAAAACGCCGGTGTCCCGCCTGCCTTATGGTTTGAAAAAACGCGTCGAACTGGCGCGAGCGCTGGCGGCGGAACCCAAGCTGCTGCTGTTGGATGAACCCATGGCAGGCATGAACGTTGAAGAGAAAGAGGACATGAGCCGCTTTATCCTCGACGTGAATGATGAGTTTGGCACAACGATTGCTCTGATCGAACATGACATGGGCGTTGTGATGGACCTGAGCGATCGGGTGGTCGTGATGGATTATGGCAAGAAGATCGGGGACGGCACACCGGACGAGGTGCGCAACAATCAAGAGGTCATCGACGCCTATCTGGGGGTCAGCCATGATTGATATCCAGACAGAAATTTGGGGAGGCGCAGATGCCTGAACAACTCGTATTTGCGATGGAGGTCATCCTCAACGGTCTCATGGCCGGGGTGCTCTATGCTCTGGTCGCGCTGGGCTTTGTGCTGATCTACAAGGCTTCGGGGATTTTCAATTATGCGCAGGGGGTTATGGCCCTGTTCGCAGCGATGACGCTGGTTGGGATCATGAAAGGTCAGGTGCCCTTTGCGCATCTAATCAACGCTATATTCGGAACGCATATCCACTACTTTGGATGGAACGTACCCGCATTGGTTGCGATTATTCTTACAATGGCGGTGATGGTCCTGCTGGCTTGGGCGGTACAACGTTTTGTAATGCGCCATCTGGTCGGGCAAGAGCCGATCATCCTGTTCATGGCGACTATCGGTCTGGCCTATTTCCTTGAAGGCGTGGCCGACCTGATGTGGGGGTCTGAAATCAAGACGCTGGATGTGGGCCTGCCGCAGGGGATCAACCTGTGGATCGACGAGACGACCTTTAACATCTTCGATTACGGCTTCTTCATCGACAATCTGGACATTGTAGCCACAGTGATTGCCGCGCTGTTGGTGGCTGCGCTGGTGGCGTTCAGCCAGTACACCAAACAGGGCCGTGCGATGCGCGCGGTGGCGGATGACCACCAGGCGGCGCTGTCGGTCGGGATTTCACTGAACTTCATCTGGATCATGGTCTGGTCGGTGGCAGGCTTCGTCGCTCTGGTCGCAGGGATCATGTGGGGCACCAAATCAGGCGTTCAGTTCTCGCTTTCGCTCATCGCGCTCAAGGCCCTGCCGGTGCTGATGCTGGGCGGTTTCACCTCGATCCCCGGCGCCATTGTGGGCGGGCTGATCATCGGTGTGGGCGAGAAACTGTTCGAATTCGCGCTGGGCCCGGCACTGGGCGGAGCGACCGAGAACTGGTTTGCCTATGTTCTTGCACTGATCTTTCTGGTGTTCCGACCGCAAGGTCTGTTCGGCGAGAAGATCATTGAGAGGGTGTAGTGCATGACCAAGCTGATCGCCATCATCAACGTGATCGCATGGGCCGGGTTCTGGGCCTTCGGGTACATCGCCCTCACATCAGACGACCTGACAGAAGGCCAGCTGACCATCGCCGCGATCCTAGCCTTTGCGGGCCTGATCATGGGGGTTCTGGCCTACTTGAAACTGGTGCGCGCCTCAGAGGCGAGCGGATATGCCAAAGGATCCAACCAATTGGATGCCGCAGCCCGTAACCGGGCACAGGAAGAATGGGGAAAGTAAGACATGTTCTATCGTGAAGCCGGGGATTTCAAAACCTCGTACATTGATGACAGCCAGACCTTCCCGATCAAGTTCGACCGGTACCGGTATTACGTCGTCCTGGCGGTGGCTTTTGGGATCATTCCCTTCATCATCAACGACTATTGGGCGAACGCGCTGCTGCTGCCGTTCCTGATCTATGCGATTGCCGCGATCGGGCTGAACATTTTGGTGGGCTATTGCGGACAGGTCAGCCTGGGCACCGGTGGTTTCATGGCGGTGGGGGCCTATGCCTGCTACAAGCTGATGACCGCATTCCCCGATGTCAGCATGTTCATCCACGTGATCCTTGCCGGGGGCATCACAGCCTTTGTGGGCGTTTTGTTCGGCTTACCGTCACTGCGAATCAAAGGGTTTTATCTGGCCGTGGCCACGTTGGCGGCACAGTTCTTTCTGGTGTGGCTCTTCAACCGGGTGCCATGGTTCTACAACTATTCGGCATCAGGTCAGATCAACGCGCCCGAGCGGGACGTGTTCGGCATCATCATCACCGGTCCGAATGCGCCGGCCTGGGCCACATACCTGTTCTGCCTGATCTTCCTGACAGTCTGCGCCATAATTGCGCGTAACCTGACCCGTGGAACAACGGGTCGGACCTGGATGGCGATCCGCGACATGGACATCGCAGCCGAAATCATTGGAGTGAACCCGCTCAAGGCCAAGCTCACTGCATTTGCCGTCAGTTCGTTCTTTGTCGGCATCTCGGGCGCGCTGTTCTTTGCGGTTTACCTGGGTGCGGTCGAAGTGGGTGAGGTCTTTGGTATCCAGAAATCATTCCTGGTGCTGTTCATGGTGATTATTGGCGGGTTAGGCTCGATCTTTGGGTCATTCGCCGGGGCGGCCTTCCTGGTTTTGCTGCCTGTGGTTCTAAAACTGCTTGGCGTCGACCTGCTTGGCTGGCCGACAGATATCGTGGCGCACCTTAACCTCGTGATTGTGGGTGCACTGATCATCATGTTCCTGATCCTCGAACCACACGGGCTGGCCCAATTGTGGCGCGTGGCCAAAGAGAAACTCAGACTCTGGCCGTTCCCGCATTGAGGGGCCGGTCCAACGAAAAGACGGGTGCAACAAGCCCGAAAACCAACATCGGATTAATCAAGGGAGGAGACACCCGATGAACAAGAAACTGGCAACCCTGGCGCTGGGCGCCGTGATGGCCGCAGGTCCGGTCATGGCCGACCTTGTGTTCCCGTCGCTCAGCTACCGGACTGGCCCTTATGCTGCAGGCGGTATCCCGTTTGCTGACGGTTATGCCGACTATTTCACCCTGCTGAACGAACGCGATGGCGGCATCGGTGGCGTTCCTGCCCGCGTGCTGGAATGCGAAACCGGGTACAACACCGAAAAAGGTGTGGAATGCTATGAATCGACCAAGGGCGAAGGCGCGCTGGTGTATCAGCCGTTGTCGACCGGCATCACGTATCAGCTGATCCCAAAAGTGACGGCTGATGGCATTCCTCTGCACACGATGGGATATGGCCGAACCTCAGCGGCGAACGGTAAAGTGTTCAGCCACGTGTTCAACTATCCTGCCAACTACTGGAACGGTGCATCCGGCGCGATCAACTATCTGTTGGACAGCAATGGCGGAGACCTGAGCGGCAAGAAGATTGCGCTGGTCTATCACAACTCGGCCTACGGCAAAGAGCCGATCCGCACGCTCGAGACACTGGCCGAAAAGCATGGCTATGACCTTACACTGCTTCCTGTCGACCACCCCGGTCAGGAGCAGAAGTCGCAGTGGCTGCAAATTCGTCGTGAAAAGCCTGACTTTGTCATCATGTGGGGCTGGGGTGTCATGAACCAAGTTGCGGTTCAGGAAGCTGCCAATATCCGTTTCCCGATGGAAAACTTCATCGGTGTCTGGTGGTCCGGTGCTGAATTCGACGTGCAACCCGCAGGTGAAAAGGCCACCGGCTACAAGGCGCTGACCTTCACCGGTCTGGGTGACGACTACCCGGTTTATGAGGACCTGCAGAAATACGTTGTCGATTCTGGCAAGGCCGCAGGTGCAGGCGATCAGCTGGGCACGGTGCAGTATAATCGCGGTCTCTATGCGGCGATGCTGGCAGCCGAGGCGGTCAAAACTGCACAAGAGATGCATGGCACAGCAGATATCGACGCGTCGATGATGCGCGATGGCATGGAAGCGCTTGAAATCACCAACGCCAAGATGGAAGCGCTGGGCATGGCAGGGTTCGGGCCCGAGTTCTCGGTCTCATGTGACAATCACGGCGGTCCGGGTCTTGTTGGTGTTGTCCAGTGGGATGCAGCCGCTGGAACATGGAACCCTGTTCAGGATTTCAAGCCAACTGACGTAGAGGTCATCAACGCGCTGATCGAGGAAGACTCGGCAGCCTATGCGGCCGAAAACAACATCTCGCAGCGCTGCGAGTAAACCAACCCAGTGTCCCGGAACCTATCCGGGGCACCCTAACATTCGGAGTGGCGGTTTCGCTGCCGCTCCTTACAGACGCCCCAAGCTGGGCAGGCATGAGGACACGCGCTGATGCTGGATGCGGCAAATACCACTGACGTGCAGGCGGAAACCCTGCTTGAAGTCAACAATATCGAGGTGATCTACAATCACGTAATCCTCGTGCTGAAGGGCGTCAGCCTTACTGTTCCAAAAGGGGGCATCACGGCATTGCTGGGCGGCAATGGCGCAGGCAAGACGACAACCCTCAAGGCTGTGTCAAACCTGCTGCATTCGGAACGGGGTGAGGTTACCAAAGGCTCGATCAAGTATCGCGGTCAAAGCGTGCATGAAAGCGACCCGGCAGATCTGGTGGAAAAGGGCGTCATCCAGGTGATGGAAGGTCGCCACTGTTTTGAACACCTGACTGTTGAAGAAAACCTGCTAACCGGGGCCTATACCCGCAAAGATGGGTCTGCAGCGATCCAGCAGGATCTGGAACTGGTCTACAACTATTTCCCGCGTCTGAAAGAACGCCGCAAGTCACAAGCGGGCTATACCTCAGGCGGTGAACAGCAAATGGTTGCCATGGGTCGGGCCTTGATGTCGCGGCCTGAAACGATCCTGTTGGACGAGCCCTCAATGGGTCTTGCGCCGCAGCTGGTCGAAGAGATTTTTGGCATTGTGAAAGACCTCAATGAGAAAGAGGGTGTGTCTTTCCTGCTGGCTGAGCAGAACACCAACGTGGCTCTGCGGTTTGCGCATTACGGATACATTTTGGAATCCGGACGCGTGGTGATGGATGGCCCTGCTGCCGAGCTGCGCGAGAACCCGGATGTTAAGGAATTCTACCTCGGCATGTCAGATGAAGGCCGCAAAAGCTTTCGCGACGTGCGGTCTTACCGCCGCCGCAAGAGATGGCTGTGAACGGATGGAGGATATGGCGATGACCTATTTCGATGCACTCGAAACCCGCTCGGCAGACCAACGCGCCTCCGATCAGGCGGTAGCACTTGTAGAACAGATCAAGCGCGTGGCATCCGCACCCGGGTTCGCGGCGCATCTGTCGGAATCAGACACTAACAAAGTGGTATCCATAGAAGATTTGCCGCTGTTGCCGGTGTTGCGAAAGTCGGACCTGACCCGCGCGCAAGCCGAACGGCCGCCCTTTGGAGGGTTCACGGTGAAACCGGCACGGCATTTTCATCATGTATTCCAGTCGCCGGGCCCAATTTATGAACCGGGCAGCACGGATCACGACTGGTGGCGCATGGGGCGGTTCCTGAATGCAGCGGGTGTAGGCGCCGGTGATATTGTGCAGAACTGCTTTGGCTATCACCTGACCCCAGCGGGCATGATCTTTGAAAACGGTGCACGTGCGGTTGGCGCAGCCGTTTTGCCTGCGGGCACCGGACAGACGGAATTGCAGGTGACAGCGGCGCGGGATGTCGGTTGTACGGCCTATGCGGGCACGCCGGATTATCTGAAAGTCATTCTGGACAAAGCCGATGAGATGGGCGTTTCGCTGAATTTCTCGAAAGCTGCTGTTGGCGGCGGGGCGCTGTTTCCGTCATTGCGTCAGGAATATGCGGATCGCGGAATTTCGTGCCTGCAATGTTATGCGACGGCGGATCTTGGTAACATCGCCTACGAAAGCGCAGCAATGGAAGGGATGATCATCGACGAACATGTGATCGTCGAGATTGTGACCCCCGGAACTGGTATTCCGGTCGCCCCGGGTGAAGTGGGCGAGGTTGTCGTGACCTCTTTGAACCCTGATTACCCGCTCATCCGCTTTGCGACAGGGGATCTGTCGGCGGTGATGCCGGGTGTTTCGCCTTGCGGCCGCACCAACACGAGGATCAAGGGCTGGATGGGTCGCGCGGACCAGACCACCAAGATCAAAGGTATGTTCGTGCGCCCGGAACAGGTGGCGGCACTGGTCGACAAACATGACGAGATTGTCAAAGCCCGCGTCATCGCGATGCGTCAAGGCGAGATGGACACGATGACCGTACAAATCGAAAGCGCAGGCGGGGATAACCCGGCCTATGCTAAGTCGGTGGCCGAAGTGCTGAAGCTGAAAGGCGCGATCGAGGTCGTGGCCCCGGGTTCGCTTCCCAAAGATGGCTTGGTCATCGAGGACCAGCGGGTTTACGAATAGCCTTAGAAAATGGGTCTGTGGCATTTAATGCCGCAGATTTATTGGCCTACGTACTGGTGTTTCCGAGCTTTTTGGTCGATTAAAGGCGAACCCTTCGCCTTTGTCAGTCAACAGCCGGGATGATGGCCGAAATCGAATACTCACAAAACGGATCGCGCAATCGTGGCGTACGCGGAACCCGGCTGTTGGCGGGGATTGCGTATATCGTGGCGGGGGCGTGCCTGTTGCCCATGCTTGCCGTGGTATTGGCAGCAGTGACGGGTGGGACGGATACGATCTCGCATCTGATGCAAACGGTGTTGCCGAGTTATACGGTCACGACCCTGATCCTTGTTGTATTGGTTGCAGCAGGTACCTTTAGTATCGGCACCGGAGCCGCTTGGCTGGTGACGATGACCCGCTTCCCCGGCGTACGCTTTTTAGAAATCGCACTTGTGCTGCCACTGGCCTTTCCCGCCTATGTTTTGGCTTATGCCTACACGTTCATTCTGGACCACCCGGGGATCGTTCAAAGCACATTGCGGGACGTGACAGGCTGGGGGCCGCGCGACTATTGGTTCCCGGAAATACGCTCGACCGAAGGTGCAGCGGTGATGCTGATCCTTGTGCTGTACCCCTATGTCTATCTGCTGGCGCGAGCGGCCTTTCTGCAACAAAGCGCTACGGCGTTTCTGGCGGCTCGGGCGCTGGGGAACAATCCATGGCTGGCGTTTCGGCGCGTTTCGCTGCCAATGGCGCGGCCAGCGATTGCGGGCGGCGTCCTACTGGCAGTGATGGAGACCATCGCGGATTTTGGCACCGTTTCGTATTTCGGCGTGCAGACCTTTGCGACCGGTATCTACACCAGTTGGTTTTCCATGGCGGACCGCGCGGCGGCGGCGCAATTGGCGCTGTGCCTGCTGGTTTTTGCTCTGGTGATGGCCGTGGCCGAGCGCGCGCAGCGCGGCAAGGCGAAATATTATCAGGCCGGAAAACAACATGTCGCGCAACCGGCAGCCGACCTGACGGGCCTGCGCGCCTTAGGGGCCTTTCTGCTATGTGCGATACCGGTTCTGTTCGGGTTCTTGTTGCCGGTGATCATTCTGGTTGAGATGGGGTTGGAATCGGAACAAAACCTGCTGTCGCGGCGCTATATCGGGTTCATCCAGAACTCGCTGACTCTGGCCGGGACGGCAGCGGTCATCACCGTCTTTGCGGCGATCAGCATCGGGTTCTTCCAACGTCTCAGGCCCGGGCGGGCATCCTCTGCGACGGCTTATCTGGCGCGGTTGGGATATGCCGTGCCTGGGGGCGTGATTGCGGTGGGTCTGATCGTCCCCTTTGCCGGGTTCGACAACGCGCTAGATGCCTGGATGCGCAAGACATTCGATGTGTCCACCGGATTGCTGGTCACAGGTTCGATCTGGCTGCTTGTCGCTGCCTATATGGTGCGGTTTCTGGCAGCCGCGCTCAGCGCCTATGAAGGGGGTCAAAGCACGGTGCACGCCAATATGGATGCTGCTGCGCGGTCACTGGGTCAGTCACCGCTGGGGACCTTGCGGCGCGTGCATTTGCCTATTCTGACACCATCCCTTCTGACGGCGCTGTTGATCGTTTTCGTGGACGTGATGAAGGAATTGCCCGCCACGCTGATCATGCGTCCGTTCAACTTCGACACATTGGCGGTGCAAGCCTACAGGTTGGCCTCGGACGAGAGGTTGGAGGGCGCAGCCGTGCCATCTCTAGTCATTTTGGCCGTTGGTCTGCTGCCTGTGATCCTGATTTGCCGTCAGGTTGGTCGACGGTAACACTTCCGCCTGAATTCTTGGGTCATAACGCATCAGGCTTGATTCAAACGCGATTTCCGGCAAGGCTGGAGGTATGAATATGCAGCCTCCCAGCCGGTTTTCGGCAAGTGCAGCGCAGATGCCCGTCGCCTTTGACCGGCATGAGATGTCCCAAATCCTGTCCGTATATGGCCGGATGGTCGCCGCCGGAGAATGGCGGGACTATGGTATCTCGAACCTGCGCGACATGGCAGTGTTCTCGATCTTCCGGCGCACTGCTGAACATCCGATCTATCGTGTCGAAAAGCACCCGCGGCTTAGGTCCCGGCAGGGGATGTATTCTGTGGTCGGCATGGACGGTCGCATCCTGAAACGCGGCCACGATTTGCGCGCGGTACTTAGAGTGTTGGAACGCAAGTTGATCCGGGCGGTCAACCTTGATTAGAGCCTTTTGTGAGCTGTGATCGGACCATCGCCCTGCGCCTGAATACGCTCAATGGCCTGATCCATAGGTTCAAACACTACCGCCATATGGCTGGCGTTGGCATGCAAAATCATGTTGTCTCCGGATACCCAGGCCACATGACCTTTCCAAAACAACAAATCGCCCCTTTGCGTTGCTGACCCATCGGCGAGTGTCGCGCCCAAAGTTTGTTCCTGATCACCGCTGTCGCCGGGGCAAGGCACGCCGCAGGCCAGCAGCGCAGCTTGGACAAGCCCGGAACAATCGATCCCAAATCGGCTGTTTCCGCCCCACAAATAAGGCGTCCCCAGGAACAATTCGGCTACTTCGACAGGGTCTTGCTGGGTCTCAGAAATTGGTGCGGTGTGTACCTTTGGAACAAAGCCCCACTCGATTTCCAGATAGCGATCTGTTTCCGCCAAAACATGGATCTTGCTTCCGAAGCTGAGCGAAACCAGATCGCGGCTTTTGAAGTCTGCGCTTTCATATGCATGCGTCGCCGGTGCTTTAATCCAATGGGTGGCGGGAATGTCATGGGTCAATTGATCCGTTTGCAGCCAGCCAGTGTACCCGTCTTTGTCGGCGATGACCCGGCTCCAGCCGTCCTTTTCATCTGCAACTTGAACCGTATCACCGAAAAGCACCTGCCTGTCGCGAGGCCCTTCAGGGTCGCGCAAAAGATCGACCACAGGTTTGGATATGCGCAGGCGAGTCACAGGCCCAACATCTCGGGCAAAGCGTTCAGAATCGCGCGCGGCCCTTGTCCCAGACCACCCTTGCTGCGCCCTGGTTCCTTGCTGGGCTGCCACGCATAGATGTCGAAATGGATGTAGCGGCGCGATCCCACGAACCTGCGCAGAAACAAGGCGGCGGTGATCGAACCTGCGAACCCGCCCGAAGGCGCATTGTCCAGATCTGCGATGCCGGGTTCGATCATCGCCTCGTAAGGTGTGTGAAACGGCATACGCCAGACCGGATCAGCCGAAACAACTGCGGCGTTGGACAGAGCCGACGCGCAAGTTTCATCATCCGTATAGAACGGGGCCAAGTCGGGGCCCACGGCGACGCGCGCCGCGCCTGTGAGCGTGGCCATCGAAATCACCAGATCGGGCTCACCCTCATCCGCCAGAGTCAGAGCGTCGGCCAGAACCAAACGCCCTTCGGCGTCGGTGTTGTTGATCTCAACCGTCAGGCCCTTGCGTGAGGTCAAGATGTCACCGGGCCGGAACGCGTTGCCCGCAACCGCGTTTTCAACAGCGGGGATCATGACACGAAGCTGCACCGGCAGATCCAGCGCCATGATCATGCGCGCCAATCCAAGCACATTGGCGGCCCCGCCCATGTCTTTTTTCATCAGCCCCATCGAGGCACCCGGTTTCAGGTTCAGCCCACCTGTGTCGAAGCATACACCTTTGCCCACGAGCGTCAGTTTTGGGCCGCTGTTGCCCCAGGTCAGCTCGATCAATCGCGGGGCCTGTTGCGCGGCCCGCCCAACCGTGTGGATCATCGGGAAGTTCTGATCCAGCAGCGCATCACCAAGGATTGCGTCGCAAGTGGCCCCAAACTCTGCGGCCAAGGCCTCGACCGCCTGATGCAGCTGTGCTGGTCCCATATCCGACGCGGGTGTGTTGACCAGATCGCGTGTCAAAGCCTCGGCCTGCGCCATTGCTTCGATACGAGCTGCATCCACCCCATCCGGTGCGACCAGTTCCGCTGACCCACCGGTTTGGGAGGCATAGTGATCAAACGCATAACCGGCCAACAGCCAGCCGAGGCATTCAACCTCTAACTGGTCCGCGGGCACGCCGGATGCGATATGATAGGTTCCTTCTGGCAATGACAGAGCGGCAGCGGCCAGCGGGAACCGTTTGCGCGCGCGTTTTGCTTCGGTTCCGTAGCCTGCCAGCGCCACCTCTGCTGCGCCATTTGCGCTTGGTACCAACAAAGTCTGACCCAGGGCCGCCGAAAACCCGTTCACAGCGACCCAAGATTGCACGTGCTGCGATTGCTTTTGCAACCAGCTTTCCAGGTCCGGCTGAGCAATCACATGCAACGGAAAAGAGGTGTCAGAGGGTGGAGCGAAGGACAGGGTCATGGGCGTCTCGGCATTAGAATTCCTCGCACAGACTAGCTGCGCCTGATCCACCTGCAACCCCTGTCAGACGGAAAGATCCTGCTGGTCCCATACCGCGGTCAGGGAACGTTCGCCTACTCGGATCAACCGCCCCAGAGTTGCACCCGCCGCCACCGCATCACCGGCATCGACTGTTTGGGCCACATCCGCTGCCACCCGCGCCAGCACTGTCATCCCGACCTGTTCAGAGATTGCAACCAGCGACTTGGCGCATTTGCGCAGATCGGCCCATTCGCGGTGCCGCCAAAACCGTTCACAGTTCGAAAGACGCACGGCCAGTTCCTCAACCGTGCGGCACAGCACGTCCAACGCGTTCTTGTCCCCCAATTGGCTGTACAGCCCACTGAGTTGTTCCGGGTCCAGTCGGACGGATTCCTTGTGTTCAAGCGTGATTATCTTTTCCACCACATTCACCCTAAGTTTTGACGCCCCCACGGCGTGGGTCTGATACTGGCAGTAAAATCCTTTGCAAAACCTTGCAGGGAAATTGGATAATGGCTCGAATTTTTCTTGAATTCGGTTTAGAGCGTCCTAAAGCGAGAAGAACTGGGACAACACAATGGACTTTGCCAAGCCTTTGCCGACCTATCTGGTCAAGCGGTATCACGGGTGGAATGCCACGACATATTCCGAGAACCAGGTTTGGTACAAGCGGTTGGCAGAAGAGGGGCAGCGCCCCCGAGCGATGGTAATATCCTGCTGCGACAGCCGGGTGCATGTGACTTCCATGTTCGGGGCCGATCAGGGCGATTTCTTTATTCACCGCAACATTGCCAATCTGGTGCCGCCATACGCGCCGGACGGTGATCATCACGGCACCAGCGCAGCAATCGAATACGCCGTCACGGCGCTGAAGGTCGCGCATCTGATCGTGTTGGGTCATTCGCAATGTGGCGGTGTTCAGGGGTGCATCGACATGTGCAAAGGGGAAGCACCCCAATTGGAGGTCAAGGAAAGCTTTGTGGGCCGGTGGATGGACATCCTCAAACCCAAATACGAGCTGGTTGCCGATATCGAAGACCGTGTTGATCAGGCGCGGCAGTTCGAACGCCATGCGGTTGTGGCGTCTCTGGAAAACCTGATGACCTTTCCGTTCATCTCGGAGGCGGTCGGGCAAGGCGCGCTGAGCCTGCATGGCTTGTGGACAGATATCGGTGCAGGCGGACTGGAATGCTTTGATCCCTATCAGAAGAAGTTTGTTCCCGTCTGAAGCGGCTCTTTTTTGATTTGGCCCTGCGGTGGACGGCACAATCTCTGTCGAAAACCACACCTGTTTAGCGTGTGAGCGCCCAGCCCGCGTACGTCACTCTATTCGAATCCTGGCAAGCTTTCCCAGATGGTCCGATCCCATGAAAGGGCGCAATTCGACCGTTCCGATTGTGCCTTTGGGGAAGAGTAGGTTGTCTATCGGCAGCGGCAACTTCCAACTGCCAAGATGATGCGTATTCAGGGCGGTTCCAAAGCTTTGATTGTCCGCCGCCGCAGCGATCCGCTGAACGCTTGCCCCCCATGGTACCATGTTGAAATCGCCGGCAATCAGGACAGGGCCGTCCAAATCCGCAATGCGATCAGCGATAACCTGACTTTGCTGCGCTTGATCATAAGGAAACGGCCAATTCAGGTGAATCGATACAATCCAGACTAAAGTACCGTCAGGGGCCTCGACCTGAATGCCAACCAGCCCCGAGCCTTTCAGACAGAACTCAGAGTTTTCCACGATGGGCAGGGTTGTCAGGATGGCAACGCTTTGTTCGGGTCGAAAGCCGCAAACAGTCTTGGACGGGTAGTGTTCGAACAGGTTGCTCATGTATTTCTGGTTGTGGCTGGACACTTCCTGCAATGTCACAACCTGGGCGTCGGATGCGACAATGTCGTCCGCCAATGAATAGCGCGGCCAAGCTTTGCTCATCAGGTTTTTCTGATAAAGCGTCAGGCAAGTGCCGTTGCAATCGGCAGAGGGTGCAGCATAGCTGGTGGCGATCGAACCAAGGGCCATCGCGGCAACGGCAAAAGTTGTCAAAGCGAGATACCTGGCGCGCAGGTACAGCAACAGCGCTGAATAGAGTACCAGCAAAATACCAGCTTGCGGGCGTAAAAGGGCAATCGAGTCCCCAACGGCAAAGATTTGCCCGGTAAAGCCAATGAAGACAAGCGCCATCAGAACACTCGCGCATCCGATGGTCAGAGTTCTGCCAATTCTGCGTTTGGTCGAAACCTGCATGCTCTGCCTCAGCCGCCTTGCGCGGGACACCGCCTGAGGTGTGATTGGTCACATCTGCCGCGATCAAGGTTTGTTATTTAGGTGGCAAGCCAGCCCGTCTTTGTCAACAGACCGGGCAAATTTACCTCATTGAGGGCCGCCTCGCGCCCACAGCGGTTACTTGCACGCGTTGCGTAAGGATTGTCATGGGTTAAGATCTTAACGTTATCCGGTGCGTGCACTAAGGAGGCGAGTCCCAAACCCCAAAATTCGGTATTCAAGTGGTCAAGGTAGAGGTGTGATAGCCACCTTTGTGACCGGGTTAAGGTCGCCATTTGGGTCTGTCAGGATTCCCTCTGGGAAGGATACCGAGATGGGCTGGTCTTTTGTATCCATACAGAGCATGTGGTTGTTGTCTCCATCGCCTAAGTTTGCCAGCTCTGCTGGCTTCACCTCGCGCCGGGTCCCATCCGCCGCTTCGACGGTGATCGCGTAGAGATCGCGCTCAGCCTCGCCGGGCTCGGTACCGTCTTCCAGCGTCACGCCGCCCTCCCACACAACACGGACCGCCTGAACGATGCCCTCTGTTTGGCAGAGGCTGCCCCTGACCCGAGGTGGGCCCAGCGTGCCAACAAGTGTCCAGTCTTCCACAACCTCAGCCCATGCGATCGATGGCCCGTCTTCAAGGGGTATTACTGGCGTACTGGCTCCGCGAAAATCCATCGACCCGTCGATCGAATGCAGATGACCCACGATTTCAACGCTGACTGGTGGGTCAGTGTCCGAAGGGCCCAACCGCCCGATCAAGAGTACGGTACGCAGCTCTCCCGGATCAGTGGCGGGAAGAACAGACACGCAGTGCATGATCCCAATTTCGCCAGACCTAGTCCTGACCTGAAAGTCACCCGCCTGCATCGTGGCGACGTCTATCTCGGTCGAGAAGATAACAGGCATCCCAGAATAGCCCTTTGAACCTTTGCAAATCACATTGGAAAGCCGCGGCAAAGCGTCAAGCCCGTGAAAGGCCGATAGAAGATTGGCAGATTGCCCGTTTGCCTGTCTCGGCAGGCTAGCATTGGCGGTCGTATCGGAAAGTTTGCGATTGGAGATGTTACCAGTCCAAGTCCCAGGTCCATAAAGTATGAACCAAGTGACGCCTACGCCGATTACGGCTGCCACGGCAACCAATACGCCTATTGTAGTACGCTTCGAGATGCCTTTGAGCATGTCAGAAACCCCAGCACGATTTTTTAAGTATTACTGCGAACGTCATTTGCCCTAAAGCAAGTTGAGGGAGGTGCCGAACAATAAAAATGAACACATGGGAGTGAAAGGTTGTGCATCTCGAACTTCGAATGGTTCGAACCGTCGCCGATTGTGTAAACTGCGACGGGGGAATTGGGCACTGTATGAAAGACTGCTTCGTCCGCTTATGACTAATCAGGTCGGGGTGCAGTATTTGGAAGGGCAGTTCTGTGGCCTCAATGTCCTGTCCAAGAAACTGTATGCGCGACTAGAGCCCGTTTGGTTTGCAATCTAGGCTGACTGAAACAAAAAAACCCGCTGACCAAACAGCGGGTTTCTTCTTGGTCTTTATTGGGGCCGGAACGTCAGCCCTTTTTCAGAACCTCACGGCCCAGCAGTTCAGCGATCTGTACCGCGTTCAGGGCCGCGCCCTTGCGCAGGTTGTCCGAGACGCACCACAGGTTGATGCCATTTTCCACGGTCGAATCCTGACGGATACGGCTGATGAACGTAGCAAAGTCACCCGCGCATTCGATGGGCGAGACGTAGCCACCGGCTTCGCGCTTGTCGATCACCATGATGCCCGGTGCCTCGCGCAGGATGTCGCGGGCTTCGTCTTCGTCCAGGAATTCCTCGAACTCGATATTCACGGCCTCGGAATGGCCGACGAACACCGGAACGCGGACACAGGTGGCTGTGACCTTGATCGACGGATCGACGATCTTCTTGGTCTCGACAACCATCTTCCACTCTTCCTTGGTTGAGCCGTCTTCCATGAAGACGTCGATTTGGGGAATGACGTTGAACGCGATCTGTTTCTGGAACTTTTTCGGCTCAACTTCTGTGGTGGGGTTGTAGATGGCTTTGGTCTGATCCCAAAGCTCATCCATGCCGTCCTTACCGGCACCCGAAACCGACTGATAGGTCGAGACAACCACGCGTTTGATCTTGGCACGGTCATGCAGCGGTTTCAGCGCGACAACCATCTGTGCGGTCGAGCAGTTGGGGTTCGCGATGATGTTCTTGTTATTATAGTCGTGGATCGCCTCGGGATTACATTCCGGCACAATCAGCGGAATCTCGGGATCATAGCGGTAGAGCGACGAGTTATCGATTACGACGCAGCCCGCAGCCGCAGCCTTGGGACCATAGGTCTTGGTCGCGTCCGAGCCAATGGCGAACAGCGCCATGTCCCAGCCGGTGAAGTCGAACGTGTCGATGTCCTGGGTCGTCAGTGTCTTGTCGCCAAAGCTCACCTCTGTGCCCAAGGAACGACGGCTTGCCAGAGCAGCAAGTTCATCGACCGGGAACTGGCGTTCCGCCAGGATGTTCAGCATTTCGCGGCCCACGTTACCCGTGGCGCCGGCGACAACGACGCGATAGCCCATTTCATGTCTCCAAAGTTAAGGACGCGCGTTCATAGCTGCGTTGCGGCGAAGAAAAAAGAGTTTTCGGCGTGGATTTGAACAATTGACGTCGAATTGAAGCGCTTCAGGTGCTCAGAAGACGCTGGTAGAGTGCAACCAACGTCTCTGCCTCACCGTGAATATCGAAATTCTGTTCGACATGGGTACGGGCGGCCTGACCGGACAGTGCAAGGGAATCACGGTTTTCCAGCATCTCCGCCGCTGCATCGGCCAGCGCGGGAATATCGTCGGGGGCTACGACCCGGCCCAGCGAAGGGTCGGTCACGATCTCGGAAAACGCGCCAACATCTGTGGCCACAACCGGTACGCCACACGCCATGGCTTCAAGCGGGGTGAGCCCGAACCCCTCCCACCGTTGCGGCGCGATGAACAGGTCCAGAACCTGATACCATTCGGCAATCTGATCGACCGTGACCTCGGGCATGAATAGGATGCGATCAGACAAGCCCGTCTTAGCAACCTTGTCTTTCAGCTCGGCCAGAAATGCGGTGTGTGTCTCAGTTGCCCGGCCCATGACGATACCTGAAACGGTGTCGAACCGCCCACACAGATCGATCATCGCGTCAACAAAGGCATCTGTACCTTTTTGGTGCCGGATGCGGCCGTAGCATCCCAACAGCAATCCGTCCGGCAGCCGCAGTTTCTCCCGAACGGCGGCCTTGTCCTGTGGGGGCGTAAAGTCCTCGAGGTTGATACCATGCATGACAACCTGCGCGTCGCGCTCAAGGTACCCGGCGGTTTTTTGTGACGTTGCCACGATCGCGTCCATCTTGCCGATCAGCCATTTTGTGTAGCCAGTATGAGGACGTTGGGATGCGCTGGTGAACAGCAGTTTGAGTTTCAGGCGGAACACGTTCCGCAGGATCAGACCCAGCAGCATCTCTGTATTGCGACGGGCATGCCAAACGCGCATTGGACGGCGTGAAAGAAAGGGTAGGCGGCCCAGCGGGATATGCGGGATGTCGGCGGGCAGGCCCGGACCCGTGGCGGCGATGTCGATTGATTTTGCCTGAAGCGGAACCAGCCTTGCGATGGTTGCGGTCACGCCCGAAAGCCTGCGTTTCAGATTTGGGGCTATGACGACGGGGTCTTTCACCGGGCTCTCCTGATGGCTGCTTCAGTCGACACTATCCCGGCTGAATAGATAGATCACGCAACCAATGGCAAGCGATATGGCAAAAAACCCGAATATCGCCGTGTAAGGCGCGGTTGACCCAGTCTGAACGGTGGCAGCATGAATCCGACCGGTGACGAACTGGGCAACGCCGACGCCACCGATGCCGAACAGGTTCAAAAGGGTGACGCCGCGGCCAACCAGGTGCGGTGGTACAAAGGCCCGACCATGGGCCATGATGACCGGAAAGCTGGCCCCGGCAAAGCCTATGACGGCCAGCAGCAGAACAGACAGCCAGATTGCGTTGTCAATCCACAGGCACAGCAAGGTCAGCGCCACTGCCCCCAGCGCATTGCCCGCAAAAACAACCCACTTTCGGGTACCAAAAACGCGATCCAATGGCCCGTAGACAAAAGTGCCAGCGATCATTGCGGCCCCCATGATCAGGGTCGCGGTGCCGATTTGCGTCGTGCTTAACCCGAAAACATCGTTCAGATATGGCCCCGCCCAAAGGCCCCGCAAAGCGCCAGAAGGCGCGTATGCGACCAACATCAGCGGCAGGATCAACCAGAGGGCGGGCTCCTTCACAAGGTCCAACAATGACCCCTTTTGGTCCGTCTCAACCTTTTTCGGATCATGCACAGTCAGCAAAATGCCAAGAGAAATTGCAGCCGAAATCACGGCCAGCCCAACCATCGTTGCGCGCCATCCCATCCACTCGACCGCGAGTGCGGTGGGGTAGGATGCCACGAGGTTGCCAACAGACCCCACGCCAAGCATCACAGCCGCCAAAGTGGCAAACCGCGCCGGAGGGTATTCTCGGGCAAAGATAAAATATGAGGCCATCAGGACCGGCGAGCAGCCAACGCCAATCAGACCCATTGCAATGCTGATATGCATTGGCGAAGACGCAGCGGCAAAAAGCGCCGCCCCTCCTGCACCACCAATCAGCAGCAGGACCGCTGCGGTCAGGCGGGGGCCAACCCGATCCAGCGCCCAGCCGACCGGGATTTGCATCGCAGCAAAAACCAGGAACCAAAGGCCCGAGGCAAACGCCAGATCCTCGGGTGTTGCGCCAATATCCTGTTCCAGGTCGAGGCTGAGAACAGCCAGAAACGCGCGGAAAAACTGGCTGAGTACGTAGCCCAGGCATAAAACCACCAAACCTGCCTGCATAACTTGCCCCTTATTTTGCGCGCTTTAGGGAAAGGCTTGGCATGTCATGATGCAACGCACAAGCGTGTGTAGTATATTTCAGAAACGGGACTTGGACTTACGCCCGCCTAATTTAAGCTCAACTTTGATTTGAGGGGGACCATGAAAGACCTCCATTCCGAGTTTTATGAAAACCTCCCTCTTTTGCGGGAGTTTACTTTGGTGGCGGACCCGACGCAGTTTTCAGCTGTGCCGGATGAATGGGTCGTCGGCGTTGCTGACATAGTTGATTCAACCGGAGAAATCGCCCGGGGCCGATACAAAACCGTCAACACGGTTGGGGCGGCTGTGATTTCAGCCATGATCAACGCCATGAACGGTAAGCTGTTTCCCTATGTTTTTGGTGGCGACGGTGCTGGCTTTGCCGTTCCGCCCAGTCAGGTCGAAGCCGCGCGTGATGCATTGGCTGCTTTGCGACGCTGGGCAGAAGAAGAGTTTTCCATGCCTCTGCGTGCGGCCATGGTATCGATGGCCGAGGTCCGAGCCGCCGGTCGGGATGTGCGCGTGGCCCGCTATGCACCATCTACCGGCGTGGACTATGCCATGTTCTCGGGGGGTGGGCTGGCCTGGGCCGAAGCCGAGATGAAGGCTGGCCGCAACATGGTTGATCAAGCAGAACCGGGCGCCCAGCCGAATCTGACAGGCCTGTCGTGCAGATGGTCCAACAGTACGGCTCGGCATGGCCAGATCGTCTCGCTGGTTGTTGAGCCCACTGCATCAGCGTCAGAGGGTGATTTTGCCGATCTGGTGCAATCCGTTCTGTCCATGTCGGAAAAACTGGAGCGTGCAGGGCACCCCGTGCCCGAGAACGGCCCGCCCATGAAATGGCCGCCGCCTGGCTTGGACATTGACGCGCATGTGTCACGCAATGGACGGAACATGATATTGCAAAAGACTGTTCTGCTGTTCCAGAATCTGTTGATCGCAGCCCTGTTTAAACTGGGCAAACGCCTGGGTCAGTTCGAGCCGGACCACTACAAGAAGATGGTCAGCGGCAACGCGGATTTTCGCAAGTTTGATGACGGTTTGAAGATGACGCTTGATTGTGATGCGTCCACGTTGAAACGGATCGAACACATGCTGGAGCAAGCGCGGTCGCGTGGAAAGATACGCTATGGTTTGCACGCACAAAACGAAGCGATGATGACATGCATTGTCCCGTCGGCCACCCGGGATGATCATGTGCATTTTGTTGATGGCGCGTCGGGCGGGTATGCTCAGGCCGCTGCGGCCATGCGCGCGTGAAAGGTCAAGACACCTTCCACTGCTCCGAAAGCGAACGGGCCGTCTGCGCCAATAGCATCACGTCGATACCTACGGCCAAAAACTGCGCGCCCATGTCTTTATAGGCTTGCCGGGCCTCGTCATTGGTCGCAAGGATGCCCGGCGCTTTGCCAGACGCCTTGATCCGCGCCAGCGCGTCTGCGATCACCTCGCGCATCTCAGGGGCGGCGCTGTTGCCCTGATAGCCCATGTCGGTCGACAGGTCGGCGGGGCCGATGAAAACTCCATCAACGCCCTCGACCTGTAAAATATCATCCAGGGCATCCAATCCAGCGCGGGTTTCAACTTGCAGCAACAGGCAGATTTCCTGATCCGCTGTTTGAATATACGCGTCGACAGCCCCATACATAGTCGCCCGTGCCGCCATAGCACCCACGCCGCGCGCTCCGGTCGGAGGATAGCGACACGCACGAACCAGTTCGCGCGCTTGCTCGGCGCTTTCGACGATTGGGACCAGCACGGTCTGCGCCCCTGCATCCAGAACCATTTTGATCAACCAGGTTTCGCCAATTGGAACGCGCACCACCGGATGCGATGGGCTGGCGGCCAAAGCCATGAGTTGATCCCGGATCGAACGGATGTCATTTGGGGCGTGTTCCCCGTCAATTACCAACCAATCGAAACCCGCTGTGCCCATGACCTCGGCGGTGACAGATTCAGCAAAGCTCATCCAGCACCCAATCTGGGTTTTTCCCTCATTTAGAGCCTTTTTGAAGGGGTTTTCCGGGGCAGCCATCAGATCTCTCTTGCTTTTGCAAACCATGATTATCAAAGACCCGGTGCCGGGTCCTTTCTGCATCTTCTCTTATGACAGTGAATTGTCCAGTCTGAATGCAGCCTTTCTGACGGGGCATAATCGACGCTGGCGGCGCCTTGCCTCCGCATGATGATAACTAGCGCCTTGCCAGAACTGGGAGGATTGCTTGCGAAAAAGCTGAAATTCGGTGATAATTTTCCTATGACTGACGACCTGCCTCTGACGTCGCGATCTTTGCCCATAGCGCTGTTGCGGGCGCGGGAAAAGGTTATGGGACCCATCCGTGCAATGCTGGCTGACGCTGGTGTCACCGAACAGCAGTGGCGGGTTTTGCGGGTTTTGAACGAAGAAGGCCCACTGGAACCGACACACATCGCTGATCGCGCCTGCCTGTTGTTGCCCAGCCTGACGCGGATTTTGCAGAAGCTGGAACAAAGCGGTTTGATCTCGCGGCGCTCTCATCCGGCAGATCGCCGTCGCCAGATCATTGAGATCACCACAAACGGTACCCAGATCATTCGCGCCAATTTGCCCGTAAGTATCGCCCAAGCAGAACGCATTCGGTCTCAGCTGGGGCCGGAAAAGCACGAGTTGTTGCTGGATCTTCTCAATGACCTGAAAAATCTCGAAGCCTGACAAGTGGCTAAAGCGAAGACGCTTCTTAGAAACCCCGCCGGAGAATTTAGGGGGTATTCTCCAGCGGGGCGGCCAGAATCGTACTGGATCATTGCCTGGCCCGAGGCCGGTTGCGTCATGTGTAGCCTGACGGTCCGACCTGCGCTTCGGAGTGTGTCGAGTCAAAACAGACTCTAATTAAAGCGTTGCTCCCGGGGGTGGGCACATGCCTTTGCTCTCCGAGATAGATTTTCGTAACTGCCAACCGATGGATTGTCTTGCAAGTGGGACCTCTGAAGTCAAATCGGCTAGGTAATTTGCCAAGTGTGTGCATCTGGCTTCAGTTCGGCCATATTGTCGGCTGCAACATCTGTATTTGAGGACATAACTCAACTTAAGCCCGAGCCAAGTCACGTTTGTTCTTCCTTTGACAAGGTCATAAAGGCGGAAGTGACATTGCTGTGAAACGGTCATTGCACTGCATACCGGAATTGGGCGGGTTTGCGCTGAAACACCAACAAAGCTTTGGCGAAATTCGGCGTGTTTTCTTGTATTGCTGATCGGACTGGCGGTCGTAAGATGAACCAGCACAATAGTCCGAGAGCACCATGTCAAATAGTCTGTTTTCCCTTCCCGACCCGGTTACTATCCCTGTTGTTGGGGCCTCAGCAGAGTATCCTGTGGGGCGTATTTTCTGCGTCGGTCGGAATTACGCGGCCCATGCGGCCGAAATGGGGAATGAGGTCGATCGCGAAGCACCGTTCTATTTCACCAAATCCGCAGCCAACGCGGTTCTGTCCGGGGCCACGGTACCGTACCCGGCAGGGACCGAGAATTATCATCATGAAATGGAGTTGGTGCTGGCGATCGGAAAACCCGTGTTCCGTGCCACCTCTGCGCAGGCTTGGGATGCAGTTTATGCTTACGGCTGCGCCCTCGACATGACCCGTCGCGACCTGCAGATTCGCGAACGAAACAAGCAACGGCCCTGGGATCTGGGCAAGGATGTCGAAAACGGTGCGGTATTTGCCCCGCTGACACCGGCAGGCAAATGGTCGCCGGACGCAGACAAGCATATCCGTCTGCGCGTCAATGATGAGCTGCGACAAGACGCGACGCTTGAGGAGCTGATCTGGAAAATCGACGAAATCATCTGCCACTTGTCCGGCTTCTATCACCTGCGTCCCGGGGATCTGATTCTGACCGGCACACCAGCGGGTGTTGGACCGGTTGTGGCAGGTGATGTTCTGAGCGGTGAGATAGACGGGCTCGCGCCGATTGAATTGACACTGACGGATGCAAAATAGACCCTATTTAGGGTCTTTTAGCCAATCGTTGGCAAATTCGATTTGTGTGACTCCCGCCAGTCGTCGCACGCGATCCAGCTCAGCGTTCAGGCGTCGGGTGCGGGCGTCAGACCAGCGCACTCCGCGCTCGGGCCAAAGGGCTTTGACGCGTAACATGTCGCGGTCGCGATGCGCTTTCATGTCAATCCGGCCAACTAAAAGGTTACCTTCCAGCAGTGGAAACACGTAGTAACCATAATTGCGCTTGGGTTCCGGCACGAAGACCTCGATCCGATAGTGAAAGCCGAACAACCGTTCTGCGCGATTGCGGTCACGCAGCATTGGATCAAACGGGCTGAGCACGCGGATGCGCCCGGGTGGCTGGGGCAGGTCCAAACTCTGGTCCGCCAGGTTTGAGCAGGCAAAGACCTTGCGGTGCCGCCCATCAGCGCAGGTGATCTCGATCTCTTCTATATCGCCTTTGGCCAGCGCCCATGCGCACCAGCTTTTGGCTTCTGCTGCGCTGACCGTGTCCCAGAACGCAGCCAATTCGCCCGATGTTGCAAATCCAAGTCGGTCCAGTGCTGCGTTGCATAGCCAATCCACAGTCGCTTCTGCATCGCAATGCATGTTTCCAGGACAGAGTTGACTCTCAATAACTCGCTCTGTCAGGTCATAGCGTTTCTGAAACCCGTCGCGACCGACAACAGTAAGCGCGCCGGAACGCCACAAAAACTCCAGGGCGGTTTTTGACGGATGCCAATCCCACCAACCGCCCGAGCCTTTCTTTTCGTCCTTGCCCACGTCCGAGGAAGACACCGGCCCATGGTCACGGATGTGCTTCAACACCGTTTCAAACTGCTGTTCGAACCCATCCCGTCGCCAGTTCTTCCACCGCGCTTTCAGCAAATCTGCATCGCGCTGAAACCGTAGATGCCAATGCGGGTAGAACTCCATCGGGATCACGGCCGCATCATGCGTCCAATGTTCGAACAGCTCTTTTTCCCTTTCATAGAGCCTTTTTAGGTTCGCGCTGCGATAGCTGGGTCTGCGAGAGAACAGGATCAAATCATGGGCGCGGGCAACTGTGTTGATACTGTCGAGCTGCACAAACCCCAACCGCTGGATCAGATTCAGAAGCGCACCGCCCTTGGCCTCGCCCGAAGGCTGTTCCGCCAGCGCGTGGCGGTCCATGAAAACGGCCCGCGCTGTTTGGTTGTCGAGCCGTTTGAGGGGTGCCGTCATCGCCGCTTCAGGGTGTCGCCAAAGCTGATCTTGGGAGTCAGTGTCGCGCGCGTTTCAATCTCAGAATCGGGATCTTTCAAACGCTCGGCGATGATTTGGGCGGCATGACGACCAATCTCAAGCCGACAGGCATCCATCGTTGCAAGCTTGCGCGGCAGACCCTGCAACAACTCGACATTGTTAAACCCGGCCAACCCGATTTGCCCTGGAATGTCGATGCCTTGCTCCAGCAGGTACAACAAGCCACCCGCACCGATCATGTCATTGGAGTAATACAGAAAATCCAGATCGGGAGAACGTTCCAGCATCGCCTGCGTCATCTCGCGCCCCTTCGCAAGGGCCGAGCCGCCGGAATAAAACTCGCGGTCTTCGATTTCGATCCCGTGCTTGCCCAATACCTCGGTGAAGCCTTCGAAACGCTTCCGGGCGCGGTGATCCAGCGGCATTTTGGTGCCCATGAAACCGATATGCTGATACCCGGCTTTCAGGATGGCCTGCGCCATTTCGCGCCCGGCGCGGCGGTGCGAGATGCCGACCATCGCATCCACAGGCTTGCCGTCGGTATCCATGATCTCGACCACAGGAATGCCCGCTGAATCCAGCATGGCGCGTGCGGCTTCAGTATGTTCCAGCCCTGCAATGATCACGCCTGAAGGCCGCCACGAGAGCATCTCGTACAGGACCTTCTCTTCTTTTTCGGGCAGGTAGTCGGTCACGCCCACAACTGGCTGCAGTTCCGTGTCTTCCAGCACCTGATTGATACCTGTCAGAACCTCAGGAAACACCATGTTCGATAGCGACGGGATAATGACTGCAACCAGATTGACCCGGCTGGACGCCAATGCACCTGCGATCTTGTTGGGGACATAGCCAAGTTCTTTTGCGGCGGCCAGAACGCGGGTGCGGGTGGCGTCTGACACGTCCCCCCGGTTCCGAAGCACCCGGCTTACCGTCATCTCGGATACTCCAGAAGCCTCGGACACGTCGCGAAGGGTAAGCGGGCGTTTGGATTCACTGTTCACGGGAGGCACCTGTGTTGTTGTTTTGCCCGATGGTAGCGTGAACAGGTCTGCGTGTACAACAATTGTGCAAAGCCGATGACAACCCGGAAAATCCCGGTTACAGAAGGCCACACAAGGCCCCGTGGCTCAACTGGATAGAGCAGCCCCCTCCTAAGGGGCAGGTTGCAGGTTCGAATCCTGCCGGGGTCGCCAATTTCTCATGGTCTTCCGTCAATCGACGCGCGCTGGAACGCGGCAAGATTGGTCCCTGAATGCGCATCAAATACGTTGTTCGATCCACATTTACCTGCAAAAATTGGGCAAACTTTCCATGGGACCTTCCGAGTGCCGCTCAGATACGCAGACATTTACCCCTCTGAACCACTGCTCAACAGCGACTCGATGGAGCGTCCTTCGGCAGCGGCACTGATGTCTGTACGATATTTTCAGGCGGAACCGGACGAAATGCCCGAGGACGTGTTCGCGGAACACCATGTATTGCTAAATTTGCAGGACAGTCCGCATCGCGTTCAAAATTGGCGTGACGGCACATTGCGGGATTTCACCTTCTGCAAGGACGAGGTCATTGTTACGCCCGCTGGCGTGCGGTCAGGTTGGCGGTGGTTCGCGCCGTCTGACGTGATCGTCATTACCCTAGAACCGCACAAGGTGGACCGTTTCGCGCAGTCTGAGCTTGGGATGTTACTCGATCCCCAACAATTTAAGGACTTGCCGCAGTTTTCCGACCCTGACCTTTGCGCGGCCGGTGTCATCTTGCGGGATGCGCTGGAGACTGAAGACATGTCCTCGGCCGTTATGTTCGAGGCCATGAGTCGGGTTTTTCTGGTCAAGCTGCTGCAGAAATACGGAAAGCGGCGCGCCGAAGATGCTGAATTGTCATCGCGGTTCACCTCTCGCCATTACCAACGTGTCCTGGCCTATGTACAAAAGCGCCTGGATCGCACGATCACCGTTGACCAACTGGCGTCCGAGGCTGGAATGAGCGCGTCGCATTTTGCCCGTGTCTTCAAGGAAACGCTTGGTTCAACGCCTATGCAATATGTCATGTCGTTTCGGATCGAGCAGGCGATGAAGATGATCGAAGATCCAAGACGGCCCTTAGGGGACATTGCTTTGGCTTGCGGGTTTTCAGATCAGGCGCATTTCACCCGCAGCTTCAAGCAAGTGACCGGTCAGACCCCGCGTGCCTTTCGCGTTGCGCTGAACGGTTGAAGCAGAATCTTTCAAAAACCGGGCAGCATGGTGCAATTATCGCAGGCGCTGACTTCGTATCTTTCATGTCATCGGGCCTGTGCCCAAACTGACAGATTTTGGGAGATACCTCCATGAAAACCCTCGCTTTGAACACCGCCGCTGCGCTAATGGCATCGACTGCCGCGATAGCTCAGGTCGAAACCCGCACCGTGACCTTTGAAAATGAAGGCACCATCATGTCCGGCACGCTGTATTTGCCGGAAGAACGCGGTGACGCGCCTTTGCCCACGGTTGTTGTCACCGGTGCCTGGACCTCGGTGCAGGAACAGATGCCCGCTAACTATGCACATGAAATGGCGGCACGCGGATTTGCTGCATTCACCTTCGATTTTCGCGGTTGGGGCAAGTCGGGCGATTTGCCTGACAATGTACGTTTTGTCGAAAGCCCAAAGGCCAAGACGTCGGACATCAAAGCCGCGTTCGAATATGTCGCAACCCTGCCTGAAGTGGATGCCGATCACATCAACGGGCTGGGTATCTGCGCTTCGGCCGGTTACATGGTCGACGCTGTTTCCGGAAATCCGCTGGTGCAACGTGTTGGGCTTGTCGCCCCCTGGCTTCAAAATGAAGAGATCGTCGAGGCCGTTTATGGCGGCAAGGATGGCGTTGCCGGGCTGATCGAAGTGTCCCATGCTGCCGAAGCCGCGGGTGGGCAAATCATCCCTGCGGCAGGGCCGGAAGGTGCCGAAGGCGTTCTGATGCCGATCGGTGGGTACTATTACGAGGCCGACCGTGGCGCGATCCCCGAGTATGACGACAAGTGGAACAATGCGGGCTGGGAAGGCTGGCTGACCTATCACCCTGCGGACAACCCGCAGCGTTTGGACAAGCCGCTCGCCATTGTTCACTCGGAAAGTGCGGCCATACCTCAGGGTGTGCAGACCTTTCTCGCAGGGTTTGCAGGCGAAGCGACAGCCCAATGGCTGGAAGATGTCACGCAGTTCGATTTCTACGACAATCCCGAAGACGTGACCCGAGCAGCGGATACCGTGGCCGACCATTTCAGTGCTGGCCTAGACAGCTGAATTCTCGATCAGGCGTCGAAGCTGTCTTCGGTGCCTGCCCCTTACCCTGGAGTAAACCGATGCCCAAGAACCTTACCGCCACACTTGCAGCTGTCACAATGATTGGCAGCGCGGCGTTTGCCGAGCAACACACCAATATCTCGACAGCAATCACCGATATCGCAGCGGGAGCTGACCGCCATGACTGGACTCGTGTGCGCGGCGCTTTTGCCGATACGGTGACAACCGATTACACCAGCCTTTGGGGCGGTGACCCAGTCACGCAACCGGCTGACGACCTTATAGCAGGTTGGTCCGCATTCCTGCCTGGGTTTGAAAGCACACATCACTTGGTCACCAACCATACCGTCAGATCGCTTTCCGAAACCCAGGCCACAGCGCAGGCTGATTTCACTGCAACCCACCGTATCGCGGATGGCTTGTGGGTGCTGGGCGGCCGATATGATTATATCCTTGAAAAATCCGAGGACGGTTGGGTTGTAACATCCCTGACCATGACAGCGCTTTGGGAAACCGGTGATCGTGGTCTTGTGGCAATCGCGGCCGAGCGCGCGCAACAGTCCAATTGAACCCAGTGGTGAGCCGAGGTCGCCAAATCTACCTTGTTCCTGGTTCTGGAAAACGCGTGCGTGTGCGGTTGGCGAAAGCAACAAGGGACAGCATCACTGGGACTTCGACCAGAACGCCTACAACGGTCGCCAACGCCGCGCCGGAGTTCAGACCAAACAAGCTGATAGCTACGGCCACAGCCAGTTCGAAGAAGTTTGATGTTCCGATCATGGCACACGGGGCTGCGATCCGATGGGGTACTTTCAGTGCATATGCAGCGCCATACGCTACAGCAAAAATTCCGTAGCTTTGGATGAGGATAGGCACCGCGATCAGCACGATAACCATTGGCTTGGACAGAATGGTCTGACCCTGCAATCCGAACAGAATAACCACAGTTGCAATCAACCCCATCACCGACCAAGGTTTTACGCGGGTAGAAAACGCCTCAACTGCCTGTTTAGAACCTAGTTTGCTACGGGTGATCAACCCGGCAATCAGCGGCAACACCACGTAAAGAACCGTGGCCAGAACCAGCGTCTGCCAGGGCACTTCAATATCGGTGACACCCAGCAAAAAGGCGACGATCGGGGCAAATGCCACGACCATGATCAGATCGTTGACCGAGACTTGAACTAGCGTATAGGTCGCGTCGCCTTTGGTGAGTTGCGACCACACAAACACCATGGCGGTGCAGGGGGCTGCCCCCAACAAAATTAGCCCAGCTGTGTATTGGGCAGCGTCTTCGGGTGCAATCCAGGGTGCAAAGATATAGTCAAAGAAAAAAACGGCGAGCAGCGCCATGGTGAAGGGCTTGATCAACCAATTCACCACCAGCGTCACGATCAGACCGCGTGGCTGGCGGGCAACCCCGGCGACTGCGCGGAAATCGACGTTGACCATCATCGGATAGACCATCGCCCAGATCAGTACGGCTACAACCAGATTGACGCTGGCGATTTCGGCCCCTGCAACCAGTTGAACCAGTCCTGGCGCGGCTTGTCCGATCAGAACACCGCCAATCATGGCGAGCGCGATCCAAATTGTGAGATATCGTTCGAAAATGCTCATGAAAGCGCCTCGGAAGTCTGATCTGTGAGTTTACCAGAGGTCAGTGCGGCGAGGGCAACCATAGCGGACGCGGTACCGAGGACCATCGGCAATCCCCCGACCTGATAGGTGAGGCCAGACAAAACGGTGCCGACCAGCCGACCTGCTGCATTCGCCATGTAGTAAAACCCGACATCCATCGTCACACGCTCGGACTTGGTGAAGGCCAGGATAAGATAGGAATGCAGTGCCGAATTGACGGCAAAGACCGCTCCAAAGACCAGCAAGCCAGCAACGAGTGTCGTGGTCAGCCAGGTCTCAGGCTCGTTTGACAGCCAAGTGGCCAATGTTAGAGCCGCAGGAATGCAGAAAAGGATCACTGCCCAGCTGCGCGCAGCACGGATCAGATCACCTTCGGTTCGATCCGAGGCGCGAAGTATCCTTGGCGCGTTGGCTTGCACCACACCATAGAGGATGATCCACACCGCCATGAAAGTTCCTATCATGAAGAACGCAGATCGGTTGCCCGCCTCGGTACCGTCTGAGAGCACGGCGTAGAAATAGATTGGGATGCCGACCACAAACCAGACATCACGGGCGCCGAACAGAAAGACACGCGCTGCTGACAGCCAGTTTACATTGGCGGACTTCGAAAAAACTTCGGAGAACTTCGCCCCTTTGCGTCCCTTCGGCAAGCCTGCTGGCATGAACAGGATAACTGCAAACAGGATCACCGCCAGTACGGCTGCCATGACCAGAATTGCTGTCATAAAGCCCATTGTGGCCAGCATGGTCGCGCCCAGCAAAAAGCCCAGACCTTTGACTGCGTTTTTCGACCCCGTTAGCAGGGCCACCCAACGAAACAACCCGCCGCCCTCGGCAGGGGCCAGAAGTTTGACCGACGATTTCGAAGACATTTTGGCCAGATCCTTGGCCACTCCGCTGGCGCCTTGCACCATCATCACGAATGTGACCGACGCTGCGACGGTCCAGTTCGGGTCAAGCTGCGTCATGGCAAGCAACGCAATAACTTGCAGCCCCAGCCCTGCATAAAGGGTCGAGGTCAATCCGAACCGCGCTGCGATCCAGCCTGCGGTCAGGTTGGTGACAATCCCGGCGATCTCATAGAGCACAAAAAGATAAGCTAACTGAACCGGCGAGAAGCCCATGGTGTGAAAGTGCAACAGCACCAACATCCTGAGCGCCCCGTCGGTCAGCATGAAGGCCCAATAGGCCGCCGTAACCGCGATATAGGCCGACAATCCTTCGGGCCGTTGGGTCACAGCGACGATCCGACCATCAAAGCCACATCCACCAAACGATGCGCATAGCCCATCTCGTTATCATACCAGGCATAGATTTTAACCTGCGTCCCGTTCACCACCATGGTCGACGGCGCATCGACAATCGAGGAGCGTTCGTCATTGGTGTAATCGGTTGAAACCAGCGGGCGCGTCTCATAGCCAAGAATGCCCTTCAACTCACCCTCGGCAGCGGCTTTGAAAAAGCCGTTGACCTCTTCAACCGTTGTTGCGCGCTCAACCTCGAACACGCAATCGGTCAGTGAGGCGTTCAACAGCGGCACCCGCACGGCGTGGCCATTCAAGCGCCCTTTGAGTTCGGGATAGATCAACGTGATCGCCGTAGCCGAGCCAGTGGTGGTCGGGATCAGTGAGTTCAGGGCCGACCGCGCGCGACGCAGATCCTTTGCAGGTCGATCAACGATGGTTTGCGTATTGGTCACATCATGGATTGTGGTCATCGACCCGTGGCGGATGCCCAGGTTTTCGTGGATGACTTTGACAACCGGTGCCAGACAGTTGGTGGTGCAGGAGGCCGCTGTCACGATGTTATGGGTCGCAGGGTCATAAGTATCATCGTTCACACCCACAACAATGTTGGCTGTCGGGCCGTCTTTGACGGGGGCGGAGACAACAACCTTTTTCACGCCTGCATCGAAATAGGGTGCCAGCTTGGCTTCGGTCTTGAAGACGCCAGTACAGTCGATCACTACATCGACACCGTCCAACGGCAGAGCTGAAAGGTCTTTTGTCCCAACAAAGGGGAGGCGCGTGCCACTCACAGTGATGCTGTCGGCATCGTAGCTGAACTTTGCATCCCAACGTCCGTGCACTGTGTCAAATTCCAGCAGATGCGCGTGCATTTCGGGATTACCAACAGCGTCGTTGATCCATGCAATTTTTGCGCCCCGTTCCAGCAAGGGTTTCAGCGCAAGTTTTCCCATCCGGCCAAGGCCGTTCAGAGCGTAGGTCGTCATTTCGTGTCCTCAAAAGATGCTCGCCCGATGTCATCGACAGCGGATTGCAGTGCGATCCGGTCAAGACTTTCGACCGGCAGCGACGTAAAGGCTTGGATCCGACGCTTCAGCGCGCCGTAAGCGTTTTGAAACGCAAGGCTTTTTTCTGCGTCGGTGCCTTCTGTCTTGACCGGGTCAACCATACCCCAGTGACCACTGATCGGTTGACCTTCCCAGGCCGGGCATTCTTCGTTCGCAGCCTGGTTGCAGACCGTAAAAACAAAATCCAGGTCAGGCGCATCCGGCCCCGAAAACTCGGACACATTCTTTGACCGCAGGACTGACGTGTCATGGCCCTTGTCTTGCAAAACCTGCATCGCAAACGGGTTCAGTTCGGAAAACGGCCGTGTTCCTGCCGAATAGACATTGAACCGATCGCCGCCAATCTCGCGCAGCAGAGATTCAGCAAAGATCGAGCGGGCGGAATTGCCCACGCAAATGAACAACACATTGAACTTCCGGTCAGTCATGGTGTCACTTCCTTTGGTTGAAGGCATGCAAAGATCAGGTCGGCCACGGCAGCAGTCCACAATAAGGAAATCGAGCATTTGCTGCACGTTCTTCATTTCAATCGAATAGAGAAGAGACGTCCCGGATCGCTCCTGCTTGACCAGCCCTGACCGCTGCAACGCATTCAGATAGTTCGACATTGTGCTGGGTTTGATACCTAACTCTGCCGCCAGCTCCCCTGCGGGAACAGTGTCAGGAAACCGTCGCATTAACATGCGAAACACGGTGATGCGTTGCGGGTGACCCAGAATGGCCAGCTGGTCGATTATTTCTTCTATCATATTTCATGAAATATTGAATTAATGATCGGGAGTCAATTTCAACCCGTTGGCGTTACAAAAAATTCACAAACAGAAGCTGCCGCAGGCAGAGTCGGTTGCCGGCTCAAAAAGAGACCCCATTCGGGCGGGTCGGCCGCAAAAAGCTTAACTTGGCTTGCAGGCAACAGACCGACAGTTTAAACGATCCATCGCACCCAGATAGAACCAGTTCTGGCTGCCATAAGTTGCCTCAATAGCTCAGCTGGTAGAGCAGGTCCTTCGTAAGGACAAGGTCGGGGGTTCGAGTCCCTCTTGAGGCACCACACATCTCGCTTTTCTGAAATAATTCGCGTTGAATTCGAATGTACTTTCAAATTTTAAGTGTGCCCGTTGCACAGGCGTCGACTTGACGTTCTTTCCAACAAGACACATTTCGCAATGCCCAAAGGCGGTCTGCGCGCGAGTGTCGACCGTATCCCGACCTTGCCCCAATGCCTTGCCTGAGGCATGCTTGCTTCCGCAGGAAGAGTATCTGTTTACCGCCGGGATTGTCGGTCAACGGATCAGCACGGCGCCATGCTTTGGGAGGAGTTTGTCATGACATCCAAGACCGCAGGTTCCACACCACCAGATAACCTGACACCGCCACAACAGGCCGTGCCCAAGGTCAACAAAGTGACAGCGGATGATATCACCGCCGCACTAAAGGCCGGGTTTTCCGATTTTCTGGCGCGCCCCGTCATGAGCGGTTTTTTCGGCCTGTTCTATGCGGTTTTCGGAATACTGTTGGTTTGGGCCTTGGTTTGGCTCGGCAAGATCTGGATGATCATTCCTGCAATTGTAGGATTCCCGCTGGTCGCACCTTTCGCCGCCGCCGGGCTTTATGAAATGTCGCGTCGGTTGCAAAAGGGGGAGAGTTTTGGGTGGTCCGAGATCCTCACGGTCATGGCCGATCAGCGCAAGCGCGAAATGGGCTGGATGGCCTTTGTGACCTTGTTCATTTTCTGGGTGTGGGTTTATCAGGTTCGGCTTTGGCTGGCGATCATCCTGCAGAATGCATCTTTTTCGGATTTCGATGGGTTCTTGAACACCGTGCTATTTACGCCCCAAGGTTGGACCTTCCTGGCCATTGGCACCTGCGTCGGCGCGTTTTTGTCAGCGGCACTGTTCACGGTGACCGTTGTTGCCATGCCTATGTTGCTGGACCGGGAAACCAATTTCGTTTCTGCGATGCTCACCTCTGTCCGCGTTGTCAGGGAAAGCCCTGTGGTCATGCTCACTTGGGCGGCAATCATCTCGTTTACCATGCTGATATCGTTGGTTCCCGCATTTTTGGGTCTGATCTTTACTCTGCCGATCCTTGGCCACACCACCTGGCACCTATACCAGCGGGCCGTGCCGCCGGACGAGGTGTGATCAGGCACCACCTCCTCGATAAGCTGCGTTTGCGCAGCTTATCTACGCCTGTGGATCATCCTTGAGGCTAAACTCTATTGGTAGCAGGTGGTCTCGCCAGACCCTTCTTGGCGGGGGGCAAAAACCGCCGTACTGGTGCGCCCGTCCGACAAGACGCCCGTTGCCTGAACCGGCTCCAGAAAGTCGCTTTCTTCAAGGCGTTCAGTTCGATAGGACCCGGTTGTCATGTCTGAACACTCGAACTCACCCGTGATGATACGAGACGCTCTGGCAGAGAACTTTCCCGAACACACAGCGTCTGAGGTTTGCAGGCAAAAATTTCCTCGGTAAGCGCCAGGAAGCCACCAGGCTACCCCGTCAAAATCGCTTCCGTCAGACAACTTACCGCTAATTGAATTGAAATTGCCTGAATATTTCACCTTGGTTACCGATTTCTCTTTGCTCGCTCCGTCGTCGCATGCGGCAACGAGCGAGAGAGCCGCCACCATTACAAATGTGAAAGAAAAACGATTTTTTCCCATGATTTACCTATCTAAAAACGAATAAACTTTCTGATAGATATTATAGGTTTATTTGCTTTGGCGAGCGTTTTTTCTTGCCATGTAGCAAAAGGTCTGAAAACGCGCCTTGCGGCTCTGCCGCCTGACGGAGGAGGATGTTCCCGACCGCGCTTGCTATTGGTGGAAACGCAAAGACCCCTTTGATCGGTTGGCTCCGCTCAGGCGCGCTTTTCACCGATTGATGCGACGCCCAGAACGTCCAGAACCTTGGCTTCGATCTGTTCGGCGTTCATGCCGGCGGCGGAATACATGTCCGCTGGGCTGGCCTGATCGATGAACGTATCGGGCAAGACCATCGAACGGTATTTCAGCCCTTGATCAAAAACGCGTTCCTCGGCCAAAAACTGTGCGACATGGCTGCCAAAACCGCCAATCGCGCCTTCTTCGATGGTGATCAGAGCCTCGTGGTTTGCTGCCAGATTCAGGATCAGGTCGCGGTCCAGTGGCTTGGCAAAGCGGGCGTCGGCGATGGTCGGGGTGATGCCTTTGCCAGCAAGGGATTCTGCGGCCTTTTGCACCTCAGACAATCGTGTTCCAAAAGACAGCAAGGCCACGCGCGCGCCCTTCTGGATCACGCGGCCTTTGCCGATTTCAAGCACTTCACCGCGCTCTGGAAGGTCGACGCCAACGCCTTCACCACGCGGGTAGCGGAACGCAATCGGCCCTTCGTCATGCGCAACAGCAGTGGCCACCATGTGCATCAGCTCGGCTTCGTCGGCAGCTGCCATGAAGACCATGCCCGGTAGGTTGGACAAATACGCAATATCGAACGATCCGGCATGCGTGGCTCCGTCGGCACCCACCAAACCTGCGCGGTCAATGGCAAATCGCACGGGCAAACGCTGAATCGCCACGTCGTGAACGACCTGATCATAGCCACGTTGCAAAAAGGTCGAATACATGGCGCAGAATGGTTTCATCCCACCTGCAGCCAGTGCAGCCGAGAATGTCACCCCATGTTGCTCGGCGATCGCAACATCGAAACAGCGCGACGGGTAGCGTTCGGCAAACAGGTTCAGGCCGGTACCGTCCGGCATGGCGGCGGTCACGGCAACGATCTTGTCGTCTCGCGCGGCTTCATCGACCAGCGTTTTGCCAAAAACCGATGTGTAAGACGGCGCGTTTGAGGGTGCTTTCTTCTGTTCACCTGTCACGACGTCGAACTTGGCCGTTGCGTGTCCTTTGTCTCGGGCTTGCTCTGCGGGTGCATAGCCTTTGCCCTTCTTGGTCAGAACGTGAATCAGGATCGGGCCGGTCGCTCGTGCCTTGACGGTCCGCAACACCGGCAGCAACTGGTCCAGATCATGTCCGTCTATGGGGCCTAGGTAAGAAAAGCCAAGCTCTTCGAATAACGTACCACCGACCGCCATGCCTTTCAGCATTTCCTTGGCGCGCTTGGCACCCTCACGGAAGGGCTCGGGCAGCAGCGAAACCGCACCTTTTGCGGCGGCTTTCAGATCGTGGAACGGCTCTTCCGCATAGATACGGGACAGATAGTTGGACAAGGCGCCCACCGGTGGCGCAATGCTCATCTCGTTGTCGTTCAGAATGACGATCAATCGCTTGCCCAGATGGCCCGCATTGTTCATCGCTTCAAATGCCATGCCTGCAGACATTGAGCCATCGCCGATCACAGCAATCGCATCGCCCAAACCCTCGGGTGTGACACCACCCAGATCGCGCGCCACGGCAAAACCAAGTGCTGCACTGATCGAGGTACTGGAATGCGCTGCGCCGAACGGATCATAGGGGCTTTCGCTGCGTTTCGTAAAACCACTCAAACCATCCTTCATCCGCAATGTGCGAATACGATCGCGCCGCTCGGTCAGGATCTTGTGCGGATAGCACTGATGACCCACGTCCCAGATGATCTTGTCGCGTGGCGTGTCAAACACGGCATGCAGCGCCGTGGTCAGCTCGACCACACCCAGACCAGCCCCAAGGTGCCCGCCCGTCACGGACACGGCCGAGATTGTCTCGGAACGCAATTCCTGTGCCACCTGATGCAGCTGCGCGTCCGAAAACTGCTTGAGATCCGCAGGGCGGTTCACAAGGTCCAGCAGGGGCGTGTTCGGGCGGTCAGACATTGGAATTCCTGGCTTAGCTGTCCCGGGCAATAACGAAGCGGGCGGCGTCCTTCAAGGTTTCTGCTGACGCACCGTACCCGTCCAACGCAGCACAGGCCGTTTCAACCAGATCTGTCGCGCGGGTTTTGGCCGCCTCGAGTCCCAAAAGCGAAACAAAGGTCGCCTTGCCCGCATCTGCGTCTTTCTGCAGCCGTTTTCCTGCCTTTTCTACATCGCCTTCTACATCCAAGATGTCATCAGCAATTTGAAAGGCAAGCCCAAGAGCCTGCGCATAATCGCGCAGAGGGGTCGGATCGGCTTGCGCCAGCCGCGCACCCGCACAAGCAGACCATTCGATCAACGCACCTGTCTTGCCCGCCTGCAACCGGGTGATTTGTTCCAGTGTCAAAGGCGTGGCCGCTGTTTCGGCTGCGATATCCAGCGCCTGGCCCAGAACCATGCCTTGCGCCCCGCTGGCTTGGGCCAGAGTCAGAGCCAATTCTGCACGCGTTTGGGCATCGCCAACTTCGGGCCGAGTGCACAGTTCAAATGCTAAGGTCTGCAACGCATCGCCGGCCAACACCCCGGTCCCTTCGTTCCATTTCACATGAACGGTGGGCCGCCCTCGGCGCAAATCATCATCATCCATGCAGGGCAGGTCATCATGGACCAAAGAATAAGCGTGCAGCGCTTCGATCCCCGTGGCGGGCCAGATCGAGCGGGCCTCATCCACGTCATGCAAGCGTGCGCTTTCCCGCACCAAAAACCCGCGTAACCGTTTACCACCTTGCGTGGCGTAGGCCATGGCCCGCGTTACGTCGACATCGTCCAGTGCGCCTAGAACCAGGTCAAAATGCGCCTGAATGCGCGCTGCATCCTGCGCCAGTCTTTCGCGAAACATTTACTGACCGTCGACAGATGTGGTCCCGGTGGGTTGCCCTGTGGCATCCAGAGTGATCGCGGCCACTTTCTCTTCAGCCCGCTTCAACTCGTCCTCGCACCGTTTCTTCAGGGCCGCACCGCGTTCATACAGCGCGATCGACTGATCCAATGCCACGTCGCCGTGTTCAAGCTGGCCCACAACGGCTTCAAGCTCTTTCATGGCCTGCTCGAATGTCATCTGCTCAACTGGGGTATCGGTCATGGTGCTGCCTTCATCAATTCTTCCACATGGGCGCGTGTGGCCGCGGCCAGTGCGTTCAGATCATACCCGCCTTCCAGAGTCGAGACGATACGACCGTCACAAACCTCATCGGCGATTTTGCACAGCTCGGCTGTGATCCAGGCAAAGTCGCCAGTGGACCAGTTCAGATTGGCCAGCGGGTCGTCCTGATGGGCGTCAAACCCGGCAGAGATGATGATCAGATCGGGGTTGAACGCCCGCAGGCGCGGAAACGCCTGGGACTCGTACGCTTCGCGCATCTCGGCCCCACCGCTGCCTGGCGCCAGCGGGATATTAAGAACCGTGTCGTGAACCCCTGTCTCATCCGGGCGTCCCGAACCGGGCCAAAGGGGCATCTGCTGGCTGGTGATCACCAGGGCACGCCCTTCGTCCCACAGCAAATCTTGCGTTCCATTGCCGTGATGAACGTCAAAATCAACAACGGCAACGCGGCTAAGCCCGTGATGATCCAGCGCATGTTTCGCTGCCAGCGCTGCATTGCCAAACAGGCAAAACCCCATTGCAGTGTCTGTTTCTGCATGGTGACCCGGCGGGCGAATGGCACAGAACGCGTTCGACGCGTCGCCACTCAGCACCAGATCAACAGCCCGCACTACAGCGCCCGCGGCTCGATAGGCAGCGTCCACCGAGCCCGGCGACATGAACGTATCCCCGTCAATCTGCGCAAACCCATCTGACGGGCGCGTGGATCGAATATCGCGAATGTAACCTTCCGGATGCACCCGCAGCAGATCGTCATCTGCCGCCAACGGCGCTGTCACCCTTTTAAGCTCGAACCCTTCCAAGGCGTGCAGAACATGCTCCAGCCGCGCCACCCGTTCGGGGTGACCCTCAGGCGTGATATGGCCCAGGCAATCAGCATGGGTCAAAAGGGCAGTTGTCATCGGGATCCCCTGTTCATCTGGCTACAAATACCTTCGCCGAAGGCACAAAACCGCCGCGCAGCGGCACGCTTAATCCGGTGCCAGCATATAGCCTGCGCCGCGGACGGTTTGCAGATATCTGGGCTGTTTCGGGTCTTGCTCGATCTTGCGCCGCAGGCGCGTGATCTGCACGTCCACTGCACGTTCCTGCGCCTGGCCTTTGTCGCGCCCAAGATCCTCTACCAGTTTTGCGCGGCTGATCGGTTCGCCGGGCTGGGCCGAGAAGATCTTCATCAACTGGCTTTCCGTTGCGGTCAGGCGCACGGGATCTTCGCCCTGCCACATCTCTCCCCGCTCGATGTCATATCGGATCGGGCCGAGGTACAGGATCTTCGCGGCTGTTTCCTCGGCTGGCGTTTCCGGCATCCTGCGCAGAATTGCGTTGATCCGCAGCAGCAGTTCCTTTGGCTCGAAGGGTTTCGCCAGATAGTCATCTGCCCCGGCCTCAAGCCCTGCAATCCGGTGTTCGGTTTCCCCTTTGGCGGTTAGAAGCAGGATGGGAGTGCTGTGCGTCTCACGCAGCGATTTTGTCAGACTGACACCATCTTCGCCCGGCATCATGACATCCATGACAATCATGTCGAAATCCAGCCCTGACAAGACCCGCCGCGCATGGGCAGCATCCCGAGCTGCAGTGACCAAGAACCCGTTTCGCATCAGGAATTTCTTGAGCAGGTCGCGAATGCGCTCGTCATCGTCAACAATCAGCAGATGGGCGTCCATATCGCTCATGAGGTCGTATCCCGAAGTTTCGTATAGGCATGACGCATATCAGCATCCATCATTGCTTCAAGCACTTTGCGAAATCCGGCCACGGCTTCGGGACCGGCATCCTTGTAAGCAGCGCGCATCCTGGAGCGTTGCGCATCCGACAACGTCGTTTCCAGAGCTTGCCCCTTCTCAGTCAGAAATAGGTGGCGTTCGCGTTTGTCCACTGTGCCGACACGGCTTTCCACCAGCCCATCCTCGATCAAGGTTCGTAAAACCCTGTTTAGAGACTGTTTTGTGACACCAAGGATCGCTAACAAGTTGTTGACCGTAGTCCCCGGTGCGCGGTTTATAAAGTGGATTGCCCGATGGTGGGCGCGGCCATATGCCATTTCGGCTAGGATGCGATCAGGGTCCGCGGTAAAGCCGCGATAGGCGAAAAACATGGCCTCAATCCCCTGCCGTAATTGCTCGTCGGTCAAAAACAACAGGCTTTCGCCCCCATAACGCGGGGCCGGGCGGATGTCAGACATGGTGCGCCTCATTCGTTACTCGGGGCCGAGTTTATGTCAGCGTTATTGACATTCCAAGGGTGGAGCGGTATCGAATCGCAGTTTTTGCGCAATTTTGCGTCCGTATCGGACCTAATTGGCGCAATAATCGAAAATTCACCCGGTTCAGGAGGTTTCGCATGGCGGGGTATGATGATCGTGATGGTACCATTTGGATGGATGGCAAGCTGGTGCCCTGGCGTGAGGCCAATGTCCATATTCTGACCCACGCCATGCACTATGCCTCGTCCGTGTTTGAAGGCGAGCGCGCATATAACGGCAAGATCTTCAAAAGCCGGGAGCACTCCGAGCGACTGATCGCCTCGGCCGAGGCGCTGGATATGCCGATGCCCTATTCGGTCGACGAAATTGAAGCTGCGAAGGAAGAGGCGCTGAAAGCCAGCGGCCTGCAAGACGCCTATGTGCGTGCTCTGGTCTGGCGCGGCTCGGGCGAAGATATGGGCGTGGCGTCCGCCAAGAATCCGGTGCGCATGGCCGTCGCGGTCTGGCCCTGGGGTGCTTATTACGGCGACGCGAAAATGCAGGGCGCTAAGCTGGACATTGCCGAATGGAAACGCCCCAGCCCTGAAACCATCCCGGTTCACGCCAAGGCCGCAGGCCTTTACATGATCTGCACCATCTCGAAACACAAAGCCGAAGCCAAAGGCTGCTCGGATGCCTTGTTCATGGACTGGCGTGGATATGTGGCTGAAGCGACCGGCGCGAATGTCTTTTTCGTCAAAGATGGAGAGGTTCACACGCCGCTGGCCGATTGCTTTTTGAACGGCATCACGCGCCAGACGGTGATCCAGATGTTGAAAGACAAAGGCATCACCGTTCATGAGCGCCGTATTAAGCCCGAGGAAATGGCCGATTTCGAACAATGCTGGCTGACCGGTACCGCAGCTGAGGTTACTCCGGTCGGGCAGATTGGGGAGTACACATTCGAGGTGGGCGACCTGACCCGCGAGATTGCGGAAGACTACGAAAAGCTGGTCCGCTCGTAAGCTTCAGCCCCCGCTCCGGCGGGGGTTTTTCATTGCAGAAAGTGCAAATATCCATGCAATGCGTCCAGCAATCTGGACGGCTTGTATGGAAAGCGTATCTTTGGCGCATGTTAGATCTTCTCAGCGATATTCTCACGCGCCTGTCCCTGCGTGGCACATTCTACTTTCGCACATCGTTCACACCGCCATTCGGCATTCAGGTGCCGGGCTATGAAAACGTCGCGCGGTTTCATTTTGTGCAGCGTGGTGAGCTTAAGGTGCATGTCTCAACGACTGGCGAGACACTGAGGCTGCGACAGGGTGACTTGATCCTGATTCCCCACGGTGCGCCGCACGCGTTGCTCTGCGCCGAGGTCAAGCCTTTGGATGCGTTGCCTTTGGAAGAGGTGCTTGAGGTGGCTGGCTACACAGGCGACGGTGTGCTGGTATACGGCGGCTCTGACGAAGACCGAGATACGCAGCTGATCTGCGGTCACTTTTCTTTCACAGGTCCTGCCGGGCGGAAGGGCACTGGGCACATGCTGATCGACCGTCTGCCGCCCTACATCCTGATCGAAAACTACGGCGAAGAAGCCGGGGCCTGGATGGAATCGACTCTGCGTATGATCGGTTCCGAGGTTTCTGGCGCGAAAATTGGCGGCGACCTGATCGCGATGAAATTGTCCGAAGTTCTGTTCGCGCAGGCAATCAGGGCCTATCTGGAACGCCAGAGTCCGCAGGATTCGGCTTTAGCCGGGTTTGCCGATTTGCGCATTTCGCGGGCGCTGACCGCGTTCCATCAAGCCCCGGCTGAGGATTGGAGCGTCGCATCTTTGGCGCGAGAGGCCGGTATGTCTCGCACTGCCTTTGCTCAGCTTTTTGCCGAGAAAATGGGAACGACGCCGATGCAATACCTCACAGACTGGAGGATGCAGATCGCCTGCCATGGTCTGACCGAGGCGCGCTGGAACGTGGCGGACGCGGCAGCCGAAGTCGGATACGCCTCGGAAGCCGCGTTCTCGCGTGTATTCAAAAAACAGGTTGGCCTGTCACCGGCTGCGTACAGGGCGATGCACTGATACTCCGCTAATTTTGAATGATCTGCAATATATCGTAAACGCTCAGGAATTCAGCGTCCGAGATCATCAGACTACCTTCCTTTCATCACTGGTTGAGGAAAGGAAAACCTTATGTCCCTGCGCTTTGTCACCCGTTCTGTCCACGCGTATCTGGATTACCCGGTCGCCGTTGCCCTGATGACCTTGCCGTTCCTTCTGGGGCTGGGTCAGTCCAATCCGCTGGCCCTGTGGTTGTCTGTTGCAACCGGGGTGGCCGCCTTTGTTCTGACAGTTCTGACCGATCACCATCTGGGGATCTGGCGGGTTCTGCCCTACAGGTTTCATCTGGCGGTGGACTTGCTGGTTGGCGTCACCTTTCTGTTTGCACCCAGTATCTTTGGTTTCACGGGTATGGATGCGGTGTTTTACTGGTTGAACGGTGCGGCTGTGGTGCTTGTCATCTCACTCAGCGCGCCCGAGCAGGACGTCGCTGCCTGACGACGTTATCCACATCTGTCATGGTATCATCATGATACTGTCAAAAAACTGAGCCGCGGGTTTTACAAACTGGCGGCTCATATCGGCGCACCAATCGCGTGGTCGGAGAATCGATCACCAGACAGGAGAGCCTCACTATGACCAAGATCCTACGCCCAAACCGTCGTTCGTTTCTGGCGGGCAGCACTGCCTTTGCCGCTTCACTGGCCATGCCAGCCATCAGCCGCGCCGGATCGCGCCCTGTGTTCACACACGGCGTTCAGTCCGGTGACGTCGATACGACATCGGGCATGATCTGGACCCGCACGGATCGCCCCTCTCGCGTGATGATGGAAGTATCGACCACAGAAAGCTTCGCAGATGCCCGCACACTCCCGGCGATGGATGCCATCCCCAACAGCGATTTTGCTGTCAAACGTCTGGTCGAGGGGCTGCCATCGGATCAGGACATTTTCTACCGGTTCGTTGCTGCCGATCTGAGTGACATCAACACAATATCAGAGCCTATTATTGGTCAATTCCGCACTGCACCGACCTCGCGCCGCACCATTCGCTTTGCCTGGTCGGGTGACACCGCCGGCCAGGGATGGGGTATTGATGACGAAGGTATGCGCACCTACGCGACCATGGCGCAGCACAAGCCGGACTTCTTCATCCATTCCGGTGATACCGTCTATGCCGATGGTCCTATGCAGGATGAGGTCGAGAAAGACGGCCAGCTGATCTGGAAGAACACAACCCTGATCGACGAGAAACGCAAGGTGGCCGAAACACTGGACGAGTTCCGTGCCCAGTGGAAATACAACATGATGGACGAGCATGTGCGGGCCATGAACGCCGTTTGTCCGACCTTTTTCCAGTGGGATGACCATGAGGTTGTGAACAACTGGTCCGATGCGAAAGACCTGATTTCAGACGACCGATATACCGAGAAGTCGGTGCATGTTCTTCAGTCCCGCGCCGGACGTGCTTTCCACGAAATGACACCGTTGCGCATTACGCCGGCAGAGCCAGGGCGTGTGTATCGCAAGATTTCCTATGGTCCGATGCTGGACGTCTTCTTCCTGGACCTGCGCAGTTATCGTGGACCGAACGGCCCGTCGATGGAGGATGAAATCACGGATCAGTCCCGCATTCTGGGCGCGGAACAACTGGCATGGCTCAAGCAAGAGCTGGCAGGATCTCAAGCGACTTGGAAGGTGATTGCCTCGGACATGCCAATCGGATTGATCGTCTGGGACAACTGGAAGGAACAGGCCGGAGCAGAGGCAATTTCGAACGGCGATAGCGGACCAGCTAAGGGGCGCGAGTTGGAGATTGCTGATCTGCTACGTTTCATCAAGACGGCGGGCATCACCAACACGGTCTGGTTCACGGCTGATGTTCATTACACCGCTGCGCACTACTATGACCCTAACAAAGCACAATTCCAGGATTTTGAACCGTTTTGGGAGTTTGTTTCAGGCCCGCTGCACGCAGGGACATTTGGTCCAAACGCCCTGGACGGCACGTTCGGACCTGAGGTCAAATACGTCAAAGCACCTGCCGAAGGGCAGGGGGTAAACCTTCCACCCAGCGAAGGGCTGCAGTTCTTTGGTCTGGTGGACATTGACGGAGCGACGGAACAGATGACGGTTCGATTGATGGACCGGGCAGATACCGAACTCTGGTCAGTAACATTGGACCCGCAGAATCGCGCGCTCTGATTTCTTATAAGGGCGTGTTTGCACCCCGAGCAAATCTCGGGGTGTTTTAGGGCTTGAAAATCCCGACTTAAATAGTCAGATTATTCGCAACGCCAGATGTTGTACCATCAAGCTCATGGTTTCGGGGCGGTTTGCAGGTTTAGCATGACTTTGGTGATAGCTTGCCGCCGCTCCGGAAACGAACCTGTCTAAACAGAACGAGGCCGAAATGAGCGAGTCGCTAGATGAAATTATGGCACGCCATGACGCGCTGGCTGTGTGTGGATGCACCTGTTGCGACAGTGACTATTGCGCCTATGTCGATTGCCAAAAGCCGCGGCGCAAACAAACCGAAGCGATGCCGCCTGTAAGATCAAAACCTGACGATCTTACCCCACGCGCCTCGCTTCGAGAGATTGTTGAAGCGACCCTGAGCCGTTTTGGCTGAGTGACGTAGGCCGTGAGGCCTACGTCAGCCAATTGTCAAAAATCCACGCCGCGCTGCGCCTTGATCCCCGCTTGGAACGGGTGCTTTTCCTCAGTCATCTCAGTAACCAAGTCGGCGTAATCACGCAGCGCTTGGGGCGCGTCGCGGCCGGTCAGGAACACGCTGGTCTTGTCCGAACGCGCGTTCAGGCCGTCGATGACCTGCTCAACAGACAGATACTCGTACCGCAGCGCAATGTTGATCTCGTCCAGCACGACCAGATCGTACTCGCCGCTGGACATCAGGGCGCGCGCCTTGTCGAAGGCGGCGTTTGCGGCAGCGATGTCGCGTTCGCGATCTTGCGTGTCCCAGGTGAAACCTTCGCCCATCGTGTGCCATGTCACCAGATCGCGTTCCTCAAAAAAACGACGCTCGCCTGTTTTCCACTTGCCCTTGATGAACTGAATCACGGCGACCTTCTGGCCCCAGCCCAGCGCGCGGATAACCACGCCAAAAGCGGCGGATGACTTGCCTTTGCCCTTGCCGGTGTTGATCAGAACTAGACCGCGGCCAGGATCCACTGCCTCGGACACTTTCTTGCGGTGCTTGGCCTGCACCTGCTGCATCTTTTCCTTGTGATCCTGCGCGTCGCTCATGGGGGAACCTCTTTGATTGTCCGGCCCAACCTAGGGAAAGATTACAAAAGGTAAAGTCACGCTTTGGGGTCTGTGACCGACCGGGCCTTGCCCCGCTCGAGCCCCAACTGGTGTTCGCGCCAGATTACAACGACATTGCCTGCGATGACCAAAGCGGCCCCAATCAGGATTGCAAGTGTTGGCAGTTCGTCGAACCAGACATAGCCAATCACAATCGCAAACAGCATGGTCGCGTAATCATAAGGTGCCAGCATCGAAGCCTGACCAAAGCGATAAGAGGACGTCACCAAAATCTGCGCGACCCCGCCGATCAGGCCCATCATGATCAGTATTAGAGCCTGATTCAGTGTTGGCATCGACCAGCCCCAGAACGCGGTCAGCGCCGACAGTAAGGTTGCGGTCATCGAGAAATAGAAGACGATCGCAGCCGGGTGATCGACTTTGACAAGCTGCCGGATATGAATCTGCACAAAGGCGCGCGCGATGGTGGCCCCCAAAACGCACAGAGCGCCGACGGTTGCGGCGACCTCCATCTGGGTGCTGCCCAAGCGCGGCCAAATCATGATCAGGACCCCCAATAGACCAAGAGCCACCGCGCCGATACGGATCAGACGAATGCGTTCGCCCAGCATCACGGCGGCCAGAATCAGGGTGAAGATCGGTGTGGCGTAGCCAATTGCCGTCACCTCGGGCAGGGGCAGCAGGCTGAGGCCGGTAAAGGTAAGCCCCATGGCGCTGGTGCCCAGAACGCCGCGCCAGAAATGGCCCATGGGTTTTTTGACCACAAAGCCCTTGGATAATTCCCCGCGCGCGATGAGCCAAAGAATGATGACGGGAATCGCGAACAGGGACCGAAAGAACACCAATTGGCCCGGTGGGAATTCATCCGATAAAGCTTTGACCAAGGCGGACATCGACGTGAACAGGAACAGCGCGCCCAGTTTCAGCGTCACTGCCAGCATAGGTCGATGCGATGTTAAGGGTTTTGTCATCGGCGCGAACCTGCGCCTTTGGCGGGCAAAGATCAACGGGTGGGTTTAGTCATTCACCCAGGATTGAGGCAGAGAATTGCCGATTTCCTCGGCGAATTCTTCAAGAAAGCGGATCATACGCGTGGTGCGTTGTTCCGCAATCTGTCTGCCGGTCTGGGTCAGCATGTCGCCCGGCAACCCCAGCAGTTTGACTTTCCAGTGGTCGAGCGAGAAATGCAGGTCGTCCAATGGCCGGTTTTGGGCAAAGGGATCTGCCGCGTCATAAAGAGTGCGCCCCAGTGCCCCGGAAACGGAAAAGTTGCGCGCTATACCGATGGCACCCAAGGCGTCAAGCCGATCCGCATCGCGCAGGACACGCGCCTCGGCTGTTTTCGGAGTAATGTCGGCCGAGAAGCTATGGGCTTCGATCGCATGCTGGATGGCTCGGATCTGGTTCGAGTTATACCCCAAATCCTGCAGAATAGGCTCTGATTCCACTGCGGATTTGCGAGATGCCAGATGCCGATCAGGATCATCCTTGGGTAGATTTACCAGATCATGCAGATAACTTGCGGCCAGCAGCACGGACATATCGGTTTGATCATCTGCGATGGCCTGAGCGTTGGTCCAGACCCGATCCAGATGGGCCAGATCATGGGCTGGATCCGTTTCCATGCGATGCGCGACCACCGCACGTAGGCGCGTGCGCAGATCAGCCGATCCGTCCACGGTTCTCTCCGATCTGACCGCGATGCAGAAGCAGGTGGTCGAGGATCACGCAGGCCATCATCGCTTCGCCAACCGGAACCGCGCGGATGCCGACGCAGGGGTCGTGGCGGCCTTTGGTGATGATCTCGGTCTCTTCACCCGACTTGGTGATCGTTTTGCGTGTGGTCAAGATCGATGACGTAGGCTTCACGGCAAAGCGTACCACAATGTCCTGTCCGGTTGAGATACCGCCCAGAATGCCACCGGCGTGATTCGAGCTGTATTGCGGGCCGTTCTGGCCCATGAAGATCTCATCCGCATTGGCTTCGCCGGTCAGTTCCGCGGCCGCCATGCCTTCGCCAATTTCTACACCTTTGACGGCGTTGATCGACATCATCGCAGCGGCCAGATCAGTATCTAATTTGGCGTATACGGGCGCTCCGATTCCTGCTGGAACACCGCGCGCGACGACCTCGACCACAGCGCCGACCGAGTTGCCGGACTTGCGCAGATCGTCCAGATACGCGGCCCAGTCCTCGGCAGCTTGTGCATCGGGTGTCCAGAACGGGTTCTGTTCGATCTGGGACCAGTCGAAATTTGCACGGTCGATTTTGTGCGGTCCAATTTGCGTCATGTAGCCTGTGATCTGCACATTCGGCGCGATCTGTTTGATCGCCTCACGCGCGAGCCCTCCGGCGGCGACACGTGATGCGGTTTCCCGCGCCGAGCTGCGCCCGCCTCCGCGATAGTCGCGGATGCCGTATTTCTGCCAATAGGTGATATCGGCGTGGCCCGGACGGAACTTGTCCATGATATCGCCGTAGTCTTTTGAACGCTGATCGGTATTCTCGATCATCAATTGCACCGGAGTGCCGGTGGTCTGGCCTTCGAATACTCCCGAGAGGATTTTTACCTGGTCCGGTTCGCGCCGCTGCGTGGTGAACTTGTTCTGACCCGGTTTGCGCTTGTCCAGCCAGTGCTGGATCATGGCTTCGTCGATTTGAACACCCGGAGGGCAGCCGTCGACCGTAGCGCCCAAAGCGGGACCATGGCTCTCGCCCCAGGTGGTGACGCGGAAGAGGTGTCCAAAACTGTTCATCGACATGGGGCGTGCTCCTTTGCGGGTCGTGATTAGCGGGCGCGGGTCCTGGCCTCAAGCGGAATTGCGTTTTGGAGGTGGTGGAGGGGACGTCGTCCCCTCTTGAGCCTGCGGCTCAATTCACCCCTGCCGTATTTGGGACAAGAAGAAGCGATCAAGCTGCGCTTGCGATTTTTGTGCGGATCTGGGTGATGCCGAGCGCGGCTTGAGCGGCTTCGCGGCCCTTTTGCACGAAGTGGTCGCGGTAGATGGCGTTGTGGTGCTCGGTCTCTTGATACTGGTGCGGCGTCAGCGAGACAGACAGGACAGGAACGCCGGTATCCATTCCTGCTCGCATTAGGCCATCGACCACTGCCTGCGCGACGAAGTCGTGGCGGTAGATGCCGCCATCCACAACAAAGGCGGCGCACGCTACGGCGGTGTAGTTGCCGGTTTGGGCCAGGTCGCGGGCCAACAAGGGCATTTCGAACGCGCCGGGGACGTCGAAGACATCGACCTGCTTGGCGGGGATGAGTTCGAGGAAGCCGTCAAGTGCGCGGTCGACGATATCGGAATGCCAGTTGGCTTTGACAAAAGCATAGCGGGTGTGTGTCATCGTGATCTCCTTTCGTAACAGACACGTCACCCAAGGCGATCACGAACAAGCACACCGATTGCCGGCGTGTTGCACGTTCTCTTTCATCCGGACTGTAACCGTCGGCTCTGGCTTCTCACCAGATCTGCTTGTCACCCTCTGGCGCTTCTACACTTTGTCCGAAAACCGGTTCCCACTTTTCGGATCGTGGACACTTTTGGGCCGCTCGCGGGCTTACGGGTCGTCGCCCGCATACCGCCGGTGGGGAATTTCGCCCCGCCCTGAGAACAAGACGGTCCTTGCATATCTTGGGCCTCGTCTGCAAGAGATTTGGCAGGAGGATCACCATGCACCCGAACCCCGCCTTTCGCGCCGAGGAGCGCGCGCGCCATATTGAGTTCGCCCGTGACCGAGGATTCGGTGTATTGGTCTTGTCGACAGATGGTGCCCCGCTGTTGAGCCATGTGCCGATTCTTCTGTCGGACGACGGCAGGGTGGCTGAACTGCATCTTGTCCGCTCCAATCCCATCGTGCGCGCCTTGGAAAAGCCGAAAGCGGCGAAGATCGCGGTACAAGGGCCGGATGGGTATATCTCTCCGGATTGGTATGAGGTCGAGGATCAGGTTCCAACCTGGAACTACGTGGCTGTGCATCTGACCGGGAAGCTGGAGTTGCGCCCGCAGGAAGAGCTGTTGGATCTGTTGAACCGGCAGTCGGCCTTCTATGAAGAGCGCCTGCAACCTAAACCTCCATGGGCCACAGGAAAGATGTCAGATGAGGCTCTGACCAAAATGATGCGGATGATCGTGCCGTGCCGAATGCAGGTCGAGGATGTTCAGGGCACTTGGAAGTTGAGCCAGAACAAGCCTGATGATGTGCGCTTGCGGGCGTCAGAACAGATTGCGTCAGGGATCGGGTCAGAATTGAATGTTCTGCAAGAGCTAATGCGCAACGCCTAGCCCTCGGCAAAGTGTGGGCTTTTGTTTTTGCAGGCCTTCTGTAAGGTCGGCTCAAACAGGGAGCCCGCCGATGAAACTCTACCACAGTCTGACCTCGCCTTATGTACGCAAAGTCATGGTATTGCTGCATGAAACAGAACAGCTTGAAGATGTTGAGCTGGAGACCGTGGCCGGAACACCGATCTCACCGGCTGAGCCACTGGTTAGCAAAGCACCGTTAACAAAAGTTCCGGCGCTGGAGCGCCCGGATGGGCCTACCTTGTTCGACAGTCGGGTAATCTGTGCGTTTCTGGATGCCCGTGCCGGTGGAAAGCTTTATCCCGAGGGCGCAAGTCGCTGGGATGTTCTGACACTCGAAGCGCTTGCTGAGGGTATTCTGGATGCAGCCCTTTTGATGACTTATGAGGATCGTCTGCGCCCTGAAGACAAAAAATGGGATGCGTGGATTGAATCGCAATGGGTCAAGATTGACCGTGCCTGTGCCGTACTGAACCAACGGTGGATGGCGCATTTGTCCGGCCCGTTGGATATGGGGCAGGTCGCCGTCGGCTGTGCGCTGGGTTATCTGGATCTGCGCCATGACGCGCGGGGGTGGCGCAAGGGCAATGACGCACTTGCCAAGTGGTTTGCGGAGTTTGGCGAGCGACCCAGCATGGTGGCCACCCGCCCTCAGGGCTAAGGCATCCTCAGCCGCATCTGCGTTACTGGCTGAACGTCGCCAGATAAGCAGCGATATCTTCCGCACCTTTCTTGAGCTTGACGCTCATGTTCGGGCGGGCAGTGTCGTCGTCGAGATAATCCTTGATGAACCCGATCGGGTCTTTGGAATAGGCGGCGATGTTGTCTTCGGTCCAGACCAGACCTTCTTCACCGGCGCGGATCATGTCGTCGGTGAACATTCCGATGGGCAGGCGTTCGCTGCCATAACGGTAATCGTTCTCGGATCCGGCGACTCGTCCGATGACACCATAAAGATTCGGTCCGGTGATTCCACCTTTGACCAGAACTTCTCCGTCTTTGATGATCGCGTGGCATGACGAGCAGCGGTTATACATCGCCTTTCCCTTTTCGGGGTCACCTGCGGCAAGGGCCTGAGTGGACAAGGTCAATGTAAGTAAAGCTGTGATCAACAGGGTTTTTGACATAGGGGGTCTCCTGACAGGAGTTCGCGCGTTTTGCCCGCTGTCCTGTATTCGCGCAAAAAGTGCAACGGGGTAAACCTGCACAATTTGCAATTTAAATCATCTATTTGGGGAATATGATTTTGCAGAAAACAATCCCGTTCCCGCCGGTTGGATTGTGAACATTCAAGGCGCAATTCAGCGTTACATGGCTGGAACGCCCCGCGCCTGCTGGGCGTCGTCTTTGGTGTCTGCTGGCAATCGAATCAAAGCAGCCTGATTCGACCTGATCAACAAAGTTGAGCGCAAGATTCACCAAAAAAACGGCCTCGTTCCCTAAATGAAGCGGCACATGCGGCGTATTGCGCGTTTATGAACGCTGGACGAACACTATTCTCCCCGATAGTAAGCGCGTTTAAGACGCCGCTTTCACGCGGTGCGCGAGCTTTTTGCCCGTCCGCGGGCGCCAGACAATCGGAGATAACCTCGTGTCCCACGCAGAAGACCACGAAGGCACCCGCAGAGATTTCCTGTATTACGTCGCTGGCGGCGCAGGTGTCGTTGCGACGGGTGCAGCCGTATGGCCCCTGATCAACCAAATGAACCCGTCAGCAGACGTGCAGGCGCTTTCGTCGATCCGCACGGATGTGAGCGGGGTCGAGCCGGGTACACAGCTGACCGTCAAGTGGCTGGGAAAACCCGTCTTTATCCGTCACCGCACTGGTGCTGAGATTGCCGAAGCGCAGCAGCAGGATGAGGAAGCCATTGGCAGCCTGCCTGATCCGTTGGCACGGAACTTCAACCTGAACGCGGATGCGCCCGCGACTGATGCAAACCGTGTTATGCCGTCGCCCGAAGGCGAGGCAGAGGGCGCGTGGATTGTTCAGATGGGCGTTTGCACCCACTTGGGCTGTGTCCCCTTGGGCGACGCTGGCGATTTCGGCGGTTGGTTCTGCCCCTGCCACGGTTCGCACTACGACCTTGCTGGCCGGATCCGCAAAGGCCCCGCGCCTGAGAACCTGCCTGTTCCACCCGCAGAGTGGGTCGACGCAACAACCATCAAACTCGGCTAAGGGAGACCCAGTTTATGTCCGGAATTCCCCACGATCATTACGAGCCGAAGTCTGACGGCGAAAAGTGGCTGAACAGCCGCCTTCCCATCGTCGGCCTGCTGTATGACACCCTGATGATCCCGACCCCCAAGAACCTGAACTGGTGGTGGATCTGGGGCATCGTCCTGGCGTTCTGCCTGGCGCTGCAAATCGTTACCGGCATCATCCTGGTGATGCACTATACACCGCATGTCGATCTGGCCTTTGCCAGCGTCGAGCACATCATGCGTAACGTGAATGGCGGTTACTTCATCCGTTATCTGCACATGAACGGTGCTTCGCTGTTCTTTGTTGCGGTCTACATTCACATGTTCCGCGGCCTGTATTACGGCTCGTACAAAGCCCCGCGTGAAATCACGTGGATCATCGGTATGCTCATCTACCTGATGATGATGGGTACCGCATTCATGGGCTACGTTCTGCCTTGGGGGCAGATGTCCTTCTGGGGCGCGACAGTGATCACCGGCCTGTTTGGTGCGATCCCGTTTGTGGGTGAAGCGATCCAGACTTGGCTGTTGGGCGGACCCGCCGTGGACAACGCCACACTGAACCGCTTCTTCTCGCTGCACTACCTGCTGCCGTTCATCATCGCGGCCTTGGTCATCGTGCATATCTGGGCTTTCCACACCACCGGCAACAACAACCCCACGGGCGTTGAAGTGCGCCGTGGTTCAAAAGCCGAGGCCGAGAAAGACACACTGCCGTTCTGGCCGTACTTCGTGATCAAGGACCTGTTTGCGCTGGCCGTGATCCTGGTCGTGTTCTGGGCGATCGTCGGCTTTATGCCGAACTACCTGGGCCACCCGGACAACTACATCGAAGCCAACCCGCTGGTCACACCTGCACACATCGTGCCGGAATGGTATTTCCTGCCGTTCTACGCGATCCTGCGTGCCTTCACTGGCGAGGTTTGGGTTGTTCAGTTCGCCAGCTTCATCACCGGTGGCATCATCGACGCCAAGTTCTTCGGTGTGATTGCGATGTTTGGTGCGATCCTGGCCATGGCGCTGGCGCCCTGGCTGGACACATCGAGCGTGCGTTCGGGTAAATACCGTCCGATGTTCAAATGGTGGTTCTACCTGCTGATCATCGACTTCTTTGCCCTGATGTGGCTGGGTGCTATGCCCGCGGAAGAGCCCTATGCGACCTTCTCGCTGATCGCGTCTGCCTACTGGTTCGCCTATTTCTTCGTGATCCTGCCGATCCTGGGTGTTATCGAAAAACCGCTGACTCCACCGGAGACCATCGAAGAAGACTTCAACGCGCATTATGGCAAGGCTGACGCCGAAGCCACGCCGGCCGAGTAAGAAGAGGGACCGGATACCATGTTCAAGAAACTTGCAATCGGCGCTGCGTTTGCTCTGGCCCTGACCCCTGCTGCATCTTTTGCGGCAGGTGGTGGCGATCAGCATATCGAAGATTTCGCCTTTTCGTTCGAAGGTCCGTTTGGCACCTGGGATCAAAACCAGCTGCAACGCGGTCTGCAAATCTATACCGAGGTTTGCGCAGCCTGCCACGGCCTGCAATATGTTCCCCTGCGTGATCTGGAAGCGCTGGGCTACAACGAAGAGCAGGTCATCACCTATGCGGCGGAAAATTTTGAAGTTTTCGATCCTGAGTTGGACGATTTCCGCCCGGCGATCCCGACCGATCACTTCCCGGCCAATACTGCCGTCGGCGCACCGGACCTAAGCCTGATGGCCAAAGCCCGCGCGGGTTTCCACGGCCCTTACGGGTTGGGCATCAACCAGCTGGTCAAAGGCATGGGCGGCGCGGAATACATCGCCTCGCTGCTGGATGGCTACACCGGCAAGGAAAAGGAAGAGGCAGGCACCATCCTGTACGAAAACACCGCTTTCCCGGGCGGCTGGATTTCGATGGGCCCGCCACTGGCAGATGAACAGGTTGAGTTTGCTGATGGTCACTCGAACTCGGTCGAGCATATGTCGGAAGACGTTGCGGCCTTCCTGATGTGGGCGGCTGAGCCCAAGCTGATGGATCGCAAGAACGCCGGTTTTGTTGGCGTAATCTTCCTGTCTATTCTGTCAGTCCTGCTGTATCTGGTGAACAAGCGCCTCTGGGCACCACACAAGGGCAAGCTCCGTCCAGAGGATTGATCCTTTTTCGGAATTAGAAATCGAAACCCCCGCGCCCACCCGGTTGCGGGGGTTTTCTTTGCGAACTAGCTAAAAAGGGGCCAGCCCCTTCTTGGCCTTTGGCCAATTCATCCCCGAGGTATTTTGAGCCAGATGAAGGGCGGATCAGACGATGAGTTGATCTGCAGTTTGTCCAGTGATCGCAGCCGTTACGATCTGACCTTCGGACTGAGGCGTGGTGAAGGACACTTCGGTGAACTGCTCGGTCCGGCCCATATGGGGGTTTTCCATCAGGATGTGATGGGTTTTGCCGATCTGTTCCGATAGGTGCTTTGAGACCTGAGCATCCCCGGCCGCGCGCAGTCGGGCCGCGCGGTCTTTGATCACCGTTCCATTGATTTGCTGCGGGATTCGTGCGGCAGGCGTGCCGTCACGCTTGGAGTATGGGAAGACGTGCAGCCACGTGAGATTGCAGTCTTTGACCAGCCTGAGCGAGTTTTCGAAATGCTCTTCGGATTCTGTAGGAAACCCCGCGATAATATCGGCACCAAACGTCATGTCAGGACGCAGCCTTTGGGCGTCTTCGGTAAATCGGATCGCGTCGTCACGCAGGTGGCGGCGTTTCATCCGTTTCAGAATCAGGTCGTCCCCGTGCTGAAGCGACAGGTGCAGGTGCGGCATCAGGCGCGGCTCGGTCGCGATGGCTTGCATCAGGTTTTCGTCGACCTCGATCGAATCGATTGAACTGATCCGAAGGCGCGGCAGGTCTGGCACCAGTGTGAGGATGCGCATCACTAGATCGCCAAGCCTGGGTTCTGCGGGCAGGTCGGCCCCCCACGAGGTCAGATCGACCCCAGTCAGAACCACTTCGTTGTAGCCCTTGTCCACAAGCCGCTTGATCTGGTCTACTACCACACCTGCTGGTACGCTGCGGGAGTTGCCACGGCCATAGGGAATGATGCAGAAAGTGCAGCGGTGATCACAGCCGTTTTGAACCTGCACATAGGCGCGTGAGCGCGTGCCGAAGCCATCGATCAGATGCCCGGCTGTTTCAGTGACGGACATGATGTCATCGACCTGAACGGCCTCGGTCTCGCCAATGAAATCGGCGGCCATGCCTTTCCAGGTTGCGGGCTGCATTTTCTCGGTATTGCCGATGACCGCATCGACCTCGTCCATTTGGGCAAATGTCTCTGGTTCAGTTTGGGCGGCGCATCCGGTGACGATCAGACGGGCGTTGGGGTTTTCGCGCCGCAATTTGCGGATCTCTTGCCGGGCTTTGCGGACTGCCTCAGCCGTCACCGCGCATGTGTTCACCACCACAGCATCGGTCAGACCTGCCTGCTGTGACAGCTCTTTCATTGCCTCGGTCTCATAGGCGTTCAGGCGGCAGCCCAAAGTGGTGAACTTGGGCGGGTTCATCCCAAAGACCCCAAGAACTCAGGGGTGAGGGTGCCCGAGAAGACATGCGCTGTCGGGCCGGTCATCCAGACTCCATCCTCGCGCCAGTCGATCCAGATCGTGCCGCCATCCAGCTCGATCTGAACTTTGCGCCCCGTGAGACCGCGTCTTGCGGCTGCAACCGCCGTCGCGCAGGAGGATGAGCCAGATGCCAATGTGATCCCGACACCACGCTCCCAAACGCGCATACGGATATTGTCCGGGCCAGTCACCTGTGCGACCTGAACGTTGGTGCGCTCTGGGTAGAGTGGATGGTGTTCGTAACGCGCGCCAAACTCGTTCAGCGGAATTGCCTCGGCGTCTTCGACAAAGAAGGTGCAATGCGGATTGCCCATGCCGGTTGCCGTAGGCGCACCTTCGATCGGCAACTCCAGCGTGTCCATCTCCTCCGCCAGCGGTATGTCCTGCCAGTCCAGTTGAGGCTGTCCCATATTCACCGAGGTCAGACCATTGCCGACATCTTTTGCAAAGAGGGCGCCGCGTTCGGTTGTCAGGGCCAGTTCGGACTTCCCGGTCTCATCCATCAGAAACCGCGCGATGCAGCGTGTGGCATTGCCACAGGCGGCCGAGGTAGATCCATCGGAATTGTAGAAGACCAGATGTGCGTCCGCCTGGCCGTTTTCGATTACAGCCAATTGGTCGAAACCCACCCCAAACTGCCGATGGCCGATTCCCTTTGCGAGAGCCGGGGTGATCTGGGAATCGCGCCCGCGCGCATCCACGATGACAAAGTCATTTCCCAGCCCGTGCATCTTCATGAAGGGCAAACCGGTATCGAGTCTCTGTTGCATGGCGGCGATATAACCCCGGTCCGAACATGAATCCACCCTGTTGCGCAGAATCGTGAAAAAAGGGGTTGACCCCCCTGCGACACCTGCCTAATTAAGCCGCCTATCGGGTCGCCGGAAACATAAGATGTATCGGTGAAACGAGGCGCAAAATAAGGGCTTGAACCCGATCAGGGATTTGTCTTAAAGAGCGCCACGGATCAGGAAGATCCAGCAAAAGAGTGGGCCGTTAGCTCAGTTGGTAGAGCAACTGACTTTTAATCAGTGGGTCGCAGGTTCGAATCCTGCACGGCTCACCACTGTTTTCAAAGACTTACGAGGCGATCTCATGCCTAACACTCGCTTCGGGTAAGCGCAGGGTAAGCTAAGGCCGCCATTTTTCCCTTTACATTCGCCTGATGGTTGAATGACTCTTCAGGCAAGGGAGGAACTGATGGGACACATCAGGCTTGGCACTTTGCCTCGGTCCAGGAAGTGGCGCTAGGTCGTTGATCTGATCGCAACCGATGCGTCAGTCGAAGACATCGCCGAGGCCGCAGCGGATGCATCTGAGAGCGATCTCGCACGGGCGAGTCGTGACCCCAGGTTTCAGTTTTTAAGTGATCTTCTGGTGCGGTTGCCTTTGCTTGCGAGGGCCCCTGGCTTCGAAGACGTTTTGGTCGATCTCGGAATCGACAGATCAGAGCTTAACTCTGTGACAGGACTGCTTGCAGGATTGGAACGCGTTGTTGATCGCAACAGCTTTGATCTCCGAGGTTCCTCAGATGCAGGCGAATTGGCGAAGGCGGCACTGCTAGAAAGTCTGTCCGTTCAGATGCGCGATCGGTTACCAACCCTGTTTGAACCGACACCGCAGGAAATCCGTAAGGCTCTCGCGAGCTTTGCCTCCGGCGATTCGTTTGCAGGCCTTGCACGGGACTTTTTTGCCAGGCTGACTTACCGATCTTTGGATTATTACCTCAGTCGGGAACTCGCTAATCATACGGGTGAGGATAGACGCTTTTCCACCGATGCACAGCGAGTGGCATTTCAACAAGCCCTCGCCCAGCACACATTTGAAGTGTCTAGAATTGTCGAAGAATATGCGGGCGGTTGGTATGGCAAAACCGTCTGGCAGAAGCAGGCGCTTGATTGCGATGCAATAGACAAGTTCACAGCTTACGCGTTCAAAAAGATGCGCTCGGAGTTTGGGCGCCGTCGCGCCGTTGTCTGAAGTTGAAGTCAGATGGTTGCCGCCGCTGACAAAAAGCGGCAGTGATGAAGTCCTGCGTCTCGACATTGCTGGCCGCGAAGTAGCAATGACGCTGCGGATTGGACAATTGAACCGTCAATTGGTCGAGGCCCTGCAGGATCGTGCACTCGATTTGCTGGAGATTGCCGCGCTTGTCTATTGCGCGGACGCGGCAGTCAGCCGTGGTGGCCCGGCGGATCAGAAGATGGGTGAGAAGTGGCACAGACGGTTCGTAGCCACAATGCCGGTTCGCGATCTGGATTTCTGGCAACGTGAGAGCGTAATACAAGCTCTGGAAGAAACGTTGATGTTTCTATCCGGCGACCGCTTTGAGTTTTCTTTTTCGACCAAAGACGAACCGGATGCAGAGCTATCGCGCTTCTTCAAATTCGGACGAAATAGTTCATGGAAGCCCCACCGCGTCCTGATGTTTTCCGGCGGGCTCGATTCCTTTGCGGGTGCTGTGGAAGAAATCGTAGAACAGAAGCATCGGGTTGCTTTGGTCAGTCATGCCTCGTCCACGAAAATAGCGCCGGTCCAGAAACGGCTGATATCAGCGTTGAGCAAACGGTACGGACCGGAAACGTGCCGTCACATTCCCATGACCGCCCAGTTGAAGAGCCGATCGACCGCGGAAAGAACGCATCGCACACGCTCATTCTTGTTTGCGGTACTTGGGTCGATCACTGCAACGGCCTTTGGACTGGACCGCGTGTCGTTCCATGAAAACGGGGTCGTGAGCCTCAACCTGCCGCCGGTCGGCAACGTCGTTGGAACACGAGCGACGCGAACCACGCATCCAAAGACACTGAAGCTGTTCACCCGTCTTCTGCGGCTTGTTTTCGAGAACGATATGCGCGTCGACAATCCCTACTTCGCGCGCACTAAAGCTGAAGTCGTGGAGCGCATCTCCCAACTTGGGATGGCAGACCAGATCGTTGAGACGCGCAGTTGCGCTGATGTGCATAATCAAACCCATCAATACTTCCATTGTGGGCGCTGTTCGCAGTGTATCGATCGGCGGTTCGCGATGCTTTAAAAGGGGTTGGAGCGATTTGACCCGGAAGATGCCTATCGCGTGGACCTTGTGTCGGACGCTCGACCGAACGGGACCGACCGGGAGATGGCGTTGTCCTACGTACGCAATGCAGTGTTCTTCGAGAACGCCACACCAGATGCGCTGGCCCGGAGTTTCCCGGTTGTTCTGGACGCGGTCAATCATCTCGACAGTCCACCAGACACAGCAATGTCGATGATCGCAGATTTGCTTAACCGCCACGGCAAGGCGGTCACATCTGTCATGCGCAGAACTCTCGAAAGCAAGTCACCCGGCGAGTTCCCAGAACAGAGTTTGCCAAGACTATATGGCGAGATGCAGAGCGCCTTGTCCTTGCCTTTCGTGCCAGCTCCCTCAGTTGATAAAAACGAGAATGAGAAACCACCGCTGACCATAGAAATCGACAAAACCTCACGTTTGGTTTTGATCGGCGAACATATTGAGCTTAAGAAAAACGCCACAGTGGATCTGTTGATCGTTTTGGCTGAAGAGTGGCTCCGTGCAGCAGGCAAAGGTCTCGAACCTTTGGAGTATCCCTGCTTGAAGTCTGGCGACCTCGTCGAAAAATTAGGCGTTGAAACCGACGAAGTCGTTAGGCGGAGAATACTGACCGCGCGAAGAACGATTGCAAAGAGATTCGAGTCCGCTGGTCTGTCAGTTGATAAGCCCCAAGAGTTGATCGAAAATCTCTCTTGGAACGGATACCGGCTTGCTCCCGAGCGCGTGGTCGTTCGGGTGCGTCACCGGAGTTGATCATTCATCAATAACCGCGTCCTCGTCTGGCAACGGTCCACGGGGGCGAAACCGCCCCATCAGTTCGACCTGACGGCCAGGTGAAACAGAACCATAGGAGCGGAACGTCGTCATCACGTCGTCGTGTCCCATGTTCTGCGACCACGCTTTATAGTCCTCTGGTGTCCTGCAGTGAAGTTTTGCCAGCTCTGCGATCGTATCTCGCACGCGGTGCGGCGAAAATGGTGGCAGCCCGGCGTTAACGAAAGCTTGCTTGAAGATCCTGGCCGCAGACGACGGGCCTGCCCACGGCTCGCGCGCGATACCTACTGCCTCAATCAAAAATGCTTGGAAGACGGCTTCGAGCCCAAACCAACCGATGCTGCCGAAAGCACCAATGTCAGCGATGCGCAGAAAGCAGACTTTGCATACGCAACCATGCGACGCGTTTCATCAGTATCTACTCAGAGTATCCAGTATCGCTTGCCGCGTTGCATCATCATTGTGGAAAATCCTGCCGGCAAGAAACTCAGATGGAAACTCCGGCCATGTCTTTCGCATTTCCATAACTAGTCTTTGTGCTTCTTCCGAATGCCCCAACTGGTCGTGCGCAACGGCTTGGAAGAGGAGAGAAGGAGCACTTACAGGTGCACCGGCAGCGGGTGCTCCTTTAAAAGCTTCGACAACTTTTTCGTAATTCCCAAGCATCAGTTGCGATACACCCCAAATATTTCGTGCGCCAAAGCGGCCCGATCCTGCCCTTAGTCTTTCTGGATCGCTAACCTCGGCCGCAAGATCCGGAGCGTTGGCCATAATGGCGGTGATGCCAACTAGATCCAGGATATGACCATCCTTCGGCGCAAGCTCGACCGACAGTCTTGCGTATTTCAGTGCCTCAACTGGTTTATACTGGGTGGCCAATACCCAACCATTTGCTCCGTTTGCCCATGCATCGGTGGGAGATAGATCAAGCGCCTTTCCCGACATCTCCGCAGCTTGGCTAAAGAGATCTTCTCTTCGTGCTTTGTCCGGGGACAACATAGCCAGAGTTGCCAGGACCTGTGCCGAACCGGCGTAGCCATCGGAGAGTGCTGGGTCGAGCTCGGTGGCATGCTGGAACATTCCCAGCGCTATTTGCTGACGCTTGACATCAAAGACGGGGAAAAACATGCCGCGGGCCTGATCCGCAAGGTTGGCCGCCTGAAGTCTCGTCAAAGACTGCTCACCAAGGGCAGCTCGCTCAGCCTGTTCTGTGGATCGAGTCGCGGGCGAAACCGCCTCGTTATTCTGAGCAAACCAAAACCCAATTCCAGCAATCAATACAACGCAAACCAATCCAAACGGCAGCAGTTGCGTTAAACGCGGATGCTTTCCAAGCGCATCGCTGTTCCGCATTCCTGAAGTGCTGTCTAGCGAGAACCGTGGCTTGTATCCGCCGGAATCAACAAAAATGCGAACGCCTTCACCGTTCCATTGATCTTCGTAAAACTCCTGTAGCAGCCGACGCAACCGTCGGGCTTCAACGCGAACGAGATTCCGACCACCGGTGCCATCAATGCTCCGACCGTAGACTTCGACGGCGATTGCTTTGCCACGAATCTGAGCCCCGCGACCCGCGAGCGTTTCTTCGACCACGTAAGTAAGAAATTGCTGGAGTCGAGGCGAAGCCTGGAACGCGGCACTGGAAACAACGCTCTGAAGTGCTTGTCGGACAAGCTCCGGAGATGGCTGTGCAACATCTTGATCTATCGGCAATTCATTAGCTTGGTTCAAAGCAAACTCACCCCCAACTCACGGTGACTCACTTGGCGTGTGCCGTCAACCGCACTCATCTCGATGTGAGAATAGATAGTGGGAACCGAGGATTATCCAGTGACGTGGGAACTAAGTGACGAGCTTCCAGAGCTTTCCGATGCGCTTTCCGGGCGTATCGAAACGGACGCGTTACTCAGCGAGGCAATTGCAGACCTAAAGAAAGTTACTGCGCTGCTGGATGACACATCGATTACAGCGCCAGAGCGTGCGGAATGGGCCCACATCAGATCTGAACTCGTGAACGAGCTTCGCCGGATGGTGAAGCGCAATCTTCGTAACACTTTTAACTGAGGACCGAACCATGACCAAGGAAGACAATGGGCAAGACCTGAAGAACAAACAAGTTCAGGCGACAGACCAAATTGAAGACCCCTCACGACGGAGTGTTCTTAAGGGTTTAGCCACTGGAGCTGCCGCGACAGGGGCGGCTGGGTTTGCGGCGGGGAGTGCCGAGGCCCACGAAGGAGACGGCCCGCTGGGAGAAACTCTCAAGAACCCATACGGTGGGCGACCCGCAGGTGGTATCTCTTTGCCAGAGTATTTCCGCCCGACCAAATACATGACAGGCTCAAACGCGAACTATTTTCCACTTAGTGAGGAGTTGGGGCCAGATGAGATGCGCATCTCATTCTGTGGCTCGACACCCTATCCGCCGCGCGAAGATCAGGCGGGTACGTGTATCATGGTAGAGTTGGGAAATGGAAAACGGTTCTTCTTCGACTTTGGATCCGGTTGTGTCCGTAACATCATTGCCATGCAGGTGCCGGGGCAGCTGATCAACGACATCTTCATCTCTCACCTGCATGTCGACCACTATGCCGACATCCCTTACATATACCCTTTCCGGGCCTGGTCAGGAGGGTACACTCCACTTCGTATTCACGGCCCGTCCGGTCGGACACCCGAGCTTGGAACAGCTGGGATGGTCAAAGGCATGCAGCAAATGCTCAAATGGCACCTCGAAGCATTCGATGTGTTCCCAATTGGTGACGGCTATGAGATCGAGGTCAACGAGTTCGATTTCAGCCAAGAAGGCGGTATCGTTTATGACCAAGATGGTGTGACTGTTCGGTCCTGGCCGCGCAGCCACGCCAAGGACGGCGCAGTTGGGTATCGGCTCGATTGGAATGGTCTGAGCTTCGTATGGACAGGCGATGGTCGCCCGGATGAGCTTTCACGGAAATACGGCGAAGGTGTTGATGTTTTTGTAACCGAAATGTCGGGACAGGATATTGGTCAGTTGATGACCTACAAATACGGTATCCCACAGGATCTGTTTAATTACACAATCGATACGCATCATACCTCCCACTATGCCGTGGGTAAGCTCTTTGCTGACACAAGGCCGCGGTTGGGAATGGTGACGCACTATACACAGGACGAGGATATCGACGCTGAAATGCTGGCTGGTATTCGCGCCCACTATGACGGTCTGTTCCAATGGGGTCTCGATGTAGCCGTTGTGAACGTGACCAAGGATGCCATCTGGTACAGGAAAGCTGCACTGCCCGGAAAATCCGGTACTGTGCCACCATTTCGTGAACTGGCTGCGGCAGCCGAGGCCGGGCGTATTGAGCTTCCGGATGAAATCACATTGCCGAATCCGAGGCTCACTCGAGCAGATCAGCAAGACCAGAAGTACCGCGATATGGAGATCGATCCACGCGAATACTACCCAACTGACGTTTTCCGAGCACCCGGCGGGGACTGGCCGCAGGACTTTACCATCAAAGTTTCGGATGTAATCGGCCCGCGCGATGAAGACTGAGTGGAGATCGAACAATGATTGAATTTGGTTCGACTTCTGCGATCCCCGTAACGATCCTTACCGGCTTTCTCGGCGCAGGTAAGACAACACTTTTGAACCGCATCCTGACAGGCAATCACGGGTTGCGGGTTGCAGTTCTGGTGAATGACTTTGGATCAATAAACGTTGACGCTGACTTGGTGGTTGGCCTCGAAGATGATGTGATGAGTCTGGCAAATGGCTGCGTGTGCTGCTCGATCCGAGATGACCTGATCGAAACAGTAGAGGCCGTTCTCGCCCGGCCTGAGAAGCCGGAGTATATCGTTCTTGAAGCAAGCGGCGTGTCGGACCCATCGTCAATCGCGATGACGTTTACGGATCAACGGTTCCGCGACATGATCCGCTTGGACAGCCTCATGTGTCTTGTCGACGCGGAACAACTATTTGCCGCGCCGGAACAAATGGAGTTGAAGCTCCGACAAATTGCGTTTTCGGACATGGTGATTCTGAACAAGGTTGATCTTGTCGACAGGGCCACAGTTCAGAAGGTGCACGATTGGCTGGGGTCTCGATTCCGTCGATATCGATTGGTCGAAGCTGTCAATGCGGACGTCCCACTGGATATACTTCTTTCCGTTGGTCGTTTTGCCGCCGAACAGCTAGAAACAGAAATACCCGATCATCACGAACATGGACCGGATTGTGGTTGCCATCACTCTGATCACTCGGACAGCTTCTCAACAACTATGATGAAAGCTGAACGCCCGATAAGCTTGTCTTCTCTTCGGAGTGCAATTCGAAAGCTTCCGGGCGACGTTTATCGCCTCAAGGGCTTTGTTTTTAGCGAGGAGGATCCGGATCATCGCATTCTTGTTCAGGTTGTCGGAAAACGCATGGACATCGCAAGGGATGGAGAATGGGGCCACCGAAAACCCGAAACAAGGCTTGTTGCAATAGGTGCACCGGGAGCCCTTTCGGAGTACGAGCTTTCCGAAGCGTTGTTGGAACCTGCGTAGCGGCAAGTTCGACCAAATGTGTATGAGTGTGTTATTTTAATTCCAACACGTAACAGCGCGAAAGCCCGCAGCGCCGAATACCAAATGGGGAGAATAACCTTATTGCTGAAGCAGATTAGGAAACGGATTCAAGCGATCACACTTCTTGCACCTGCCACTGCGATTGCCTTGTCGGGAACGGCTGTGCGCGCGCAGGACGTCTCAAGTCGAGAACTTGAAGATACAACCTCAAACCTCGGATTGCCGAGTTCAGCTGGAGGACAAGATGCCGAGTTGCTTTCTGCTTTCCATGGGCTCGAGGCGTTACCCCGAGTGGCAAATTTCATTTGCAGAGGCTCTAGGGGCAAACACGGGATGCCTGTCATTTTTTCTACCCAGATAGACTTAGAAACTCTGCAGGCAGGTGACTTCAGAGTTATGACAAAGTCAGGCCAGATCGGAACAATGCACTGCGCGTCAGTGTTGCCTGCTACCGATCCCGGCGAACTGCGCACGGTGCTTCTCATCGGCGACTTTGGGAACGTTTCCGAAGATCCCCCCGTTGCAGTCGAGGTTACTGGGCACCTTCATTCCATCGAAGGGACGCTTGATTTTCGAGGTGCCACTGCAGCCGTGACTCCGTTGGAAGACGGACCCTCAATGATCTTTGCCGAGGTTGTCGAGGATTGGACTTTGGTCGGAAATTTGGGACCACGTCGAACCAGAGGAAGCCTTTGTCCAAGTGACAACATCGTACAGGCCATTCGGGTAACCTGGGCGGGTGGCGTTACGCTGGCCAACGGCAAGTAGCCTGGCGATGTGGAACGTGATCTGTACAGGATTACTGTAGTGGCCGAGGATGGATCTCAACGCATAGTAACACCCGCGGCGCTTGCCGATCTGGGTGACGGAGACAATAACCAAATGCTCTGCCTTGATACAAAGGACCGTCCCATCTCAGTGTCTTTCCCGGCTGGTATTCTGGCGGATCCAAATGAAGATCTAAACCCTGCAACCAGCTTACTTGTCACAAAACCCAAGTAAGAAGCTGGTTTGAATTTGTTCGAATGGACTCTTAGCCGAAAATGCTCGGCCGGGCCGGTTGGGAGCATTGCAGTGGTGAATGCGACTAAACGGAATTGTTCGCAAAGTCGGCATTAGAAAGTTCGGTTTTGAAGGTCTGCTTTGGGCTAACCGCGGTCCTTTGGAGCAAAAATGCGGATGGCTGCAAAGTCCGCCAAGCAGTCAATTATCCAACACGCAGCGAATGGCCGCTTCGAGCCCAAAGCGGAAGTGTTTTTATTGGCCTTCTGGCACACCAGCGCGCCGGAGACCTTCAAGGAATGCCTGATGCCGCGCATGAGTGGCGGGTGGCATGCTGTTGACGACGCGTTTGATTGTTAGGCCGGGATAGCTGTGCATGAGCGCTTCAACCGCTTCGTCTGCTTCTTCCCGCCGACCGGCATTGGCGCAGAAACTAGCGAGATCGCGATAGGCCCAAGTAACACCTGGCCCCGCTGTCAATCCGAGCTTCACCAGTTTAATCGCTTCGTCGTATTCTCCCAGCAAGCCCTTTGCATAAGCCCGACCGAACTGGATGTTGAACAGGAATGGATCAAGAGGGCTAAGAGCTTCGGCTTTGTCGAATGCGGCAAGACCATCTTGGATGTCGCGCATGTGATAGATTTGGTTCCACCCCATTCGCATCCAACCCCAGGCTGAATTCGGATCGAGAACCAGTGCCCGTTCCAGCAGCACCCCGGCACGTTCATGTTCAAGACCGGTCATGCTCAATGCAGCAGCTATCGCGACCAGCGAAGGCGCATGCTCCCCGGCTGACAACACGGCGGCTTCAGCGTCTGACTGAGCGTTTTCTCGAGACGTCAATGGCGTCTCGCTCCACATATACGTCGCCTGCTGTGCGTAGGCCCAAGCGCGCAGCGCCTGTGCCCGGAAATCATCCGGGTCTCTGTTTATGGCCGACGTCAAAAGGTCGATTGCGCGATCGTTCTCCTCCCGTCGATGAGCCCAAAAATGCGGAAACGCGCTCATATAAAGCTCGTACGCCTTTCTCTCCATCGGCGCGACAGCACGGGCGGCAGCTATTTCAGACGCGCGGATCGAGGGCGAAATTGCCCCGGCAACATGTGAAGCGATCTTGTCTTGAAGATCGAACAGGTCTTCCAGCTCATCGTCATAGCGCTGCGACCAGAGGTTGGCACCTGTTATGGCAGAGTTCAGTTGAACGGAAATCCGCACCCTCGTACCGGATCGACGTATGGCACCGGTCACGACGTATCGCGCGCCAAGCTCACGGCCGACCTTCCTGACTTCCACTATGCGGCCCTTGAAACTGAAAGCCGATTGCCGGGCGATTACCGAAATGTCTCCAACGCTTGAAAGAGCCGACGTGATTTCGTCCACGACGCCGTCGGCAAAAAACTCGTCTTCGCTCCCGATCTCTTCAAATGGCATTACCACAATGGCGGGTAGCTTTGCCGAGGCTAGGAGGATGCCGCTTGGATCTTCTCCTGTAACCCAAGCCTCAATAGGGTCTGGAATGTTCTTTACCGAAACCTCGCCTATGGAGTTTAGTTCGACGTCTATGCGACCCTTAACCTGATCACGTGCCGCACGTGACAGACAAATCCCGCCAACAGGCGCTATCGCCTCCAGCCGTGCCGCAACGTTCACCGCGTCACCTAAGATATCGTTATCCAAAACAACGACGTCGCCGACATGCATCCCAATCCGAAAGTGCAGCCTTTCTTGAACTGGTCGATCTGTATCGCGGTTCTCCATGGCTTCCTGAATGGCGAGGGCAGTCCGCACTGCTTCGACTGGTGACTGAAACTCCGCCAAAAAGCCGTCACCCATCGTTTTAACAACCCGCCCACCTGATTGGCGTACCATCGGCTTCACAACTTCAGACCAGATAGCACGAAGACGCGAAACTACGCCTTCTTCATCTGCCGCCATGAGGCGTGAATAGGCCGCTAGGTCCGCGGCCAAGATTGTCGTTAGTTTTCTGATGCGGTGTCTCCTAATGCTTAAATGCACATTGGACGATGTCTCGTACTTCGGCAATGGACTGATGGCGTCCTGTAATCCTGCTTTGTCCGCTTAGCGACTGTTCACCTGAACTTGTCGAATGACGGAGCCGAGCCCAAAGCGGACACCAATTCTTGCGGCAAGATGCTCGTTATTCTGATACGAGACAGCCTTGGATCTTTTGGGTTAGTCTTCCCCGCGACATGGGGGAAAATCGCATGAAAAAGTTTAGAAATGCCCAACTTTCCGATGCGGATCGCTGCTTCGAAATTGAAACCTCGGCTTATGAGGGAGACGAAGCAGCAACCCATGCTAAAATCTGTAAACGGATAGAGACCCATCCCGAGGGTTTTTTGATCCTTGAAGTGGACGGTGAAGTTGTTGGCTTCATCAATTGCGGATGCGCTCATGAGGTCGAGATGTCTGACGAGGACTTCAAAGAGCTTATTGGCCACGACCCTGACGCCCCGAATGTGGTCATCATGTCCGTTGTCGTTGATCCCAAGAGACAAAGAAAAGGCTATTCAAGGTCGCTGATGGACGAGTTTGTAAAACGCATGCAACGGATGGATAAAGAAATGATCTATCTGATGTGCAAAGAACATCACGTGCCGCTCTACGAAAAGCTCGGCTATAGCTATCTGAAACCGTCGACCTCCGACCACGGCGGAATGACATGGCACGAAATGAGCATGCGACTTTGAACCAATACTAGTCGTTTCTACTTCAATCGGTTGTTCAACCGAATTGAACGCGTCGCTGCGCAACCAACACGCGCCTTTATGTCTAGGTATGGGTCTCTTAGTGGCGTCGGTATCCAAATTTGAAAGGTTCTGGTAGTTTGCCTCTGCATCTGGGGAGGAACGCTTGATGGAATACTATAAACTCGGGAACTACTCTCGAAAGATCACTACATCTTCATTCTGGTGAGAGAGCAATAACTCAATGGGGATGAAGTACACGGCTTAACGAATATGACTTCTGGGGTGCACAATTAAGTGCCTTGCTGCCGGGAAAGCTCTTTGGGAGGCTACGATGGAACAACGACTTTCAGCCATTCTTGCGTCTGATATGGTTGGCTATTCTCGATTGATGGAAGCGGATGAGTTGGGTGTTTTGTCGCGTCAAAAGACGTACCGAAAAGACTTGATTGACCCGGAAATCGCTCGAAACCGAGGGAAAATTGTAAAGACGACTGGAGATGGCCTATTGGCAACATTTCCTTCTGTTCAGAACGCTGTACGCTGCGCGTTGGAAATCCAGAAAGAGATGGGGCGGAAAGAGTTGGACTTGGTCGAAGATCGGCGGATCCGATTCAGAGTGGGTATCAACCTTGGCGATGTAATCTTTGACGACGACGATATCTTTGGCGACGGTGTGAATGTTGCCGCGCGACTAGAGGGCCTGGCGGAACCGGGTGGCATCTGTGTTTCGGACATTGTGCATCAATCTGTTCTGGACAAGATCGATGAACCATTTCGAGACATGGGCGGGCAGCGCGTGAAAAACATCACACGACCAATACGTGTGTGGCAATGGACGCCTAATGTGGTGCAGGAACGAAAAGCGCCGGAAATCTCCTATCAGCAGCGCGTGAAATTCTGCAAATCCGCTGATGGGATTAATTTGGCTTGGGCTTCAACGGGAACCGGAACACCTGTTCTTAAGGCTCCCAACTGGCTGAACCACATCGAATATGAGTGGACCAGTCCTGTATGGGGGGATTTCTTATCTGAGTTTTCCAAACTCTGCCGGCTGGTTCGGTTCGATCAACGCGGCAACGGACTTTCTGACTGGGACGTCGACGACATCTCCGAGGACAGAATGATAGATGATATGGTTGCCGTCGCTGATGCATCTGGCTTGGATCGTTTTGGTCTGTTTGGAATAAGTCAGGGCTCAGCGTTCTGCGTTCGATTTGCCGCGAGATACCCAGAGAGGGTCAAATTCCTGATCCTTCTAGGCGGATATGTCCGTGGAAGAATGATGCGAGGAAATCCTGAGGCTGAACAGTTTTATGAGGCGTCCCGTGCAATGGTTTCAGCGGGCTGGGGGTCGCCTAATCCTATTTATCGACAGTTCTTTACGTCCAGCTATATGCCAGACGCAACTCCAGCGGAGAGTGCCAGCTTTGATGAAATGCAGCGAATTTCTGCGAGCCCGGAAACTGCTTTAAGGATTATGGCCATGAACTCAAAAGTTGATGCGCGAGCAGACGCCCGAAAGTTAAATGTGCCTACACTTGTGCTACACGTGCAGGGGGACATGGCAGCTCCCATCAGTGAAGGTCGTGAAACAGCGCGTGAAATAGCCACCGCAGAGTTCGTTGAACTTCCCGGTGCTAACCATTGCATGATCCGCGGTCATGCAGGATTTGATGAATTCTTTCATGAAATTGGCCCATTCCTTGCGGAACAACAGGATTGACCGCTTCGTCCGCACAGCGGTCGTTCAGCGTGCCTGCCAGAGTCGCGCGGCAGCGACTGCCTGCTTCGCGCCCAATGCCCTTACGCTGCGAGACAAACGGAGGTCGGCTTACCTATCACAACCGTTGTGACGCCGCCACATTGTTGGGTCATGTCCTTCCGGGACTGTGGCGCATGGATCATCTGAGTACCCGCGCAAGACGCTGTATTTTCGAACTTGCTCGTCACTCAGAAGAGCGGGTGTCGCGAGATGTCTGGACAAATGAACCAAACGCAACGCTGCCCGGGCTTCAGCAGCTCTCGCCAAAAGCCCCGCGAGTTCCTCTTGTGTAAGGTCGGCCTCTTCAAAAGCTGCGCTAACTGCTGCTTCAGCTGCTATGAAGTTTTCTCCTGCCGCTATGGCCTCGGCTCGCATCTCTTCAAATATCAGGGTAATTGCAGCAACCTGATCGCTGGAAAGCGCAAGTTCTTCTTGAAGTTCTAGCAGATGGGCCGGGCCAGGAAGGCCATTCAACTCCGCCGGAAGAGCCAGTCCCCATCCACCGCCGCGACGAAGTTCGGCGATGTCTTGATCGGATAGACTTTTGATCTCACGTGCCTCGAACCCGGCATACGGGGAACCACCATGGTTGTGGCCTTGATCCTGTGCAAATGCTGACAGAGGCATGGCAAATGAAACAACTGCCATCGATAAAATGAACTTCATAAGCGTTTTTCCCCAAAAAGAGAGCGGCATTTGGCCATTCAAACGACAGTATGGATCTTCCTGCGCCGCACACAAGCAATCGTTGGCACAGTTCGCAGCGAACAGCAGCTTCGTCCGCATGGCAGTCGTTCGACTTAATTGCAGCGAAGGTCCGCTTCGAGCCCAATCCAGTCGTTGTTGCGAAACGCAGCATTTGTTGAAAAGGGCGAAGCGCCGGTTTTTGACACTCATATCCTGTTGGGTAAATTGGCTCCGCAGATTGTGCGAAACGCTGCACGAAACATCGAAGAACGCCGAACCCGCCCAGTGCAGATAATCTGCTTCAAGCCCAAGTAGTTTAGCATCAAAACTCTGAAAGTAGGGACCGCATTGCTCCACCTGCGCAGACGCTAGTCCAGAGTGCAGATTTCGGCTGACCGCTTGAATATTCAGGTCTGTGGAAGTGCATGTGTCTCCATTGCGGCCTTGTAGGAGCGGCTTTCATTCACAGATTCACACAGCGCGCTGAGCTTGCGTCGTGAGCCAAAGAGAGACTGTTTGTTGGCGTGCCACTCGGTCAGCATTGTGACGTAAAAATCCAGTGCGGTCAGACCGCGCGTCATGAAGTACGGATCGCCCGCAATTGCATCTTCGATCACATCGAAAAAGGCATCGTAATCGATAGCCGCTTTTGCGCCGACCTCCTCGATCGCTTTGCTGCTGTTCGCATAGCGCTCAGGGTGCCCGAGGCGCGCTGCCGTCATGTAGCCTGAGGTCGTCATGACATTCAGCCAATACAGAAACTCTCCACGATTATCATCACCGGGCGCTGGAGCGACCCTGCTCCCAGAGTACATCTCGCCGAGTAGCGTAACGATCGCGGCAGTCTCTCCAATCGTTTTGCCATCTGCGTAGCCGAGCGCCGGTATCCGGCCGGTTGGGTTTAGACGCAGGAAATCTGGAGTCCGATGTCCGTCTGCGCCCATGTCCACGTAGTGTAGTCGATATTCTGCACCGATTTCTTCAAGGACTGACTGCACCACAATCGAGCCTGCCAAATATTCCCAATAAAGCGTGAACATACCCCGTCTTCCCCATGGTTCTGTTTTTCATGGCGACATCCTATGCACCAATGCTCAGTATGGGTGGGTTCGATTGCTTTGCACGCTTGATTTCATTTGGCCCCACTAAAGGAAACCTTTAGGGTGTCGACATGCATCTTTCTCATTTGAACGCGTTGCGCGCGCTGGAGGCTACATTGCGGCATGGGAGCTTTTCACTGGCCGCCAACGAACTTGGAATTACTCCGGCTGCAGTTGGGCAAAGGGTACGGTCCCTAGAACTTTACCTCGGAAAAAGTCTGTTCATTCGCTCCAGCTCGGGCATCGAGCCAACTGAGGATGCATTGCGGGTTCGGGAATTGTTGGAAGACGGCTTTGCAAGGCTTGCCGAGGCATTTGAGCAACTGAAGCCGAACTACGCGGCTGGCCGTCTACGCATTACCCTGCCGGAGTCCTTTTCGGAAAATTGGCTATCGCCGATGCTTGTGGAGTTCCACCTGCAATACCCGGATGCGGACTTATACTTGGACCCATCCAATCGCGATATCGACTTAGTGAGAGAAGACTATGATCTTGCGATCAGATACGGACCCACCCGTGACACTGTATTGGAAGAACGCGTGCTTTTCGGTGATTTTGTTGCCCCAGTATGCTCGCCCGCTTTTGCAGACCAGCAAGGGCTGGATCCGTATGTGCGATCGCTAAAGGGTGTACCGCTCATCCACGTCACCAATCGCACCAAGGACCCGGGATGGCTTGACTTCCAAGCATGGGGCGATGCCTTTGGGTTTGACCGCGATCATCTAAAACATGGCGTACGCATCTCGAGAACAGGTTCAGGGCTTCAAGCGGCGGCAGCGGGTCAGGGGCTGGCGCTTTGCGGGATTGTGGAAGCATTTCACGCGTTGAAAGCAGGATCGCTCATTCTGCCATTCGGACCGTCAATGATATGCCAGACAAAGTACGCCTATCGTCTCCTATGGGCGCGACCCCGAGCGAAATCTAATCTGCGGGCGATATTCGTCGAATGGATCACAGACAGATCAGACCGTTTCGTCAGTGAGTTAGACGCATACCTCGCTTCCCAAGGCTCAAGAGCGTCCGGCTAGTGGCCGCATTGTCCGCGACCCGGTCATTTCGGGAAGCGGAATACTGCGAGATGCACGAATGTCTGGTTTGGTGAAGCTGCATTGCGGCGCTCAAGGATGCGACCAAGGTCCGCCTTGGGCCGCCCTCAACGAAGCCTAGCGGTGCAAGTTTTGAGATGCCGCGCTTGCTCCAAGGTCGGCTTAGAGCCCAACGCGGACCTTTTTTTGCCCGAGAGCCTCATTTTATAGATATAAAACGATAAGTTGCAGTTTGCCGGAATACACGATTTACTTGCTTTCAGCCCCCATAACGGCGGCAAACATGAATGGTCAACATAGTGGCGAAAAACATGGATGCCCACAAACAACAAGCTGGGAAATCACAACCGTTTCTCGTATTTGATAACGTGAAAAAAACTTACGACCAAAAGAACTTGGTCGTAAAGGGTTTCGATATGCAAGTCGAAGAAGGAGAGTTCATCACTCTTCTTGGTCCCTCAGGCTCCGGCAAAACAACTGTTCTGATGATGCTAGCAGGCTTTGAGAGCGTTACCTCAGGCGACATCGCAATAAAGGGGCAATCGATCAATCGTATCGCACCCTATCGTCGAAATATCGGGATGGTGTTTCAAAACTACGCGCTGTTTCCGCATATGACAGTGGCGGAGAACTTAGCCTACCCGCTTTCGGTTCGGAAAGTGGCAAAGGCTGAAATAGATTCCAGAGTGGTTGCCTCGCTTAAGCTCGTAGAGTTGGACGGGTTTGGCGGACGTTATCCCGGCCAGCTCTCTGGTGGTCAAAGACAACGCGTGGCCTTGGCAAGATCGATGATTTTTGAGCCGACGCTTATCCTTATGGATGAGCCGCTGGGTGCGTTGGACAAGAAGCTGCGCGAACAAATGCAGTATGAGATCTCGCGCCTACACGAGCAATTGGGTGTTACTGTCATATACGTGACGCATGATCAATCCGAGGCGCTGTCGATGTCCAACCGGATCGCTGTTTTTAACGACGGCGTCGTACAGCAATGCGCCCCGCCCGCGGAACTCTACGAGCGGCCTTCAAATGCGTTCGTGGCCGAGTTCATTGGCGAGAATAATTTTATCGATGGCCACGTTCAGTCGATCTCAGGCGATCAGGCCAAAGTCGTTACGCCGGGCGGCGAAACCGTGGTTGCTATGGCTGGCCAAGGGTTGACCGAGAATTCCGGTTGTCGTGTGTCGGTACGACCCGAGAAGCTGTTCATACACCCGACATCGCATGATCACGACAACGAGGTGACCGCGGCGTTCATAACGCGCATCTATGTGGGCGATTTCATCCGTTATTATTTCAGGCTGGCAAACGGTTCAGAGATTATTGTCAAAGTCCTGAACGATTTGTCCGCCCCTGAGTTTTCAGAAGGCCAGGACGGGAGTCTGATGTGGCTGACTTCGGATTGCATTGCGTTCCCTGTATGAGGTTGCGCGAAGTAATGAAAGGGAAAGCGGGACCCAAAGCTTCTCGCGACAACAGGAGGTGAATGTGATTAGAAATTCTGGATTGCTTACATATGCTGCTGCACTGGCAATGGTTTCATCGGGAGCCATGGCACAAGATCTGACCGTGACGTCGTTTGGTGGCGCTTACGGGGCGGCACAACAGAAACACATGATCGACCCATATATGGCCGACAGCGGCGTCAACGTTTTGTTTGAAGACTACGGCGGCGGCGTCGCCGAAATGAAAGCGCAAAGCGAATCCGGCAACATCCAATGGGATGTTGTTGATATCGAGGTGATCGACCTCGAGCGTGCTTGCTCGGAAGGGTATTTGGAAGTCATCGATCATTCGATTTTGCCTCCGGGCGACGACGGCACACCCGCTGCCGAGGACTTTATTCCCGAGGCATTGCACGAATGTGGCGTCGGGAACATCGTTTGGACCATTATTTTCGCATACAACAACGATGCGTATTCCGACGGCCCTACAACGATCGAAGACTTCTTCAATACGGAAGCGTTCCCCGGCAAGCGCGGCCTGCGCAAACGTCCACAGGTAAACATGGAATGGGCCCTTCTGGCCGATGGCGTGGCACCAAACGAGGTCTATGACGTTCTATCCACCGATGAAGGTCAGGCACGAGCCTTCGCGAAGCTCGACACAATCAAAGACGATATCGTTTGGTATGATAGCTGGTCACAAGCACCTGTTCTTCTGAACGACGGTGGTGCCCAGATGGTGCAGTCCGCCAATGGTCGTATCTTCGCCGCCATCAAGGAAGAAAACGCCCCCTTCACAATGGTTTGGGATAGCCATGTCTATGACCTTGATGTTTGGTCGGTCATGAAAGGTACTGATAAGCTCGATACTGCGCTTGAGTTCGTCAAATTCGCAACTCAAACCGTGCCCCTGTCAGGTATGCAAGACGTGGCTTACGGCCCAACGCGCAAGTCTGCTCAGGCGCTTTTGCCGGATGACGTCAAGCAGGATCTGCCGACAGCACATCTTGACGAAGGTGTCAAAGCAGACGGCATCTTCTGGGCCGACTACGGTGAGTCACTAGGCGAAAAGTTCAACGAGTGGCTGCTTCAATAGTCTAAGAGCACCAACCTGCGCCGTTCAATCGGCGCAGGTTCATCGACCGGAGACGAACAATTGCCCGAAGCCACCAGCGTCACTCCAGAGGGGTTGAGCCGCGAAGATGCCCGTAACGCCGCGCGTGAATACCGGTCACGGCGTTGGAGAGCTTTTCTGTTCGTTGTGCCCCTTCTGGCATTTATTGGTTTCTCATTTGTCGCACCTATAGCCTCGATGCTGTACCGCGGTGTCTATAATCCGACTGTTGCCAGCCTCGTACCCGAGACGCTCGAAAAACTGCCAAGCTGGCAAGGCGAGGAACGTCCAAGCGATGAGATTCTTAGCATCTTCGCCCTTGATCTAAAGAGGCTCGCCAACGATCGCACTTCTGGTCAACTGGCGGAAGAAGTGAATCGTGCCCTTCCCGGGTCCTCCAGCGTCATCAAATCCTCCGCTCGCAAGCTGCGTCGTGTTGATGACAGCGAGCTAGCCAATAATGGCGCCGCGATCCTGATTGATGCTAACGCCAAATGGGCAGAACCAGAGATCTGGCAAGCACTAAAAAAAACCGGTCAGGTCTATACCGCCGGATACTATCTGACTGCGCTCGACCTCGAGAATGACCCTGACGGCGGCATCCAACGCCGCGAGACGCAGATTTACGTCAAACTCTATGGCAAGACGCTTCGGATGGCGCTGATCATAACGATTTTGACTGTTATTCTTGGTTACCCGCTAGCCTATTTCATGGCCAACAGCTCCAGCGGAACGGCGAACCTCCTGATGGTGTTTGTCCTGTTGCCTTTCTGGACCTCGCTTCTTGTGCGAACCACCGCATGGATCGCACTGTTACAAACAAACGGAGTGGTTAATTCCACCCTGCTTGCCCTGGGTCTGACCGATGCGCCGCTTGAGATGTTGTATACGCAATTCTCGACCATCATTGCGATGACGCATATCCTGTTGCCCTTCATGATCCTGCCGCTTTATTCGGTCATGCGTGGCATTGATCCCAGTTACATGCGCGCGGCAATGTCGATGGGCAGCCCACCGATCCCGGCCTTCCTTCGCATTTACCTTCCGATGAGCTTGCCGGGCCTGTCAGCGGGCGCGTTGTTGGTTTTCATAATTTCAGTGGGCTACTACATCACTCCGGCATTGGTTGGGGGCACGGATGGCCAGATGATCTCGAACATCATCGCCTTTCACATGCAGCAATCCAACAACTGGGAGCTTGCAGCCGCCCTTGGCTCGCTTCTGTTGTTCTTAATCCTTGCGCTCTACTGGCTCTATGACCGGTTCGTGGGCGCGGGCAACATCAAACTGGGTTAGAGCGATGCGGAAGTTCCCAGAGTATTTTACCTTTTGGCACATCGCTGGACATTATAGTCTGCGTTTCTCAGCTTACCTGGTACTCGTTTTTCTGATGTTGCCGATTTTAGTTATTGTGCCCCTGTCTTTCAATGCAGAACCATTCTTTACGTTCACTGAAGGTATGCTTTCGCTAGACCCGGATGCCTTTTCCCTGCGCTGGTACCAGGCCATCGCACATGACCAGAAATGGACGCTTGCCATCTGGAATAGTTTTGTCGTGGGCATCGCCGCTGCGATCTTAGCAACAGGATTGGGAACACTTGCGGCGGTTGGTCTCGCGTCGCCTTGGATGCCATTTAAGCGCCTGATCACTGCGCTTCTTCTCTCGCCCATGATCGTGCCATTAATCATCATCGCTGCCGGCATGTTCTTTTTCTATACAAGCTTTAATTTGGTCAGCACCTACCCTGGCCTAATAATTGCTCATGCAGCCCTTGGCGTACCGTTCGTTATCATCACTGTCACCGCAACACTGACTGGCTTTGATCGTTCACTATTCAGCGCTGGCCTTAGTCTAGGAGCTTCGCCAACTAAAGTGTTTTTCGATGTGGTTATTCCGATCATCCGGCCCGGTGTCATCTCTGGAGGACTGTTTGCTTTCGTAACTTCATTTGATGAAGTAGTCTTGGTGTTGTTTTTGGCGGGTCCAGAACAAAGAACAATCCCTCGCCAGATGTTTTCAGGGCTACGCGAGCAGATAAATCCAACGATCCTCGCGGTAGCAACGCTTTTGGTGCTTCTATCCATAGCTCTCTTAGCAACACTCGAATTGCTGCGCCGTAGATCCGAGCGTCTTAGAGGTACTTCTGACTAATTGCACCGGATTTAAGAAACTGGATTACATCAGCCACGAAGAATGGTGATGATTCATCATCAAAAGAGTGAGCTTTCTTTAACCCAAAATTGATGCATTAAAAATTGGTGATTTGTCCTCCGAGCCGGCGCTTGAAGGGCGATTGAACGCTGATGTGCGGTTAGCAGACACAAATGGCGCGTTTGTCCGCATTGCAGACGTTCCAGCAAGTTACAACGAACGACCGCTAAGCGGACAAAACAGCCGTCGGCATCGCAGAAACAAATGTCTGCTCTATGCTGATGATTCAAATGGGGGGCCGCGATACATCGGGCAAACTTTGTGCCAACTTTTCGTACTGCAAAGTCGTTCTCAGGCGCTCATTGAGCTGTTTGACGACCGCGCTTCTTGCCTTCATTTTGTTTCCAGCAAATCGCTACAAGAGCGTCTTTCTCATCAAAACGAATGGTCCCTCCGGGTACGTTTGGAATTCCACAAATTCATAGCCGAGGGCCAAATAAAATTCTCGCGCGGTCAGTGAGGAATGAAGCATCATTTCCGGGATTGCCCTTTGTCGCGCCTCCTCTTCTATTCTTGCAACCAGCATTTTGCCCAACCCTCGCCCCTGGTACTCAGGGTCCACAAACATTGAACGCAGATAGTCATCTCTCAGACCCACAGTTCCAACGAGTTCGGTGCCCATGAAGCAAAGAAGAATTAACTCGTTTTCAATTCTTTTGGTGACCGGCTCCGGCTCAAAAATCGTGCACAACCTGTCGATTGACTTTTGATCGTAGTCCTTGAAATTCGAAACGCGAATTGTGCGTCGGATCAACCCACTGAGCGGAATTACATCGGCAACTGTTGCCTGTCGGATTTTGAGCGACGTCATCGCGGCAAACTTATCCCGGGACATGAGACATCGAGAAGCTGGCAGATACGACTAAGGCAGGCCGGAAGCACTTGGACTTCTCTATGTCTTTCACAAGAGTAAGCGGTTTCACAAAATTCATGGCGTTTCCTACCGGAATTATCGGATCAGATGATCCCATCACTATTGCAGACATTCTTTCGACGCGCAGCATCGGCAACATTGGGCTCGAAGCGGAAGATTAACGGGAGATTCCGAAAGTCTGCTTGGGAGCGGCGAGCGGACGATCCCGCCCGCCTAAATCGTTAAAGATCGATACGTTCGGCAATACTAAGCGCGTCTTCAAGCTCGACGCCAAGGTAACGCACCGTACTGTCCACTTTGCTGTGACCGAGCAGAAGTTGAACGGCACGTAGGTTTCCGGTCTTTCTGTATATCAAAGCCGCTTTGGTGCGCCTAAGCGAATGCGTGCCGTAGCTGGACGGATCGAGACCAATCGCTGACACCCATTCCCGGACAAGCCTAGCGTATTGCCGGGTCGAAAGATGCGGCAAAGCACGCGTACGACTTGGAAACAGATACCGTTGTCCATGCATGTATTGAGAAGAGACCCATTGCGACACGACTTCACGTGTATTCTCCGTGACTTCAAATTGCACTGGCTTCGCAGTTTTACGTTGAACAACGGATACCCGATCGCGAACAGAATTGCCGACGGCGAGATCGTTAACCCTCAGGCGGACGAGATCGCACCCGCGCAACTTGCTATCGATGGCAAGATTGAACAATGCTAGGTCTCTCAGCTTGTTTGCAAGTTCGAGCCGAGCGCGAATGGCCCAGACTTGCTTTGACCGCAATGGCCGCTTCTGTCCGACTAGTCTGCCTTTGTTCCAAGGCGGACGACGCGTTGTGACAACGGGAAGTAGAGATTTGGACATCTTATATCTCCGTCCATTCCCTTCCGTCCCAAACATCGACACTGTGCCGACAGCTGCAGTCTAATTGCCGCTCGCGTGTCTTCAGCACAGGAAATTCTCAGGTTTCAGGAACTGCCACCGCTGATCTTCTTACCCATCACATCCGCTGCCTGCCGCAACGGGTCATCTGCGAGGTGCGCGTAGCGTTGCGTGGTAGACGGGTTCGTGTGTCCAAGCAATCGACCGACTATAGGCAGACTCAGACCGCTGGAAACGAGATGCGACGCATGCGTATGCCGATTGTCGTGGATACGGTAGTCTTGAAGACCTGCTGATGTGGTGACCGAGCTCCAAAATTTCTTCAGATCTTTGTACGGTTGGTCCGGAGAGCGTCCCGGAAACAACCAACGACTTTCAGGAGATGCCCCTGCTTTCATTGCTGCAAGCAAATCACAGGTTGCTGACGAAATCGGCAGGTGCTCACGTCGCTTTTGCTTTGTGTGGTGCGACGGCTTTGTCCAGACCGCGCGTTCCAAATCGAAGTCTTCCCATTTTGCCTTCAGCACTTCGCCGATCCGTGCGCCTGTCAGGAGCTGCAGGCGAATAGCGTTCGCTGCCACCTGATTTGGATGCTCTGACAGAGCCACCAAAAGTCTTTGCAGCTCACCGTCTGACAACCAGCTGTCCCGCTTTTCCTCGGGGAACTTTTCTATGCCGCGCGCCGGATTGTCAGAACGCTGACCCCAGCGCACAGACAGTTCAAACATTTTCGACATGAGCGCCAGAGTGCGATTGGCTTGATAGGGCGTATCACGCATTTGATTGTGAAGCTTCTGAACATGCTGATGCGTCACTTCAATGACTTTAAGGTCCCCAAGCTTGGGGAGAATGTATCTGTCCAGCATTGACCGATCATTCCGAACGCTACTGAGACGTTTCTTCGGTTCCGCATGTTCGGTCATGTATTGCGTGGCAAGTGAGTTCACCGTTGGTGAATGCCTTAGGCTTTGAGCATCGGCGACAGGATCTGCGCCACGTACCACCTCAGCAAGAAGCGCGCGTGCAATTTCGCGGGCGGCGCACAAAGACAAGGTCGGCCCATATCGCCCAAGTGTCTTGCGTTTCGACCGACCGGTTTGTTTGTTGCGATATTGAACTAAGAAGCTTTTGACGCCGGTCGTTTTCACGCGAAGTCCAAAACCCGGCAGACCGTCGTCCCAATATATCGTGTCCCGGTTTGTTGCTGAAAGGCGATCGACACTTGATTTTGTTGATCTGACGTTGGGCATATTGGTCTCGGACGGCTTGGGTAAGCACAAGGTAAGCAAAGTGCGGAGAGTTGGGAAGGGTCTTATAGAAACCTCTGCACGCTAAAGCTTTTGTTATTTAAGAGAATATATTGTCCAATCGAATTGGCTATAATGCTATCGAAAAGGGGCTTATAAGACTTTTAATCAGTGGGTCGCAGGTTCGAATCCTGCACGGCTCACCACTGTTTCAAAATTTAGGCGTTCAGTAAGCGGGTTTGGTGCGAAGACGACCGGGCCTATATGTATGAATCACCAAGCTGCGTGTGCGACTTGGGCGTGATTTGAGTCTCTTGAAAGCGGGTCAGGCGCGATCGTTAAGTCTCTGCAGGTCGTGCGCGAATTTCGTACAGCCACGAACCTAGTACTAATGCGGTTTTGCGCCACCGGTCCATCGCTGCGTGAGGCCTCCAACCTTCGGTAGACCCCGTTGGTCGCCTATGTAAGGACAAAAACAAATGATCCTTTAAATGGTGCTTTCGTACCAGGACTACGTCGGAGACGCCGCCGGGCGCTATTTTGCCTATGAAAATTGCTTTTAACTTACAAACCCGATAGGTTTTTGGAAAAGGTGGTCAACACCGGGGGCAGTGAGAGCGCAAATGCGACAGGCGAAAAAACGTGTTGTGCGGGCGAGTGTGCCTGCAGGTATGGTGGGCAAACGGGATGGTCTGTTTTTCCTTTGGGGCCAGATTGAGCGGGCGCGTCTTAATTTGGAGAACACAGTTCCTCCTGACGGAACCGTTCCGGATGGGTCAGGCATGAACAGGAACGGCAGTAAAAATCGAACAGTGCAAGCCCCGGTAGACGAGTTTATTTTCTACTGATTCCGGAAGACCGGTTGATCCAGCTTCGGCTATCGCTTTTCGAAGAAGAGGATCACTTCGCCCAGACGTACGCCATAGCGTGAGACGTAAGCGCGATTAAGAAGCCGATCATCATCCAACAACCACATCCAATCGTCGAATTTGACGCGCATCGTCCCGTCCTTGATCGGCAGGTCGATCTTGTATTTCCAATTGAACGTATCTCCGCGCTCAATCCCACTGGCGGTGCCCAACACACCGGGGGCTGTACCGGTCCAGGTATCTACACCGGTTTTGGTCAGCGTCCAGATACGTTGCTCTGTGGCGCCATCATCATAAACGAAGTCTTCGACCAATGTCAGGGTTTCACCATCCCATGTCCCGTCGATATCGACGGTGAATCTGCGGGGGATATTGCCCAAAATGTCCTGAAACTGACCGTAGGCCACCGTTTTGCCTTCGAAGAACTCTTCGAGATTCAGTTGCCGGTCGGACAAGAAGGTTTTGGGCACTTTCGGCTTGCTGGAACAGGCCGCCAGAAACGCAAGGCTTGCTATAGCAAGAAAGGTGAGAAGGGAACGGAAAACACTCATTGCAGTGGTTTCCCTTCGGATGTCGCATCATACCCGTTTGCGCCTGGCACATGCGTGGTTTTTACATCGGGAGCAGGGCGCATCGTGGCAACCAGCTCAGCGACCTTGAGGCCGAACTTGCGCATCTCGGATCGGTTCATGATGACGCCGTGTTCCGTCAGATACATCCAGTCTGTGACGTCCAAAGTGTGCCCACCGGCATCTTCGGGCAGGATGATCCGATAGGACAGTTTGACGGTCGATCCCGAAATGATGCCCCGACCCTCACCGACAATATCGTCCGCCGTTGCCGTGAACGTGTTGCCTGTGCCCAGTGTCAGATACCACTTTCGTGTCATCTGTTTTCCGTTGGAATAGGTGAAGTACTCGGACAGCGTGCCCGAGTTTCCCTTCCATTCGCCAACCATGCGCGCGACAAAGCTGTTCGACATCTTCCCATTGGGGCCATAGATCAGCCCTTCGGACAGGATTTCTCCGTTCAGATGCTCTTTCAGTGAAAAGGCAGGTCCGGTTCCTGTGTAATCTGACGGAGATTGTGCGCGAAAGCTCAGCAGGCGGGCGCGGATGAAAACTGCGATCAGAAGGACCAGCAGGATGATGGCGATAGCGTTCATTTGCTTGTGACCTCGGTGGGCAGGGTCAAGACCATTCCAAACGCGCCGAGCTTGAGGATGCAGGGCAGCACCGCATAAGCAAGATTGAGTGTCTCTAGCGCGTCAGCAGAATTGGTCTGACCGGGGGTGAAGCCGCTGCGTTCCAGCAGGGGCAAGGTGAAAAAGGCAGCCAGGGCGAGGCCCAGCTTGCCAGCGAAGGACCAGATGCCAAACGCCGCAGAGGCGTTCAGTCCGGCCCGGGTCAAGACGACAGAAAACATAGCGGGCAGCACGATCATATCCGCACCCAAGGCTGCGCCCGAGGCAAGGCAGATCACGGCAAACCCGGCTAGATTCCCAGCGCTCAGGGTGGCGGCACCGATAAACCCCGCGATTGAGAGGGGCATGGCAATCATCAGAGTCTGTTTCGGGCCAATCCGGTTGCTGAGCTTGGCCCAAAGCGGCACGCTTGCGCCCGCGCTCAGGAAGAACAGGATCAACAGCGGGCCTGCTTTGCCCGGCAGTTGCAACCGATCTTCAACAAAAAACAAAAACAGGGTCGAGGTGATGGCCACGGGCAGGCTGTTAACCAGCGCAAGCGCCAGCAGGCGCAACCCTCCGGCCTGACCCAGCCCTGCAAAAGACAGACCAGTGCCGGTTATCGGTGTACGCCTCCAGATCGGAATGGTCAGCAACAGGGTCAGAACGGACAGAAGCCCCAGAAATACTCCAAACGCGGGATAGCCTTGGGCTTGCGCACCAAATGCAACCAAAAGCGCCGGGGCGCTGGCGGCGATGACCACGCCGGTCAGTTGCCCGCCTTCGCGATAGGCGGCCAAGGTCATAAGCTCTTGCGGATCTGGACGTTTTGCCAAAGTTGCGCTGCGCCCGTACAAAAGGATGGTGCCCAGGCTGTAAGCCGAGAACAGCAAGATCAGAATCGCGATCAGCGCGGTGACACTGGCACCCTGTGGCAAGCTAAAGAGCAAAGGGAACCCGACCGCCAATCCCAACGCCGCTAGAGAGGCAAATACAAGCTGGCCCTTTGGCCACTTGTCGATTGCCCAGCCAATCAACGGGTCCTGAACCAAATCAACAAGGCGGATCACCAGAAGAACAGTTCCAATTACACCCAGGCCAATACCTAAATTCACCGCCGCAAAGCGCGGCAGGTGGATATAAAGCGGGATGCCCGCCGCAGCGAGCATCAGCGCATACAGGCTGACCCGAGGATAAAGCATCAGCGCCCCTGCAGTTTCTGCGTGAACGACGCCGATCGCGTGTTGTCCCCCAGAAACACGGACATGAAACTACGCTTGATGCCCGGATAGGACATAGTGCAGGTTTTTTGCCCGTTCAGCCAGAAGCTTACGTTATCCGGCCCGTTGGACACCGCGAGAAAGCTGTCCCCCTTGGTCACGGCTTTGAAACACTGGTCCAATTGGTTGCGTACCGGGGCAGAGCGTCCGATCCGGTCCATCTCGTCCAGGGTCGAGTTGACCAGCGCTTTCTTCTTGAAGTTCTTGCGGTAGGTCAGTTGCAGGCCGATGTCTTCGCTCCAACTAAACGGAGCGCCGCCGGGGGTATAGAGTTTGGCGTCATAGAGCGGCAGACCCAGATATCGAAAAGTCGCTGAGCCACGCAGTTGCGCGTCCTTCAACTCTTCGTTCACGGGCGATGCCAGCGCTGCTGATGGGGCCAGTAGCGCCACGGTCAGTAACGCTGCACGCAAAATTCCCTTATTCGGCGGCCACGGGGATGGCCGGGTCTTTCCCAGAAATGCCATTGTCAGCTCCGATGGTTTGCGGGGTGCCATTAATTTGCGCAACGACATGTATCGCGCTGGCAATCCCGTCTTCGTGAAATCCGTGCCGGTTATAAGCACCGGCAAACCAAGTTCGGTTCTGTCCCTGCATCTCGCGGATTTGCCCTTGTGCCTTCAGGGCGGCTTTGTCGAATACCGGATGGGCAAATTCGACCTGATCATAGATTTTGTCCGCGGGAATTTCTGATGAAGCATTCAGCGTCACAAACAGGGGATCGCTGTCCGGGATGTTCTGAAGCCTGTTCATCCAATATGTCACGCCCACATTTCCGGCTTGCGAGCGATAGGTCCAACTGGACCAACACGCGCGCCGCTTGGGCATTTGGCGTTGGTCGCAGTGCAGTATGGCGGTGTTGGGTTGATAGCGGATCGCGCCCAAAGCTGCGGCCTCGGCCGGGGTTGCGCCTTCGCCCAAAATGGCGAGGGACTGGTCCGAGTGGGTCGCCAGGATGATCTCGTCGAATTGATCCGTATGCCCCTGGCTGGTGACGCTGACGCCCATGTCGTCGCGATGAACGTGTTGAACCGGGGCGGCCAGTCGGATGTCGCAGCCACGTGCGCGCAGAGCGGCGTCTATGCGGCGGACGTATTCGATGCTACCGCCGCTGACTGTATACCATTGATGCTGATTGGCACGCCCACTCGCCAGCAACGCATGGTTGCGGAAGAACTGCACAAGCGAACGGGCCGGGAACTGATCTACGAACTCAACCGGCGTGGACCAGATCGCGCCGCACATGGGCATCAGATAGTTGTGCCGGAACCAGTGACCCAGACGCAGTTGATCGACCAGTTCACCAATCGTTGTGTCGTCGTCCTTGGCGGCCTCGGGCGCTTCTTTGCCGAAGCGTATGATGTCTGCAATCATCTTGTAGTAGGCAGGGCGCGCCAGATTGCGTTTCTGCGCCGTCAGCGTGCGCAGATTGTTCAACCCGTATTCGATGCGGCCATTGTCGATGGTCGCGCCAAAGCTCATTTCGCTTTTGGTGACGGGTACGTTCAGCTCGTCAAAAAGCTGCGTCAGGTAAGGGTAGGTTGCGTAGTTGAAAACGATAAAGCCGGTGTCGACCGGCTGGTCGCCGTTTTTGCCAGCCATCACCGTGCGGGCATGACCACCCAGCCTGGGTTCGGCTTCATACACCGTCACGTCGTTGTTTTCTGAAAGGTAATACGCGGCAGAGAGACCCGAAACGCCTGCACCTACAATCGCAATTTTCTTCCGTACACCCCGGGTTTCGTCGAACATTCCAGCCTCGTTATGTGACATTTTACAATGAGATACGCAGGGTATGCCGTGCTGGATCAATCCGGATAGAAGTTTTTAACAGATGCACTATCTTGTGACTTCGGGTTTCAGCGCCCGCTTCCTTGCGTCACCCTATGATCCACTGCGGGTGCAGGGCCGTAAAAAGTGTAACTTCAACGAAACGGCGCGGGTATGAGCAGCTTTGACGGAAAAACCTATTGGATCATCGGCGCAAGCGAAGGCTTGGGCCGTGCCTTGGCCGAGGCACTGAGCGGTAAGGGCGCGCATCTGATATTGTCTGCACGCAACGCCGCGCGTTTGAATGAAATCTGTTCCAAGCTTCCAAATGCACGCGCGATTCCGTGTGATGTGACCGATTTAGACTCTGTACGCAATGCCGTGGCCGAGGCAGGTCAGATCGACGGTCTGGTTTACAATGCAGGCGCTTACGAGCCCATGCGCTCGGGCGAATGGGATACCGAGGCTTCGCTCAGGATTAGCGATGTGAACTATTCGGGGGCGTTGCGGGTATTAGGTGAAACGGTTCCGGGCTTTGTTCAGGCGCGTCAAGGAGAGATCACTCTGATCGGGTCGCTGGCCGGATATCACGGTTTGCCTGCCGCTATCGGATATGGGGCCAGCAAGGCGGCGCTGATTTCGCTGGCCGAAACGATGCGGCATGATCTGGCGGGCACCGGTGTGACGGTGCGCATTGTCAATCCCGGCTTCATCAAGACCCGCCTGACCGACAAGAACAGTTTCAAGATGCCGATGCTGATGACAGCTGAGGACGCGGCAGAGCGCGTGGTCAAAGCGATGTCGCGCCGCCGGTTCCGTACCGATTTCCCGGCACCATTCTCGTGGTTTATTCGTTTGATTGACTACCTGCCGGATCTGCTGGTTTATCGCGGAAAATAGACTCTAACAAAACTGTCCCTGACAGAACCAGCCTGCAGACATGGTGCCTCCGTGCCCGTAGAACAGCCATAGGCGTTCGCCCTGTTCCGTCACCACCACCCAGTAATCGCGCACGCCGCTGCGCCAGTTGGGGTCATCCAGCCACCATTCCGGTGCGATCCGTTCCGGGCCGGTGGCCTGAGCCAGTTGCCAGTCGCGTCCGCGCCAGCGGAATGCGGTTGGGACATCTGGGGTTTCCGGTGCCATCACCGGCTCGGGCTGCCACATCTGCAAGGGCCGGGGGCGCGGCGGTGCAGGCCAGTCGCGCGCGGGTTCCGACCATGCAGCCGCCAGCGTCTGTACCGTTTTCTCGGGGATATGAGAGGCGGCCGGGTGCCGTCTTGTGATCGCCTCCAGCCCAACACGCGCACCCAGCTTGCCGATCAGGTCATCCACGGCTGTATTGCCCTCAAGCCGGTTACGAGCCACGCGGCGTGCCTCGGCATGACCGGCGATGGTGCGGGCGTGGATGGGCTCGGTCTGGATCGCTTCAAGCCGCAGCATGTCGATGCCATAGCCTGCATCGATCTTGTCGATTTTCATCTCTAACAAAGGTCGAATACGATGTTTGTCATAGGTCGGGCGGGCCAGGCCGACCTCGATGATCTCGGCGGCTTGATCAGCACGGTGCGCCTCAAGCCGTAATGTCCGCACCCCGCGCCCTTTCTCCTCCAGCTTGGCGCAGAGCGTGGGCAGCACCCGATCAACCGCAGCCATCACATCCTCGATCAAACCGATCGGATTGGGCAGCGTCATGCGCACCGCGAACTGATGCGGCGGACGCGCGGGCGAGACCGGCTCGGGTGCGCTGCCCATGGCCTGATCCAGCCGCAGCACCAGTCCGCGCCCAAAGCGGCGCGCCAGCGACGCGCGCGGCTGGCCCAGTAGATCGCCGATCCGGCGCAGGCCCAGCCGGTTCAACTGCGTCACAACCGGGTCGTCCAGTCGCAGCGCCGCGATGGGCAGGGGGCTGAGCGCACCATAGGATTGCCCCGGCGCTGCAATACGCGCGCCACCACCCAGGGCCATCACTTGTGGTGCAGCCCCGCCTTTGGTCCAGTGTCGCCGCTTGCCTGCCCGGGCGCGGGTGGCGCGGGCCTCTTGGCTGATGGCGTCGCCATTGCGGTCGGATGTGGCCTCTTGACCTGCATAGCGTGCCAAAGCCCAGGCTGCGCCCAGCGTGTCGGCAATGCCCATTTGTACGCTGAGGCCCATATCAGCGCAGTCGGTTTCCAGCACGCTCAGCAGCGTCTCTTCCCCGCCAAACAGATGCGCGCAACCCGACAGATCAACGATCAGCCCATCCGGAGCTTCTTCGGCCACCCAAGGGCTGAACTTGCCCGCCCAGCGGCGCAGCGCGGTTAGAAACGCAGTCTCGGCCGGGGCGTTGCGGTGCCGTGTGATCAGGCTGGCGCACATGGCATGGGCATCGCGCACGGGCTGGCCCACACGCAGCCCGGCGGCCTGCGCCTCAGTATTCAATGAGGTAATGACCTGCATGTTCGACTGCTCAGTGACCACAGCCAACGGCCCGGCATGCAGCCCCCGCGCGGCGCGGATCAGCCGTTCAGCCCCAAGACGGGGAAACCACAGTGAAAGTATTCGGCGTTTTGGCATCGGCAGACATCAAAATGTTCCCACTTTGTTCTTATCTGAGAATCAACGCCCGAGTCCACGCTTACCCGCAGGTCAGGCGCTGAATAACACCGGCCCCGTTTACAAAGACGTTCAGCCTGTCGATCCGGTAATCCTGCGTTGCAATGTCATCGGGCCCCAACACGCGGGTGCGTTCCGGCAAATCGGCCTGAATGGACGAAACCGGCTGGCCTACCGAGTCGGCAAATGCTTCGCCCTGACAAAAGGCCAGATCAACCGGCGCGTTCTCGGGCGCAAGGCGTGCTTCTTCGGGGGCAGGGGTCTCGGCGCAGGCGGCCAGAAGGATCAGAATCGGGATAAATCGGTGCATTGGCGTTCCTCATTCCGGCAATGTCGTTTCTGCAATATCAAACAATTAGCAAGTCTGTCATGAAAGCACAGTTGAAAACACCCTGCAATTGACGCAGGGTCGGGTCAAAGAAGACAGGGAGACAGTGATATGCGCACCCGTGCCGCCGTCGCCGTTCAGGCGGGCAAACCTTTGGAAGTGATGGATGTGAATCTCGAAGGCCCCAAGGCGGGCGAGGTACTGGTGGAAATCAAGGCCACCGGCATTTGTCATACAGACGAATTCACCCTGTCGGGTGCCGACCCCGAGGGCCTGTTTCCGGCCATTCTGGGCCATGAAGGCGCAGGCATCGTGGTTGAGGTCGGCCCCGGCGTCACCAGCCTGAAGCCGGGTGACCACGTGATCCCTCTTTACACTCCTGAATGTCGCGAGTGTGAATACTGTCTGCATCCCAAAACCAACCTGTGCCAGGCGATCCGGGAAACCCAAGGCAAAGGCTTGATGCCCGACGGGACCTCGCGATTCTCGACTTTGGATGGTGATCCGATCCTGCATTACATGGGCTGCTCGACCTTCTCGAACCACACGGTTCTGCCCGAGATCGCGCTGGCCAAAGTGCGTGAAGACGCGCCTTTCGACAAGATCTGCTATATCGGCTGCGGCGTCACCACCGGCATCGGCGCTGTGATCAACACCGCCAAGGTCGAAATCGGCAGCCGGGCCATCGTGTTCGGCCTGGGTGGCATTGGCCTGAACGTGATTCAGGGTCTGCGGCTGGCCGGGGCGGATCAGATCGTTGGCGTTGACCTGAACCCATCGAAGGTCGAGATGGCCACGAAGTTCGGCATGACCGATTTTGTGAACCCCAAGGAGGTCGAAGGCGATCTGGTTCCCTATCTGGTCAACCTGACCAAGGGCGGCGCGGATTATACCTTTGACGCCACCGGCAACGTCGGCGTGATGCGCGACGCACTGGAATCGGCGCACAAAGGCTGGGGTGAATCGATCATCATCGGCGTGGCGCCTGCTGGGGCCGAGATCTCGACCCGCCCGTTCCAGCTGGTCACCGGCCGATCCTGGCGCGGCACAGCCTTCGGCGGCGCACGTGGTCGGACCGACGTGCCCAAGATCGTCGACTGGTACATGGAAGGCAAAATCGAGATTGACCCGATGATCACCCACACCATGGGTCTGGACGACATCAACCACGGCTTCGATCTGATGCACAAGGGTGAGAGTATCCGGTCGGTTGTAGTGTACTGATAAAACTCTAATAATCTCGAAGGGCGGGCTTTTGCTCGCCCTTTTTTGTTACTACATTCCGCAATGCGAATTAGTTTTGTTTTGAGGAATTACAGTGACAACAGCAGGCATGGATCGCTTGGCGGTCCTTATTGATGCAGAGAATGTACCGGCAAAACACGCGCCGGAGATTTTTGAAGAAATCGCCACTTTGGGCGAGGCAAGCCTAAGGCGGATCTACGGAGATTTTTCCAACGGGTCGCCGCAGGGGTGGAACTCTGGATCATTGGCGGAATACGCAATTGTTCCCCAACAGCAATTTGCCAATGCGTCCAAAAAGAACTCCAGCGATATTGCCTTGGTTATTGATGCTATGGATATCTTGCACAGCAGTCGGTTCAGTGGGTTTGTGTTGGTATCATCCGATAGTGACTTTACCCGCTTGGCCAGCCGCATCCGCGAGCAGGGGTTGAAGGTATTCGGCATTGGAGAAGAACGAAAGGCTCCCAAAGCGTTCGTGAATGCTTGCAACAGGTTTATCTACATTGAAAACATCCACAAGCCGGAGTGCGGAGCAAATACTTCAAAAGAAAACAAAGACGCAAAATCGAAACATGGATTGAACCATGCATATCAATTGATCCGGAATGTTGTGTTGAACACAAACGAAGCGGATGGGTGGGCCAGTCTTTCCTTTGTGGGTAGCCAACTTGGTAAGATGTATCCGGATTTCGACTCTCGCACTTACGGCCACAAAAGGCTAGGCGATTTGGTCCGCGCCATTGGCCGCTTTGAAGAAGGTGATATCAACGGGGGTCTCAAGATCAGGTGTAAGGACAGTTGAAGCCTTGCTTCAGCCCCCCGGCCTCGTTGCTCCCGTATCCGACCGCGGAGACCGCACTCGCAATACTGGGGTGTTGACCGACGAAGTATTGGCCCGGCTCTCGCGCCAGACCACGAACACGCCGGATGCGATGATGATACTGGCACCCACCGCGACCCAAGCATCGGGTTTCTCGTCGAAGAAGATCATGCCGAACAGTGTGGCCCAGATGATCTGACTGTATTGGCTGGGGGCCACGACCCCTGCAGGCGCGGCACGGTAGGCGAGGATAATCAGGTGCTGCGCGATGACCGACAACACGCCGACCAGCGCCATCATTGCCAGATGCAGCAGGGATGGAGGCTGATACACAGCCGGCTGCGCAAGGCTCATCACCACTATGGCCAGCAGCATCGGGTAGAGGATCAGTACGGCTGAGCGTTCCTCATTCCCGATCTTTCGCACCAGAACAGAGCCAAACGCGCTGCAAAACGCAGCTGTCAGAGCGGTAAGGTGACCTAGGGTGATGTCCGTCGTGCCGGGGCGCAGGACGATCAGAACGCCGATAAGACCAACGACGACGGCGGCCCAGCGTTGGGCGCGGACGACCTCCCCCAATATGGGGATCGACAGAACCGTAACGAACAGGGGGAAAGCAAACAGCAGCGAATAGACCTCGGCCAGCGGCAGCACCGAAAACGAATAGAAGGCGCAGACCATGGATGTGACCATCAGGGCCGAACGCAGCAGCACCAGCCAGGGATGGTGTGGCAGGAAGTTGCCCGTTGTCCGGTCGGTCAGGATCGTCACCGCCATCGGTACAAAGGAAAACAGCGTGGCGAAGAAAATGATCTGCATCACCGAATAGGTCCCGCCCAGCACCTTGATCAGCGCGTCGTGGCTGGCAAAGACCGCGAATCCCGCAAACGCGAAACCAAGGCCCCTGAGGGTGGTGTTTTGAGTGCTCATCGATATGGCCTCGGGCGATGTCGGTGTGGTGGCACTGTGCCGTCGCAGCGCAAAAGGGGCTGTCTTGCCCCTGAGTAACCCCATTTTTGCGGTCCGCATAGTCCCTATTTTACCGCTAACATGACAAAGCCGCCATGCAGAGGGATCAACGCAGGATCGGTGGCGCGTCTTTGGGTTGACGGGCCGATTGCACGCCAGCCTTCATCCCCACGCCGATACGTCGGGCCAGCGCGACCCAAGGGACTGCGGTTTCGGGCGGCAAGGTCTGGGTTGCAACCTCTTCGAACAGGTCCAGCCAGTGGGCAAACATCTCGGGTTTCACATCGGGCCGTTCTATATGGACCCGCTGTGGATTGCCGTCGTAGCTGCGTTCAAACAAGATGGCGTTGCGCCAGAACGCGGCGATCTTTTCCTCATGCGTGGGCCAATCATGTACATGTGTGTTGAACACCGGACCCAGCACAGTGTCTTCTCGTACGCGGGCATAGAAGGCGTTAACCTGCGCATTGATCTGGTGGGGTGTCGCCGGAAAGCGCGGCGGCAGGGTGGGTCTGGACATGAGGTCACCAAATTCGACTCTGTCCCGGGGCAATATCCACTTCAACCGTCATGCAACAGGCGTGGTTTTGTCGCGCGGCTCGGGCGTCAGGATATGCCGTAGCAAGGCCACCGGATGCGCCCGCAGGCTGAGGCGGGTGGCGACATAATCCTCGACCACCTGCTCACCCAATGTCATTTGCGGCAGATAGGCTTCGGGTTCGTCCAGCGCCTCACCTTCCAGATCTTGCGAGAAAAGCGGTAGCGGCTTGGCGGTTGCAATCGCCTTGGCCTGCCACAAGGCCTCGCGCCGGGTCAGGTCGCAGGCGGCGAAGGCATCGGCCTCGGCCAGCCGTTCGATCACCGGCGGCCCCAGACCCGCGCGACGCCACACATCGTCGACCTGATGGTAGCCGTTGCCGCGCGCAGCGGTCAGCCAGCTGGCGTCTTCCTCGCTGAGGCCTTTGATCTGACGGAACCCCAACCGCAGGGCCAGCCCACCATGGCCGTCAGGCTCCATCACATTGTCCCAGAAGCTGGCATTGATGCAGACCGGGCGCACCTGCACCCCATGTTCGCGCGCATCGCGTACGATCTGGGCGGGCGCATAGAACCCCATGGGCTGTGAGTTCAGCAGCGCGCAGGCGAAAATCCCGGGATGGTGGCATTTTATCCAGGCCGAGGCATAGACCAGCAAGGCAAAGCTGGCCGCATGGCTTTCAGGGAAGCCATAGGACCCAAACCCTTCGATCTGTGAAAAGCAACGCTCGGCAAACTCGTCATCATACCCGTTGCGCTTCATTCCGCGCAGGAATAGCGCGCGAAATTCGCTGACATTGCCATGCTTTTTGAAGGTTGCAAGCGACCGTCGCAGCCGATCGGCCTGTTCCGGGGTGAAACCCGCACCCACAATGGCGATCTGCATCGCCTGTTCCTGAAACAGCGGTACGCCCAGCGTTTTGCCCAGCACCTCGCCCAGTTCGTCCGAGGGGAAGCTGACCTCCTCCTCTCCGTTCCGGCGGCGGATATAGGGGTGAACCATGTCGCCCTGAATGGGGCCGGGGCGGATGATGGCGACCTCGATCACCAGGTCATAGAAATTGCGTGGCCGCATCCGGGGCAGGAAGTTCATCTGCGCACGTGATTCCACCTGAAACACGCCGATACTGTCGGCTTTGCACAGCATGTCATAAATCACCGGATCTTCGGGCGGCAGGGTTGCTAGTGTATAGCTGGTCTGGTGGTGTTGACCGATCAGATCGAATGCCTTGCGGATGCAGGTGAGCATCCCAAGGCTGAGAACATCGACCTTGAGGATGCCAAGCGAGTCGATGTCATCCTTGTCCCAGCAGATGACCGTGCGGTCTTCCATCGTGGCGTTCTCGATGGGAACAAGTTCGTCCAAACGCCCCTCGGTTATGATAAAGCCGCCGACGTGCTGGGATAGATGACGGGGGAAGCCGTCAATTTCATACACCAGCATTAGAGTCTGTTTTAGGCGACGGTCCTCGGGGTCGAGGCCGATCTCGCGCATCCGGTGCGCCTCGAGCCCGACGGTCGAGAAGAAACCCCAAAGCTGCGAGGACAGCGCCGAGATCGTATCTTCGGTCAGCCCCATAGCACGGCCGACCTCGCGAATGGCCCGCTTGCCCCGATAGTGCACGACCGTGGCGCACAGCCCCGCGCGTTCGCGACCATAACGATCATAGATGTGCTGGATCACCTCTTCGCGGCGTTCGTGTTCAAAATCCACGTCAATGTCGGGCGGTTCATCGCGCGCCTCAGAGACAAAGCGTTCGAACACCATCGTACCCATCTCGGGGCTGACTTCGGTGATGCCGAGGCAGAAACAGACCAACGAATTGGCCGCCGAGCCGCGCCCCTGGCACAAGATGCCCCGAGATCGGGCGAAATGGACGATGTCGCGAACGGTAAGGAAATAGGGTTCATATTTCAGTTTGCCGATCAGGGCGAGCTCATGGGCCAACATCTTCTGAGCTTTCTCTGACGCGCCTGCCGGATAGCGCCATTTCAACCCCTCATGTGCCAAACGGTGCAGGCGTTGGGTCGGAGTTTCCTGTTCGCTGCCCTCGCTGGGATATTCATAGCGCAGCTCGTCGAGCGAGAATGTGAGTTGCTCGCTCAGCTCATGGGCGCGGGCAACAGCGCCCTCGTGACCTTTAAAGATGCGCAACATCTCGGTCTCGGAGCGCAGGCGCTGTTCGCCATTGGCCAATGCCTCGCGGCCCAGATCATCCACCTTACGGCGCAGGCGGATGGCGGTCAGAACGTCGGCCAGCTTACGACGGGCCCCGTGATGCATCATCGGTGTGGCACTGGCGAGTGTGGGGATGCCCAGTTGCTTTGATTCAGTCTCTAACAAAGAGAAATATGCGCTGTCTGCGCCATCGTATCGAGGGTGCATCAACAGGTTTATCCGCCCGGCAAAGCGGCGCGTCAGTTGTTGCGCGTGTGTCCTCCATGCGCTCGCGCCGCCTTGGGATCGGTCCGCTTGTGGCCAGAGCAGCAGGTGGAGGCCGTCGGAAAACTCCAAAAGGTCGGACAGGTGCAGGATGCAGTCGCCTTTCTCGGCACGCAGGCGGCTAGTGGACAGGATACGGCATAGGTTGCCCCAACCCTGTCGGTTCAGCGGCAAGGCGGTGACGGTAGGTGCGTCGGTAAAGATCAGCCGCGCGGCTGGGATCAGGCGCGGCACTGCGTGAATCGGATACGAGGGCGGTTTGGGGATGTGGTCAGGGCAGGGTGGGCCGATGGAGGTGCTCTGCGCTTCCCACTCCAGCCGTTCGCGGACCTTGCGGGCAATCTCGCGCGCCTGGGTGTGGGCGCGGACAATCCCGGCGACCGAGTTGTCATCGGCAATCGCAATAGCGGGCAGGCCCAGGGTGACGGCACGCTCCATATACTCCTCGGGGTGCGAGGCCCCGGTGAGGAAGGTGAAGTTCGATGTGATCGACAGCTCGGCATACATGGCGAGTCACTATTATATTCACGTTTTGTTCTTTTTCGAGTCCTTTGCGCAGGAAACGGGTCGCTTGAGATCGATCAGATCGGCAGGGTCGGCAAAAAAGGAGGCCCGATATGTTCAAAATTACTGCATTACCCACCAACGAGGTACGCGCCCTTCAGGCCGGTGGTCCGGATGCTTATGGCGCAACGCCCGAACACGCCGTTTCGACTGGTGCAGGCAATCCATGCCGCCACTGCCTGCAGAACATTCCCGAAGGCGAAGAGATGCTGATATTGGCCCATCGCCCCTTTTTAGAGACGCATCCGTATGCGGAAACCGGCCCGATCTTTCTGTGTGCTAAACCGTGCGAGCGGCATGAGGGGGAAGAGATGCCCGAGATTCTGACCACCTCTCCTGACTATTTGATCAAGGGCTATGGTGCGGATGACAGGATCGTCTATGGCACCGGGGCGATCACGCCCATGGAGCAGATCGGCGCAGCGGTGAAGGGCATCTTTGCTAGACCGGATATCGCTTATATCCATGTCCGCTCGGCCAGAAACAACTGCTATCAGGCGCGGATCGACCGCGCCTAAAGCTTAACGCGGTGCATTCCCCGGCGCGGCTGGTCCTGATCGTCTGCAGGTTCCTCGGCGCGCGACGAAGTCAGTGCAAGGAACACATCCTCAAGATCGGCTTCCTCGGTACGCACGTCACGAATACGGATACCCACGGCACGGACGGCTTCCAGCACCTGCTCGGCGCTGGTTTGATTGCCCTGATATTGCAGCACAAGGCTGCCATCGTCGCGCAGCGCGGCTTCGACCCCTTCTGTTGCAGGCAGTTTCGTCACAGGGTTGTCCGGAACGATCACCATCGTCCGGCTGTCCATCCGACCCAGCAAGTTGGCGGTGCTGTCCTGCGCGATCTTTTCGCCATGGTTGATGATGGCGATCTCGTCGCACATCTCTTGCGCTTCTTCCAGATAATGCGTGGTCAGGATGATGGTCATGCCCTGTTCATTCAGTTTGCGCACATTGGTCCAGAGCATCTGACGCAGTTCAATATCCACACCTGCCGTGGGTTCATCCAACACCAGAATCTTCGGGTGATGCACCAGCGCCTTGGCCAGCAAAAGCCGCCGCCGCATCCCGCCCGACAGCGTGCGGGCATACGCCTCGGCCTTGGCGCTGAGACCCACCAGTTCCAGAATCTCATCGCTGCGGCGCTGCGCCTTTGGCACGCCATAAAGCCCGGCCTGAACCTCCAACGCTCCACGTGGGGAAAAGAACGGATCCAGGTTCAGCTCTTGCGGCATCACGCCAATGGCGGAACGCGACTGGCGCGGGTTCTGATCCTGATCGAATCCCCAAATAGATACATGGCCCGAGGATTTCACAACCAGCCCAGCGAGAATGTTGATTAGGGTCGATTTCCCAGCTCCGTTTGGCCCCAACAGCCCAAACACCGACCCGCGCGGAACGGTCAGGTCTATGCCTTTCAGCGCGTGTTTCTCGGGCTGGCCCTTGCCGCCGCGATAGGTTTTGCGCAGCCCTTCGATCCTGATTGCCGCATCGCTCATGTGGCTCTTGCCCCCGGTTTGCTCATCGCTCATAAACGCACCTAGTACATGCCCGCGAGGCCGACAACCGAAGAAGGATCGCCAGCCGTGACCATCGAAGCGCCGGAAACCAAGATCGTCGAAACCACCCGTGTTGCCTGTGATGGCGGTGAAGGTGCGTTGGGGCATCCGCGCGTGTGGCTGCAAATCCCCGAAGACACCGGCTGGGTCGAGTGCCCCTATTGCGACTGCAAATATGTTCTGAAGGGCACAGAACAGGGCTGATTGCCCGCCTAACCGGGTTTCGCCCAAATCTCGCCGCGATTTTCATGGTAGTGCGTTGGTACAACCATCGTAGGTGAGTGTGATGACCGACATGACTGCCACTGACACGGCCAACCCGGTTTTTGGTTGGATCGGGTTTTTCCTTGCTGCATTGGCTTTGTTCGCTGCGTTGTTTGTGTTCTGGGCCGGTCCTTTTGCGCCGCAACAGTCCACCGGCGTTTCGTTGGGTGAACTGGCGGCAGAGCTTGGCAAATCCACCCTACGCGCCGCAGCCGGGCTGGAGCAGCCCGCACCCGTGGCCCAAACCCGTGACCTGGACGATTACTTGCAAATTGGTGTGGCTATGCTGGGTGGGCTGGCAATTGTTGTCTCGGTGATTGGCATTCTTAGTCACGAAAAACGACGCCCGGCCATCGCCGGAATGGCCATTGGAACTGGCGCGATCCTGTTCCAGTTCTTCGCCTTCGCTTTCTTCGCTTTCCTCGGCGTTCTGGTGATCATGGCGCTTCTGAACAGTTTCTCAGACGTTTTCGGCGGCCTCTTTGGTGGCTAACACACGTTCCTGACTGGTCACCCGCGTGCCCCTGTGGCAGAACCATCCCTGACCGACAGGGAGAGCGCGCATGAGCAATTTTGGAAAAGGGTGTCACCTGCATCTGATCGACGGATCGGCCTTTATTTTCCGGGCTTATCACGCGCTGCCTCCGCTGACTCGAAAATCCGACGGATTACCGATCGGGGCGGTCTCGGGCTTCTGCAACATGCTGCAGAAATATGTCGAGGGAAACGCCGGACCAGATGCGCCAACCCATGTCGCGGTGATCTTCGACAAGGGTTCGCACACGTTCCGGAACGATCTCTACGATCTGTATAAGGCCAACCGCGAGGCGATGCCTGAGGACCTGCGCCCGCAGATGCCTCTAACGCGCGAGGCGACAAAGGCTTTCAACATCGCCTGCAAAGAGCTTGAGGGGTACGAGGCCGACGACATCATCGCCACGTTGGTCGTTCAGGCGCGTGAGGCCGGAGGCCGTGTGACTATCGTAAGTTCCGACAAGGACCTGATGCAATTGGTTGGCGACGGCGTTGAGATGCTGGATGCGATGAAGAACAAGCGCATCGACCGGGACGGGGTTATCGAAAAATTCGGTGTTGGCCCTGAACGGGTGGTCGATGTGCAGGCTTTGGCCGGGGATTCGGTGGACAATGTGCCGGGTGCCCCTGGGATTGGCGTGAAAACGGCAGCTCTGCTGATCAATGAATATGGCGATCTGGAAACGCTGCTGGATCGCGCGGAAGAGATCAAACAGCCAAAGCGCCGTCAGACGCTGATGGAAAAACGAGACCAGATCGAGCTGTCCAAGAAGCTGGTGCAATTGGACGAAAACACGCCGCTGGATTTCACTCTGGACGATCTTGAGGTCAAAGACCCGGATGCCGAAACCCTTCTGGGGTTCCTGGCCGAGATGGAGTTTCGCACTCTCACCAAGCGCATCGCAGATAAACTGGGGGCCGAAGCTCCGGTGATTGCTGACGCGCCTGCGCCTGCGGCTGAAGAACCAGAGGCAACGCTTATTCCGTTTGATGCGTCGAAATACGAGTGTGTACGCGACGCCGAGGCCCTGCAAAAGTGGATCGATAAGTCCTACGAGCGCGGTTGGGTCGCTGTCGATACCGAAACCACCGGTCTGAATGAGATGATCGCCGATCTGGTCGGCGTCTCGCTTTGTGTTGAAGCTGGTGAGGCTTGCTATATCCCGCTGACCCACCGCGATGGGGCCGCCGATGATCTGTTCGGCTCGGATGCATTGGCTGAGGGTCAGATGCCGTTGGATGAGGCTCTAACCTTGCTGAAACCGATGCTCGAGGATCCGTCGATCCTAAAGATCGGGCAGAACATGAAATACGATGCCAAGATCTTTGCGCGCCATGGCATCAACGTTGACCCAATCGACGACACGATGTTGATGTCTTATGCGATGCATGGCGGCGAGCATGGGCATGGAATGGACACATTGTCCGAGCGGTATCTGAGCCATACGCCAATCCCGATCAAGCCGCTGCTGGGATCGGGTAAATCCGCAATCACATTCGACAAGGTTCCAATTGATGAGGCCACGGCCTACGCCGCTGAGGATGCGGATATCACCTTGCGTCTTTGGCAACTGTTCAAGCCTCAACTGCATCAGGTCCAAGTGACGACGGTGTACGAGACGTTGGAACGCCCCTTGGTGCCCGTCTTGGCCGAGATGGAGATGCATGGCATCAAGGTGGACCGCGATGTGCTGAGCCGTATGTCTAACGCATTCGCGCAGAAAATGGCCGGATTAGAGGCTGAAATTCACGAGCTGGCCGGTGAGACTTTCAATGTTGGATCGCCTGCGCAGTTGGGTGAGATTCTGTTCGACAAAATGGGTCTTGAGGGTGGCAAGAAGGGGAAGACCGGGAAATATTCGACCGGGGCGGACATTTTGGAAGATCTTGCGACCGAGCATGAACTGCCGCGCCGGGTGCTGGATTGGCGGCAGCTGTCCAAGCTGAAATCGACCTACACAGATGCGCTGCAGACCCATATCAACCCCGATACCGGGCGGGTGCACACGTCTTATTCCATCACCGGCGCGAATACGGGACGTTTGGCCTCGACCGATCCGAACCTTCAGAACATCCCGGTGCGGACCGAGGAAGGGCGACGCATTCGTGAGGCGTTTATCGCTGAGCCGGGCAATGTGCTGGTGAGCCTCGACTACAGTCAGATCGAACTGCGGATTCTGGCGCATATTGCGGATATTCCGACTTTGAAACAGGCATTCTCGGACGGGTTGGACATTCACGCCATGACGGCATCCGAGATGTTCGACGTGCCGCTGGATGAGATGACGCCCGACATTCGCCGTCAGGCCAAGGCGATCAACTTTGGTGTGATATACGGCATCTCGGGTTTTGGTCTGGCGCGGAACCTGCGCATTCCGCGGGCCGAAGCCCAGGGCTTCATCGACCGCTACTTCGAACGTTTCCCGGGCATTAGAGCCTATATGGATGACACCGTCGCCTTTGCCAAAGAACATGGCTATGTCCAGACCTTGTTCGGGCGCAAAATTCATACGCCCGAGATTAACGCCAAGGGACCTCACGCTGGGTTCTCAAAACGGGCGGCGATCAATGCGCCCATTCAGGGCACTGCAGCGGATGTGATCCGACGGGCCATGGTGCGGATGCCTGGGGCGATCAATGGGCTACCGGCTAAGATGCTGCTGCAGGTGCATGACGAATTGTTGTTCGAAGTGGCCGAAGATTCCGTGGATCAGGTGATCGGCGTGGCACGCGACGTGATGGAGGGTGCCTCGGATCCGGCAATCAAGCTGGACGTCAAGCTGAGTGTGGATGCCGGGCAAGGCGCGAATTGGGCCGAGGCGCACTAGCGACGCGCCTCATCCGGCCCGGCGGGCCATCTTCGTCGCGGGTCAGTCTTGTGGCCTGACCATGCGGTTCACCATGCGTTGCACGGTTGGGCCAAACAGAAGAATCACGGTGAAGGCTATCGGCCAGCAAAAAGCCCAGGATGCCAACCAATCTCCGAATGTGCTGGGGCCGAAACCAATGGCTTTCACTGTTGCGATCCCTGTGACGATGCAGGACATGAGGCCGGACATGATCAGGCTGAATACGGCGCGGGCATAGCGGGCTGGAATCATGGCGGGTATCCTGAAGGGCGTATTGCCTTTGATCTGCAGCATTTGCCTGTGAAATGCCAGTGCTAGGGCTGCATCCAATCAAGGCTGTCGGAGGTTTTCGATGTCGAAGGTGTGTATTCGGCACTGACCCAACCCGTATATCCCGCGGCATGCATAGCCGAAAACAAGCTTTGGAAATCCGTGGGTCCCCGACCCGGTTCAGACCGATCCGGGGCAGCGCCGATCTGGGCATGGGCCACTCTGCGATGAAATCGATCCCAAACGGCCTGCGCGTCGCCGTGGATCATGTGAGCATGAAAGCTGTCATATTGCAGGCCGACATTCGGGCGATTAACACGATCCAGAACCTCAGCTGCCAGATCGTAGTCGTTCAGGAAGTATTCAGGCTGCGACACCGAGTTGAGCGGTTCAATCGTGAACTGCTGTTGAGGCGCAGCATCAGCGGCCCATTGCAGATTTTGAACAAAACACGACAGAGCGTCCAACCCCGAGGCGTACCCTGACATGATGTGAATGAATCCGGGGCGCAGCATGTCCGCATAACGCAGAACGCGGCGGATATCCGACTGAAACCGGGCCTCGCCCCCCGGGACCGCGGCGAAACCGGGTTGGCCGCCCGTGTAATTAGGGGGTGGGGCGTTGATCAGTATCAATTCCAACCCGTTGGCCAGCAAGGCGCGGCGGGTTTCTTTAGCGGCTATGTCATAGGGGAACAGGATTTCAACAGCAGTGAATCCCGCATCAGCAGCGGCCTGAAACCGGTCGAGATAAGGCAGTTCGGTAAAGAGCAACGACAGGTTGGCAGCAAATCTGGGCATGAGAGGTCTTCGGTTGTGGCAGTTTGACCCTAACCGTCGCGCAGTTTCCGGGGAAGGGACTGAAAACGACAAGTTGTCGAAAATCGGCCAGATCATGGACAAAGGATCAGGGACAGTCGGGCCGTAGCAGCGAATCATTTTTCACGCTGAACCAACAAAAAGGTCTAAACTCATGGCCATGAGCCCTGAACCCGTGCGCGGGGCGACAGTTCTTTTGCCTGCTGGCCGCAACTCGGTCCTGTCCGGCAATGGTCTGGCAGTGGCTTCGATGATGACTTGGGCTGCGGGTTTCCCTGCCGCTGAGATCCTGTTGCAAAGCTGGCCACCTGTCGCACTGCTGGCTGCGCGTCTGGCAATGGCCGTGGCTGTGATGGTACCGCTTTGGTTCATTCTGGACGGGCCCAGCCGCGTACTGAGGGCCAAATGGGGTCGGGCAATGATCATCGGCGGGTTCGGTTTTGGGATCGGCATGTTCCTGTTGATCCTTGCACAGAAACTGACAGATCCCGTCACCGTTGCAATCATTGCGTCCTGCGCTCCACTGGCGGCAACATTGCTGGAACTTGCCGCTGGCACCCGACGTTTGAAGTGGAATTTTGCCCTTGGTGTCTTGGTATCGATTGTAGGTGGATTGATAGCAACAAGCGCCGGTTCACCGGCACAACTGGGGCTGGGCGCGGTCTGCGCAATCGCTTCAACCGGTCTGTATTGCTGGGCCAGCATGGCGACGGCACGGGACTTTCCCGAGCTCAGCCAGATCGGCCGCACAACGATCACGTTTACCGGCGGATTGCTGATGGCCAGTGCTCTGTGTTTTGTTTCTGCGCAAATGGGTTTGGACGTGATGCCGCGTGCGTCAGTTGATGCGCAGCAGGTTGGCATGCTTGTGATCTATGCACTGATTGCCATGGGGCTCAGCCAGGTTCTGTTCATCGCTTCGGTTGGTAAATTGGGCGTTGCGCTCGCGTCGTTCCACATCAACGTCGCACCGTTCTACGTGATGCTGATCATGCTGATGCTGGGGGATGACTGGAATTGGACCCGCGCGCTGGGCGCGGGTGTTGTTGCTCTGGCCGTTGTTTTGGCGCAGCATCGTGCGCCTCGACAGTCCCGAGGATCAGCCAAGCTCGGTTGACGGGATCAGCCCAAAGAATTCTTGGCCTGACCAAACGCCAAACCAGCCGTCATGGTGGGTGCCAATCTCGACCAGGCGGTAGAAACTTTTGCGATCTATGCGTGCTTCAAGATCGGAACGGATCATGATGTAGGGTGAAGGTTCGTTTGTCACCGGGTCAATAACGATCCGGATCGGATGATCTGAACCTGCAACAGCATGATCGCCAACATGAGTTGTAAAGGTCAGGTTTTGCTGCTCGCCTTCGCCCTCACGATCAAAATCCACGGCGACAAACGGGGCGTCTTCAACAGTGATTCCCACTTTCTCGACCGGTGTGACGAGGAAGTATTTCCCATCTTCTTTCTTAAGAATTGAGGAAAATAGCATCACCAGCTCGAAACGGTTGATGGGCGAGCCTAAATAACTCCAGGTGCCATCTTTTGCGATATGGATGTCCAGATCGCCGCAAAACGGGGGATTCCACAGGTGAACGGGCGGTAAACCCTTGGTTTTGGCCGCTTTGACTGATGCAGCCAGACCATCCGGCGACGGTTTCACAGGTTTTTGTCCGCTCATTGCTTTTGCCATTTCCTCTTAGCGCGATACACTTCAATCATATTAGTCCACGGAAGGGAAAGTCATGACCGAACCTGCCGACCTCGTAGCCGAGATCGAAGCGCTGGAAAACAAGCTGCAAGAGGCGAAGGCCTCGATCACCCGCCGCTTCATCGGGCAGGAAAGGGTCGTGGATCTGACTCTGACCGCGCTGTTGTGCGGTGGTCATGCCCTGCTGATCGGTTTGCCGGGGCTGGGAAAAACGCGGTTGGTCGAAACGCTTTCGACCGTGATGGGCTTAAACGGCAACCGCATTCAGTTCACGCCCGACCTGATGCCCGCAGATATTCTTGGGTCCGAGGTTCTGGATACTGCCGATGACGGTTCACGGCATTTCCGGTTTATCTCTGGACCGATCTTTTGCCAGTTGTTGATGGCTGACGAAATCAACCGCGCCAGCCCTCGAACGCAGTCGGCTTTGCTGCAAGCGATGCAGGAACGCACGGTAACTGTGGCAGGCGAAGACCGCTCGCTTGGGACACCCTTCCACGTATTGGCCACGCAAAACCCGATCGAACAGGAAGGGACCTATCCGCTGCCCGAGGCGCAGTTGGACCGTTTTCTGGTTCAAATCGACGTCGAATACCCGGATCGGCAGACCGAACGTGATATTCTGCTGGCCACGACGGGTGTGGAAGAGGAAGACGCTCACCAGATTTTCAGCAAGGAAGACCTGTTGGCGGCCCAAGTCCTGCTGCGCCGGATGCCGGTGGGTGAATCGGTGGTCGAACTGATCCTTGATCTGGTTCGCGCGTTCCGCCCCGAAGAAGCAGGCGTGTCCGAACGCGTTTCAGAAACCGTGGCTTGGGGCCCCGGTCCTCGCGCAGCGCAAGCGCTGATGATGACGGTGCGGGCACGTGCGATGTTGCAGGGGCGTTTGGCTCCGAATGCTGAGGATGTTCTGGACATGGCCCGCCCGGTGCTGAGCCACCGGATGGCGTTGAACTTTGCGGCGCGGGCGCGCGGTGACAGCCTTGCCGAGCTGATTGACTCGACGGCTGCCGGTCTGATCCGCACCGAGGCTGCGGCGTGAATGCTGCGCTGACCCTTCGCGAAAGATCCGAGGCCGAAGCGTCCCGGCTGCCGCCTCTTTTGGCGCGGGCCGAGCATTTGGCCGGAACCGTCCTGTTGGGCGATCACGGGCGTAGGCGCTCGGGTATGGGCGATGATTTCTGGCAATACCGCCCCGCGCAAATCGGGGATAGCCGCCGGATGATCGACCACCGCCGTTCAGCGCGGGGGGATCAGCAGTTTGTGCGCGAGCGCGAATGGCAGATCGCGCAATCGGTGATGCTCTGGGTCGATCAGGGTGCTTCCATGCGGTTCGCGTCTGACAAATCGCTGCCGACAAAGGCGGATCGCGCCCGGCTGTTGGGGCTGGCAACCTCGATCCTGCTGGTGCGCGGCGGTGAACGTGTCGGCCTTACCGGTACAACCTTGCCGCCCCGGCGCGGCAACGCGCAGATCATCCGTTTGGCGCAAGCCTGGTCTGAAGATGATCAAACGGATTACGCCCCGCCTGAACACCGTGCCATGATTCCTCATGCCCGCGCCGTGTTTATCTCGGATTTCCTTGGCCCCATGGACGAAGTTGAATTGGCCCTGACCAAAGCGGCTGACCGCGGCGTGCGCGGTGTGGTGCTGCAAGTACTTGATCCGGGCGAAGAGACATTTCCCTATCGCGGGCGCACCATTTTCGAAAGCGTCGGAGGATCTGTCCGGCACGAAACCCTCAAGGCGGCCGAGTTGCGGGACCGCTATTTGGAACGTCTTGCGCGCCGCAAGGATGCCCTGACGCAGTTGTGCCGTGCAACCGGCTGGCAACTGGGCCTGCATCATACGGGTGATAGTGCACAAGCGGCTCTATTGTGGCTCTATCGGGCCTTGGATGGGGGCACGCGATGACGGTTCTTGCGGGCATAGGCTTTACCGCGCCATGGGTTTTGCTGGGTCTTCTAACCCTGCCGATTCTGTGGCTGATTCTGCGCGCTGTACCGCCCGCACCGATCCGCCGGATGTTCCCGGCAGTCACCCTGTTGTTGGGCTTGAAGGATGACGAAAGTGTTTCGGATCGCACACCATGGTGGTTGCTGCTGCTGCGGATATTGGCGGCTGCGGCCATTATCGTGGGTCTGGCCGGACCGGTTCTGAACCCATCGCGGGATGAGACCGGCACCGGACCGCTGCTGCTGGTTTTGGATGCCAGTTGGGCCGGTGCAACGCGCTGGTCGGCCACGCTGGACCAGATAGACACTCAACTGTCCGAAGCAGGTCGCGCTGGTCGTACAGTTGCCATAATGCGCCTGACCGAACCGGAAACGCCTGTTTTCCAAGCGGCGGAAGCATGGCGCGGGCGTCTTCCTGGACTGACTCCGAACCCTTGGCAACCGACTGCCGATCAGATTTCTCAAGCCATTGCCGTTTTGGATGCAGTTGATGGCGGCTTTGAAACGCATTGGTTCAGCGACAGGTTGGACTATGCCCAACATGCCGGGTTGGTTTCTGCCTTGCAGGCGCGTGGTGATGTGACGGTGTATCAGGCGGCATCCAGGCCCATTGCGATCCAGCCCGCGGCCTACCAAGACGGTCTTATCCAACTGACCGTGCAACGCGCGGGACCCGGCCCAGAAGAGCGGGTGACGGTTCTGGCGCAGGGGCGTGATCCGGCAGGCACGGCGCGGGTGCTGCATTCGGTCGACCTGACCTTAGATGCCGGGGAAACCACGGCGCAGATCGAACTGGCACTGCCGTCGGAATTGCGCGCGCGCATCACGCGTTTCGAAATTCAGGGCCAAAGATCCGCCGGGACTGTGACCCTGACAGATGACAGCTTGCGTCGGCGTGAGGTTGCGCTGATTGCCGGAACCTTGAACCGCGAAGGGCTGGAGCTGTTGTCGCCCCTACATTACCTGACACAGGTTCTGATCCCCACGGCGGATTTTGTCGATGGGGGTCTGCTTGAGGTTCTGCCTGCGAACCCAGATGTGATCGTTCTGTCGGATGTCGCGCAGATGTCGGATGCGGAAGAGACCGGTCTGATCGAATGGGTCGAACAGGGCGGCCTGCTGCTGCGGTTTGCCGGTCCGCGCATGGCGGCCAGCGATCTGGGGCGGGATACCGAAGACACCCTGTTGCCCGCGCGGCTGCGCAGCGGCGGGCGATCTGTCGGTGGAGCGATGAGCTGGGGTGAGGCCAAGACCCTGGCCCCGTTCCCCGAAAATTCACCGTTCTATGGTTTGGATATCCCGGATGATGTGGTCGTCTCGACCCAGGTCATGGCTCAACCAGACCCTAATCTGGCGGATCGCGTGATTGCGTCTCTCTCTGATGGAACGCCATTGGTAACACGCAAGGCGTTGGGATTGGGGCAGGTGGTGCTGTTCCACGTAACCGCAGATGCGGAATGGTCCAGTCTGCCGCTGTCGGGCCTGTTTGTCGAAATGCTGGATCGTCTGGCCGTGGCCTCGGCTGCGAAATCCCGGCAAGAGGCACAGTTGCAAGGCACCACGTGGGAGCCAGTGCAGATCATGGACGGGTTTGGCACATTGTCAGACGCTGGCACGCTTGCGGGTGTCGACGGTGTGCATTTGATTTCGGGGCAGATCGGGCCGGATTTACGTCCGGGTCTGTATGAAAGTGGCAAGCAGAAGCTGGCGCTGAACGTTGTTTCCGAGGATACCGAACTTCGCCCGGTGGTGTGGCCCGCCAATGTGCCGATCAAAGGGCAAGAGGCCAGCACCGAAACCCCGCTGAGTGGTCTGCTGCTTAGCCTTGCTTTGATCTTGCTCACAATCGACGTGGTTGCGTCATTGGCTTTGTCTGGCCGGTTGGGTTTGGCTCGTGCTGCTGCTGGGGTTCTGGCGGCGTTTCTGCTGGTGCCCGAGGTTCAGGCGCAGACGCCGGAGGACACTGAGTTCGCCTTGGCAGCGACGCATGAACTTGTCTTAGCCCATGTGCTGACGGGCGACGCGCAGGTGGACGAGATTGCGCAGGCCGGTCTGCGAGGATTGGCGCAAACCTTGTTTTATCGCACCTCCGTCGAACCGGCCGACCCCATAGGTGTGGACCTTGAACGTGATGAGCTCGCATTCTTCCCGCTGCTCTACTGGCCGATTTCCCTGAGCCAGCCTCAGCCTTCGGCTGAAGCTTATGTGAAATTGAACGCCTATTTGCGCTCGGGTGGGATGATCCTGTTCGACACACGTGACGCGGATATCGCTGGCTTCGGCGCGTCCAGCCCGAATGGCCGCAAGTTGCAGCAACTGGCTGTACCGCTGAATATCCCTGCATTAGAGCCGATTCCACGTGATCACGTCCTGACCAGAACGTTCTATCTGTTGCAGGATTTCCCGGGCCGTTATTCTGGCACCGAGGTCTGGGTGGAAGCTGCGCCACTGGACGCGGAACAGATCGAAGGGATGCCGTTCCGCAACCTGAATGACAATGTGACTCCGGTGGTTATCGGTGGAAATGATTGGGCCGGGGCCTGGGCTGTGGATCGCAATGGGCAGGCCCTGCTGCCTGTCGGGCGCGGCTATGCCGGGGAACGTCAGCGCGAGTTGGCCAATCGTTTTGGTGTCAATTTGGTAATGCATGTGCTGACCGGGAATTACAAATCCGATCAGGTCCACGTGCCCGCCCTTCTGGACAGGTTAGGACAATGACCGGAACCGTCATATTCGACCCACTGATCCCTTGGCCTATTTTGGCCGCTGTGGGTGCGATTGCCGTGGCTGGGGTTGTGTTGGCCCTGTGGCGTGGCTTGTCGGGTTGGGCGCTGCGGGGTTTGGCGGCTTTGGTGGTTCTGGCGGCTCTGTCCGGCCCGGTCTATCAGATCGAAGATCGCGCACCGCTGACAGATATCGTCCTGATGATCGAGGATGAAAGCGCTAGCCAGACGCTTACGGACAGGGCTGAACAAACTGCACAGGCAGCCGAGGCACTTGCTGCTGAGATTGAGGCGCGCAACAACACGGAACTGCGCCGCATTCAGGTTGGCGACGGGGATGGGGATGAGGGCACGCAGATCATGGCGGCTCTGAATGAGGCATTGGCCGAAGAACCCCGCGCTCGGATCGCTGGCATTCTGGTGGTGTCGGACGGGATTGTGCACGATGTCGATCAGGCTCCGGACCTGCCTGCACCGATGCACCTTCTGCAAACCGGGCGTGAAAGTGACTGGGATCGCAGGCTTATCGTTCGGAATGCGCCTGCCTTTGCCATTATTGGCGAGCCGGTAACATTGACCCTGCGCGTGGAAGACAGTGGCGCAGCCCCTGCCGGTGCAGCAACCGCGCCGTTAGAGATTTCTGTAGACGGTGCCGCACCCGAACAGTTCAACATTCCCATTGGCCGGGATGTCGAGTTGCCGATCACGCTGCCCCATGGCGGGCGCAACGTTATCCAGTTCTCTGTTCCGCAGGCCGAGGGTGAATTGACCGACCGCAACAACACTGCGCTGATCCAGATGAATGGCGTTCGGGATCGTCTGCGCGTTTTGCTGGTCTCGGGCGAACCGCACCCCGGTGGGCGCACATGGCGCAACCTGTTGAAATCCGACAGTTCGGTCGATTTGGTACATTTCACCATTCTGCGCCCGCCTGAGAAACAGGATGGCGTGCCTGTCGATGAGCTGTCCTTGATCGCCTTTCCGACGCGTGAACTGTTTCTGGAAAAGATCAACGATTTCGATCTGATCATCTTCGACCGCTACAAGCGGCGTGGCATCTTACCTGCGATCTATCTGGACAACGTCACCAGCTATATCAATGACGGGGGCGCGGTTCTGATCGCGGCTGGTCCCGATTTCGCCAGTGCCGACAGTATCTTCCGATCTCCTTTAGCACCGATCTTGCCGGCGCAGCCTTCGGCACGGGTGTTCGAGGAACGGTATGTACCGATGGTCAGCGACTTGGGGCAACGGCATCCGGTAACAACCAATCTGGGCGATTCCGAGGATTGGGGGGCTTGGTTGCGCCAGATCGACGTGAACCACCGCTCGGGCGAGGTTCTGATGACTGGCATCGAAGAACGGCCACTGCTGGTTCTGGACCGTGTTGGCGAGGGGCGCGTTGCGATGCTGGCATCCGACCACGCTTGGCTGTGGAGCCGCGGTTTTGAAGGTGGCGGTCCGCAGCTGGAGCTGCTGCGCAGGTTGGCTCATTGGATGATGAAGGAACCCGAACTGGAGGAAGAAGCGTTATGGGCCGAGGCGAACGGTCAATCCATGCGCATCATTCGCCAGACGCTTGAAGACGAGGTTGGGCCGGTGACGGTGACGCGTCCAAACGGTGAGACACTAGAGATCACTTTGCAAGAGGTCTCTCCGGGCCGGTTCGAAGCACAAAACTATGGGCCTGAGATCGGTCTGTACCGGTTGCGGGAAGGCGACCATATGGCCGTGATTGGCCTTGGCCCCGCCGCGCCGAAAGAGTTTGAGCGCACCATCGCAACCGATGATGTTTTGGAACCGATCTTGGCTAGTATGCGGGGTGGCGTGATCCGTTTGGAAGACGGTTTGCCATCAATCCGCAACGTACGCGCAGGGCGTCCTGCGGCTGGCCGAGGTTGGATCGGTCTGACCCCGCGCGATGCCTACGAGACGCGGGATGTTACGCAGGCCGGTCTGCTGCCCCCTTGGCTGGTTTTGCTACTGGCAGGAGGGTTCCTGCTGGGAGGTTGGTTGCGCGAAGGGCGGCGCTAATCAATCCTGATTGCTGCCCGATCCGAAAGACCTTGCGCATCCACCACAACAAGCGAGGTGAAACCGGCCCCCGGGTTGGGGATCTCGAACTCTCGCTGTCGCTGTCCGGTCAGCACGGGCACGCCATCCGCCAGCACTGAAAATGGCCCGACCCCCCCGCGCAGTTTGACCGTTAGGGGCGCTCCAAATGTCTCTAAAACAGCATTATCGGGCGGAAACAGCAGATCCGGAGCGGAAGGATCATTTTGGAAAGCCGCCGTGCGAGGGCGGAAACGTTGCAAGGGTTGGGGCAATTGCGCAGCGCCCACCAGCAAGGTCGAAGGCGGCGGTGGGCGCAGCGGGGTAAGCGCGGGTTTCAGCAGGCTGAAGGCTTCGGCCAGAAGCGGCGCGGCAAGATCGCCTCCGAACGCGCCGGGAACGGGCGTTCCATCTGCACGACCTAACCAGACCCCAATGACGTGCTGACCGTCAAAGCCGATGGCCCAGGCATCGCGGTGGCCATAAGATGTGCCGGTTTTGTAGGCCAGCGCCCCTGTCGCGCCGCCTGCGGGTGGTGAAAGCCCGGCCAGAATGTCGGCAACCTGCCAGGCAGAGGTTTCTGACATAACGCGCGGGGTTTGCAGTGCATCCCCCAAGGCATCGTGGTGCAGAATCGGGCCTTGTCCACCGCCTGCCAGAGCGGCGTAGATTTGTACAAGGTCATGCAGGCTCAACCCCACACCGCCCAATGAGATCGCCAAGCCGGGCGTGCCACCGTTCAGGCGCGGTTCTGATCCGGCCAAGCGTAATGCCGCCATGATACGCGCTGGCCCCAGCGCGTTTGTCAGACGCACGACCGGAATGTTGAGCGACAATTGCAGGGCGTCCCGTACCCGGACATCGCCACGGAATGCCCCATCAAAATTGCGCGGGGCGTAGCGGCCAAACATTACGGGGCTGTCGCTGATCAGGGTTTCGGGATGGGCCAGTCCCTGATCGAAGGCCAGCCCGTAAACCAGAGGTTTCAGTGTCGATCCGGGCGACCGCAGCGCTTGGGTCATATCCACAAAGCCCTGACGGGCATCCTGATACCCGGCGGACCCGACCGAGGCCAGAACCTCACCACTGCGGTGATCCGCGACGATCAGGGCCCCGGATACGCGCGGCCCGACACGGGTGGCGGCTTGGGCCACCAAACCCTCCAACCGGGCCTGCCACCCGGCGTCCAAAGTCAAATCGACCGCGCCGGTTGCCTGGGTCAGGCGTTTCATCCGGTCGGTCAGGTGCGGCGCCAGACGCGGGAAGGGTCTCATTTGGTCTGGAATGGTTTCTGCTATGGCCGCGCTGGTTTCAGCCGCAGTCAGGGTGCCATACCGCGCGAGCCTGCGCAGAACCCGGTCACGGGCTTCTCGGGCTATCTGTGGTTCACGATCCGGGCGTCGAGCTTCCGGGGATTGCGGCAATGCGATTAACAGGGCCGCCTGTGCTGCGGTCAACCGAGTTGCGTCTTTTCCAAACCATGCACGGGTACCGGCTCGGATACCTTCCAGATTGCCCCCATAGGGTGCGTGGGTCAGATAAAGGGTCAGGATTTGCCGTTTGTTTAACCGCTGCTCCAGGGCCAATGCGACTCTAATTTGGCGAATTTTACCGCTCCAGCGCCCGGTCGAGCCATCTTCGATCAGCCGCGCGACCTGCATGGTCAAGGTTGACCCACCGGACACCGTGCGCCCATTCCAAAGGCTTTGCCCCACAGCGCGAAGCATCGCAACTGGGTCCACTCCGGCATGTGTCCAGAACCTTTTGTCTTCGTACCGGACGAGCATAGCGGTGAAATTCGGATCGACTGCACCGGGTTGCAATCTCCAAATCCCATCTTCAACCGGAAACGCACGCAAAAGGTCGCCGTTCCGGTCCCGCATCTCGACTGATGTTTCGGCCAGAACAGGGGGAAGAACTGTGGCATCGACCCAGCGGTGCAGACCGTCCCGTGCCAGTGCCGTCAGATAAAGGGCACCGGCCAGGGCCAACAAAAGCCGCGACGGCCTATGCATGACAGCCACCCGGGCAGTGATATTGCGCGGTGCAAATCACTGAACCTCGATCCGGCCAGTCGCTGTTCGCGCGCGGTTTTGCGGGCGGTACATATCCTCGACCGAGGCCGCAGGGTGATGGAAGAGACCCGGCGTAACCGCGCGGGCGACGTAGGCCAGCGTTACCGTGTCACCGCCGGACAGATCAACCGCAGCAAGGAAACGGTCAGAACGGAACTCGGTATGAGTTGCCTCAGACAGGTCCAGCCAGTCCAGCGACCGTACATCGCCTGAACGCAGCAGACTGGGGTTGTCGATTTCGATCCCGGCGGCAAGTGGATCATCGACCATCAGCCGCCCCCCGCCGCTTTCGAACGGGGTCACTGTCAGAACCGTGACAAACCTTTCGCCGGTTTCAAAGCTGTTGGCGTCAATCGGATCGCCATCCATCGAGTAATATTGCCGTTCGATGGAATAACCGGTACCACCCGCCTCTGGCGGAACTTCAGGGATCCCGGTGACTGTCAGGGTGATGTCCGTTGCTTGGCCGTCACTTGCCGTGATACTGACCTCATCCGCCTGACCAGACTGCAGAACCTGCACAAACGGACCAGCCACCTGAGAGCCGTTGACGGTCAAGCCCGATCCAGTCGGATCAGACACCAGCGCATGGGCGGCCAACAGCGACCACGTGGCCTCTTGCGTGGACAATGGGGCGCGACCGGCGCTGACACGTTGGATCAATGCGTCGGGATTGACGGCCTCGCTGCCCGCGCCCAGGGCAAGAGTCAACAGACCTGCCGCATCCCGCAGGTGCGTGCCAAAATCCGCGCGCCAGTAATTTTCCTGCTCATCCGGAACTTGTTCCAACATGCGAGCGGCGCGGTTGAACATCGCGTCCGCCCGGGTCTGATCGCCGTAAGATGCAAGTGCTGCGCCCAATTGTGCGGCCGCCAATGGGGTGTCGAACGCATCCCCTTTGACATCTGCATAGTAGCGCAGATCACCCATCGATGCCGCGCCGTCTCGTGCCAGAACCATCAGGGCATAGGCAATATCCTGACCGCCTTCGTCGAAATCTGGCGCGTAATTGACCCTGTTTCGTAGGTTATCCATGGCCTGGGCAAAGGCGCGATCCGGCACAGGGTATCCCTGTGCGCGCGCACGGGACAGGAAGTCCGTCACGTAAGCGTCCAACCAGAAATCTCCGCTGTCCGCGCGCCAAAGTCCAAAGGCACCATTTGCAGCCTGACGGGTCAGGATGCTGCGAATGGACTCTGTGATGCGCTGATCCACCACCGGACCGTCCCCCAGCCCCGAGGCTTGCGCGACGGATGACAGATAAAGCAGCGGCAGGGCTTTGCTGGTGATCTGTTCCGTGCAGCCATAAGGATAACGGTTCAACTGATCCAACAGACCGGGCGTGTCGAACTTTGCCAAAGCTCCGGCGGATAAGATGGCCTTGGCCGAACCGGGCTGGAACCCGTCAAATACGTCCTGTGAAAACAGGAAGCTGTCCCCGGCCCCCAACGCGAAACGTCGTGTCTGTGCAATCACCGGATCATTGGCACGTACGGGCATACGCAGGGTTTGAGACAGGTCGCGGCCGTCTGGTGTGGTGATCGAGACACTGATTTCGGGGTCGCCAACAACGCTGGCAGTGACAGGGATGTCAAAGATCGCCTTGCCGCCGTTCTTCAACACAAAGTTGGTCGGTGCCTCACCCAGTTCCAATCCACCGGAAGCCGTCAGACCAAGTACCATGTCCCCGGGTGTGCCATCGGTATGAACGATCTCAAGCCGCATTCGGCTTTGATCTCCGGGGGCAAGGAAACGCGGCAGGCTGGCGGTGACGACCACCGGATCGAGGACGATCATATCGGCTTCGGCCTGCCCGACCGCTTTGGGTGACCACGCGACAGCCATCAATCGGACAGTGCCGTTGAAGGCGGGCAGGGGAATGTCCACCTCAACCTCTCCGTCCGGGCCGACTTGAACCGGGCCGCTGAACACAGCCATCAAGTCTTGCGTCGGAGGCGGGGATTGGCGGCGCATGCCGTTGTCGGAGTCACCACCGGAACGGACGGTACCCATCGCTCCGGTCATGCCGTCGATCAGGCGTCCGTAAACGTCGCGCAGATCCACGCCCAGACGGCGTTGCCCAAAGTAATATTCCTGTGGATCCGGACTTTCAAACCCGGTCAGGTTCAGAATGCCCACATCCACCGCAGCCAGCGTCAGCCAGACCGGGTTATTTTCCGAGGTATTCTCTACCCTAATACGGGCTTTTTGCGTTTGCCGTGGAGATGTAACCTCGGGCACATCAATTGCGACGTCCAGCTTGCGATCTGCTGGGTCAATGGAGGCATGCGCTACACCCATCGCACGCGCCGGGTTTTGACCTGCTGCGACGTTCATCGGGCGGATGACCGTGGCGGTGACATAAGCCCCCGCGCCCCAATCTTCGGTCACTTCGATCGGGATTACGGTCTCACCTTCCGACACGTCCACCATTTGGCGATGGATCAGCCGGTTCGACAGGATTTCGATCTGGGCGACGCCCGCCATGCGCGGGACGATCCGTAACTGCGCGGTATCGCCTGCGCGATAGCTGTCACGGTCCAGCGACATCTCAAGCCGGTCTGGTGTGGTTGACGCATCCGCGGCCTGATACCAGCCCGCATAGAAATCGACAGCGGTTTCGGCATATGTGCCGTCGATGCGCTGGACGACCAGTTCATAACGGCCCCAATCCACGGGCTGGGCCAATGTCAAAGGATCTGTCGAGATGTCAACTTCGCCGGTGGCAATGCGTGTGCGGCGGGTTGTCGGTTCCCAATTCCAGTTGCCGTACAGCTGATACCACTGATACCGCGTCTCGACCCGGTTCAGTGTCCAACGCAGACGCATCGGGTTCGGGGTCAGATCAGGCGCGAGCGCGACGATCTGAAATGCCGCTTCGGTACTTTCGGGAACAACCTGTTCGAACAAAGGTTTGACACCGATCACCGGCTGCGGCGGCGGGACCGGAGCAGATAGGCGACGTTCAACCGGACGACCAGAACCATCGGTCAATCGTGCGATGATTTCAGCCTCAATAGGCTTTCCTTCAGTCTCTAACACTGGAATTTCGACGGCCACGGTGGCTTGGCCCGCTGCATCCGTGCGTGAGTTTCCGAAATAGGTGCTTTTTATCACGGCCTCCGCATCGTAGCGGCCAAAGCGATAGCCTTCATATCCCGGAACCGTGTCAGCCGCGCGCGCGACGACCTGTCCGTCAATGCTCAGGTCAGATCCCGGCGCACCAAAAAGATAGCGCGCATCTATGGAAAGCGGAGGGCTATCGCCGGGCCGCAAGGGCGCGTCGGGTAGGGTCAGATCGAAATCGATACGTTCAGGCAGAAAATCCTCGACCAGTACCGTCTGACGCGCCAGTGCCTCGCCTTTGGGATCAGATTTAATCTCAATCTTCCATGCTCCACGCGGTACGTCGATGGCGACAGGCAAAGCAAAGACATGCCCCCCGGCAATGCCCCCGTCCGAGACAGACCGACGGTATTCCACCCCGTCCGGACGATACAGGATCGCGGTCAGTGGCAACGCTTCAATGGCCTGTGCTTCACCATCTCGGGACAGCGCGGTGACATGGATGACCTCTCCGGCACGATAGGCACCCCGATCCGTGGTCAGGAAGACATCAACTGGCCCCGCAGGCGCGCGCCCTTCGACGCCGCGATCCGACAGGTCAAAGGCGGGATCGGTCAGGGACAAGAAGCTGAAGTCGCTGTCCCCGGCAGAGGCCGTAACCAAGGCGGGTGCATTGGCCCCTTTGCCGCGGATCAGGCCTGGATCGAATATGGCATAGCCCGTTTCATCGGTCCGCGCGGTTGCAATGACCGCGTTCGCATTTGTGACCAGCGAAACCTCGACGTCCTGACGCGGTGCCGCATCGCTGAGGCCGCGCACCGTTACGTGCAGCCCATCGGTGCCAAGCGCGGTGCTGATCCCCAGATCAGACAACACAAACCACTGCGTCGCGCCGGGGTCGTCATAAGGATCAGCCCCCGGAACACGGGCTGTCAGCGCATAGATGCCTGCAGACTGACCAGCGATGGCCTCTGCCATAGGAAGGCGCGCTGTCATGGTTTGATTCAACTTATTGGATACCTCGGCAGTGCCGGTCCAGATATCCTCGGCAATCTGGTCCGAGAATTCCTCTTCCTGCCATTCGCTGAGCGGGCGGCCAAAGAAGTCCTGTTGCACCGCGCGCAACAGGTTCCGGTCGCTGATCCGCCGCAGGATCAGATCAAGTGCAGTGACATTGACTGTTTCGACCGGCAACGCAGCATCCGCAGATTTCGGGAGGACATAGCTGCGCCCGGGAAAGCGAACCGAAGGCGTCCGGTCGCGCACGTAATGGGTCAGTTCAACGTTTCGGTTCAGTACTTCACCCGAAGCGGCTGGCAAACCTTGCCGTAGTGTCACGCGATATCGCTGGCCGTGCGCGACCCCGTCGACGCAAAGCTGTTTGTCCTCAGCCTGTACGACCAACCCGGCATCGTCACGCTGCACAAACGGATCATAGTCCACGCCGGCCTTGACCAGGGGTTCGGAAAACTCAACACAGATCCGGGGGGCGGCAGCATCGCTTTCGACCGAGCTATCGACAACGCGGAAGCCATATTTCGCAATGGCATCGTCCAGTGCGGCCAACACATCCTCGCGCGGTTGCACTTGCTCGGCCAGGCGCAGCACTGGAACCATGTCACGCCCGCGCTCAACTTCTTCCAGCGCGTTTGCCATAGTCATCAGAGCCATAATCTGGGTGCCCGGGGTCTCGGCGCGCAGATAGCCATTGATCGCAGCGTTCAATGCACGATTGCGCAAATCCCGTCGTTCGCTCCAGCCCGAGGGGTTCATAATCAGCAATAGTCGCGCGTATTCCACCCACAGGTCCGGCGCATCGCTGAGAGACACGGCAACGCCGGTCCATTGCATCGCTTGCGTCGCACTGCCCGCGCTACGCGCTGCGTCCAACACAGCTTTCAGGTCGTAACCGCCGGCAGGATGCAGGAATCCCAGGTTGTGCGCCTGATCTGTCGCCCGCTTCAAATCAGCAGAACCCAGAACGCTCAACGCTGCCGCACGGGTTTTGCCCAATATCAGAGCCTGTTCTGAGGTCGTTACCTTTTGCGCGGAAAGCGCCCCTTGATACGCCTCCTGCCGGGTCACCCCGTCCTTGGGAAAGCAGGCATCGGATCGCGTGTTATAGGTGAAAGCAGTGCAGCGATCATTGGCCGAGCATGCCCGAATGCATGATCTCAGATCTGTGTCGAACAGCGCATCCAGATCTGACCCATAAAAGTCCGTGTCCCGGGTGGTTATGTAGCGGAAGTCAGGCACGGCGTTCTGCGCCAGAGCGGTGATGGGCAGGATCAAGAGTGAAAAGATATAAGTTATTGAAATAAAAACAAAGCGGTGCATGTTGCCCTCCTCTTTGTGCTCAACCTTGCATGGCGTGCGCCTGTCACGCAACGGCTTAAACAGTTTTTCATTCTCTGCCGCGATGGTGGGACCGGAACGTCCCGGAATTGATCACCATGAGTCTTGCACAAACTGGCACAGGAACTTCGCGCACGTCTGGCGGCCGAACGTATGCTGGCCCTGAAACAGGCCGAGCTTTCGGCGGCCAACCGTAAACTGGGCCAGCATGCGATGGCATTGACCAAACGCATTGGTGAGACGCAGGCCGAGGTTGAAACCGTCCGCGACGAGAATGAGAAGGTAAAATCCGACCTGACCGTCGCGAATGACAAGATCGAGGTGGCTGAACGCCGTGGGTGGCATTCTATCCAAACCATTCAGGACGGGTTTGCCTTTTTCGACGGCGATGGCAGATTGATCGGAGCCAACACCGCTTATCTAAGTGTTTTTGATGGTTTGGATGAGGTGGTACCTGGGATAACATATCCCCGCATTCTAGAATTGTTGACAACCGAAGGCATTGTCGACATCGGCGATGACACGGCTGATGCGTGGCGCGCCAGGATGCAGGCACGCTGGAAACGCGCTAATCCTCCGCCCATCGTACTGCAACTGTGGAACGGGCAATACATCCGCCTGATTGACCAACGGGGAAATGGTGGTGACGTGGTTAGTCTTGCGCTCAACATCACGGCGTCGGTTCGGCATGAGACCGGACTGACAGCCGCGCGCGAGCGTGCCGAGGCGGCCAACCGCGCAAAGTCAGCATTTTAGGGCAACATGAGTCATGAAATCCGCACTCCGATGAATGGTATCGTCGGGATGAGTGAGCTGTTGGACGAAACCCCTTTGAACGAAGAACAGCGTCTGTACGTCAACACCATCCGCAATTCAGGTGAAGCCTTGCTGGTCATCATCAATGACGTGTTGGACTACTCGAAGATTGAAGCGGACAAGCTTGTTCTTCATCCTGAACATTTCGATCTGGAACGCTGCATTCTCGAGGTTGCGATGCTCTTGCAACCCAGTGTGCGCGACAAGGGCCTGACACTACTGGTGGATTACGACCTGTTCCTGCCCACTCTGTTTGTTGGTGATCCCGGACGGATACGACAGGTTCTGACCAATTTGGTTGGCAACGCGGTCAAATTCACGTCCGAAGGGCATGTTCCAATCCGGGTCACGGGTGTGCCCCACCCGGATAAACAGACCTGCGACATCCATGTTGCCATCGAAGATACAGGCATCGGTATCGAGGCTGAAAAAATCAGTCACATCTTTGGCGAGTTCAATCAAGTTGAAGACGAGCGCAACCGCCAATTCGAAGGTACAGGGCTGGGCTTGGCTATCACAAAACGGCTGATTTCAATGATGGGCGGCACTGTTTGGGTGGAAAGCGAACTGGAGCTTGGGTCCTGTTTCGGGTTTCGCATCTCTCTGCCCACCGCCGAAGGCAAGCAACCCGAGCCGCCGAATCTGGCAGATTGCGTCAAACACGTGATGGTGGTCGAAGATCTGGCCGTAAACCGGGCAATTCTGGCGAAACAGCTAGGCCAGCTGGGTGCTGAAGTGACTGTCTGCGCGTCGGGCAGAGAGGCGCTGTCCTTGATGAATGATCAGATAGAGCTGGTGCTGAGTGACCATGATCTGCCTGACATGGATGGGCTGGACCTTGCGACCTCACTCAAGGATCGGGGATGGGGTGACTTGCCGATCATTGTGATGTCCGCAAATCCCGCATTGATCCACGCCCATCCGGCGCGCGACCTCGTAAGTGGCGTTCTTCAGAAACCCATTCCCCGATCAGAGCTGTATGCCAGGTTGATGACTCTGAAAGCCTCACCGCAATCTGATCGAGCGCCGCAGCAGACAAAGTCAGAGTCTAATAAAAAGGATTCCGGATCAAAAACGCTCCGGCGAATGAAGATTCTTGCAGCCGAAGACAACCGCACTAATCAATTGATCCTGAAAAAGATGCTCAAGACTTTGAACATTGACCTACGATTTGCATCTCATGGGTTTGAGGCGGTTGATATCTATCAGAAGTTCGAGCCTGACTTGATTTTCATGGATATTTCAATGCCCAAGATGGACGGCAAACAAGCCACTGCCGAAATCCGTAGGCTCGAAGTTGAAACCGGCCGACACGTCCCGATCGTTGCCCTGACCGCGCACGCGATGGCTGGGGACGATGAGGGGATATTATCGGCAGGACTCGACCACTATTTGACCAAACCGCTGCACAAAACCCTCATTCATCAGATGATCTTGAACCACCAACCCAGTAACGTGAGACCTGTTGATAAATCCGAACCCGAAGAGTTCATCACAAACCGCTGCGATCAAAAACAGGTTCCTGCTTCATCTGGCTAAAAATACCTCGGGGAGCGCGAGGGGCTGGCCCCCCGCTTCCTTCCGTGGCCGCAACCGCGACCAGGTGTTTCAATGATGTTCAGGCTGTATAGGGCCTGACAAAGACCGGTTTGTCCTCTTCAGACAGGTCAGGACGGTATTCATACCCACCAGTGTCAAATTCCAGCAGGGCCTTTGGGTCGGTCAGACGGTGCTGAACGATATATCGCGCCATGGCACCGCGAGCCTTTTTGGCAAAGAAACTTACGATCTTCGGGGTCCCGTTCTTGTCTTCCATAAACACCGGTGTGATGACCCGCAGTTTCAGCGCTTTCAAGTCAACCGCGCCAAAATACTCCTGACTGGCGCAGTTGATCAGAAAGTCACTTCCAATCTCTGTACCTTGGGTATTCAGCGTTTTGCTGAGTTGGTTGCCCCAGTATTCATACAGGTTCTTGCCGCGCCGAGTTTTCAGCTTGCTGCCCATCTCCAGCCGGTACGGCTGAATCGCATCCAATGGGCGCAGCACACCGTACAGCCCTGACAGAATGCGCAAGTGGTCCTGGGCCCACGCCAGTTCCTCGGCATCCAGAGAACTGGCCTCAAGCCCTTGGTAAGTGTCGCCAGCAAAAGCAAGCGCGGCAGGGCGCGTGGCCTCGGCCTCGGGCGTATCCGAAAAGGTGCGATAGCGGTCGCGGTTCAGGCGTGCCAGATCGTCGCTCAGGTTCATCAACTTTTTCAGATCGCCAAGTGTCAGGTTGCGGGCTGTTTTAGATAACCGGATCGCGTCATCCTGAAAGTCGGGTTGTGTGACCGCGACATCCCGCTCTGCCCAGTCCAGCCGCTTGGCCGGGGAAATCACTACCAGCATATCCGCCCTCTTTCCTTACCTGCTTTGGTGTATCTAGGTCGTTTTGCGTGTTACCAAAAGAGCATTTGTCGCAAGGCGCGGTCGACCATAGGGGGAGGCAGCGTCTTTTGACACGATTGAAACGTAAAACGAACTAGCCCGCCTCACGCAGCACGTCCAGAAAGGCAGCGCCAAACCTTTCGTGACGTCGATCACCCAGCACCGTCTCGATCCCGCGTGGGTCATCGGGGCGCATTTGCGCCACCTTTGCCAGTTGCGAGGCAGAACAGGTCAGTGGCTTATCAATCCCCTCGGGACCACGCGACAACTGAGATTGCACTTCGAGTAAACGGTCATAGATCTCACCCTGATCGCGCCCGGCCAGTTTGCGCCGCGCAGGGTGAACGGCCTCGACCGCGCCTACAATGACTTCAAGGAAAGTGTCGCCATAGCGTTCCAACTTCTTGGCACCAACGCCGCCAATTCGAGCCATGTCATCCAGTGTTGTGGGTCGGTTTTCAGCCATTTCGATCAAAGTGCGGTCTGGGAAGATGACATAGGCCGGCACGCGCGCAGACTCAGCCAGTGCTCGGCGTTTCGCTTTAAGTGCCGACAGCAGCGGAGCGTCTTCTTCGGATACCATGGCTTTCACTGCGGGTCGGCGCGTGGCTTTTCGGATCGTATCTTTGCGCAGATTAATCTGCGCCTCGCCTTTCAGGATCGGCTTGGCAGCTTCGGTCATGCGCAATGCACCGTGGCGCTCTGGATCTGGGCGGACCAGATCATGCCCCATCATCTGCCGGAAAATCGCCTGCCACTGAGGGCGCGACCAGTCTTTGCCGATGCCCCAAGTGGACAGATCGTCGTGACGACGCGCGCGGATTTTGTCGGTCTCGTTCCCCAGCAGAATATCGATCAGATGGCCCGCGCCAAACCATTCCTCGGTGCGCAGGATACAGGAAAGGGCCATACGGACGGGGGTGGTGCCGTCGAAGACCTCGGGCGGGGTGTCGCACAGGTCGCATTTGCCACAGGGCGCAGCCTGTTCACCAAAATAGTCCAGTAAGGTTTGACGACGGCATTCCAGCGCTTCGGCCAAGCCCAACAAAGCATTCAGCCTGGCATGATCTGCCATGCGACGCTCGGGCGGGGCCAGCCCCTCGTCGATCTGCGATCGCCGAAGGCGGATATCGTCAGGGCCGAACAGGGTAAGCGTTTCGGCAGGGCCTCCGTCACGGCCCGCGCGCCCTATTTCCTGATAATAGGCCTCGATGGATTTGGGCAGGTCAGCATGGGCCACCCAACGGATATCGGGTTTGTCGATGCCCATGCCAAAGGCCACGGTGGCCACAACTATCAGACCGTCCTCGCGGGCGAAGCGGGTTTCGACGATGCGACGATCCTCGGGGTCCATGCCACCGTGATAGTGGCAGGCTGTGTGCCCTTCGTCGCGCAGAGCCTTAGCCAACACTTCGGTCTTGTTGCGGGTGCCGCAATAGACGATGCCGGATTGGGTTTTGCGTGCGGCTGCAAAATCGAGGATTTGTTTGCGCGGCCCGTCCTTGGCTGCAAAGGCCAGATGGATGTTAGGCCGATCAAAACCCCGCAGAAACTTGCGCGGTTCGATGCCGTCAAACAGTTTTTCGACAATCTCGTCTTGCGTCTCTGAATCCGCCGTGGCGGTGAAGGCTGCAAGAGGAACGTTCAGCGCGCGCCGAAGTTCACCGATCCGCAGGTAATCTGGACGAAAATCGTGACCCCATTGGCTGACGCAATGCGCCTCGTCCACGGCGATCAGGCTGACATTGATCCGGCGCAGCATGCCCAACGCCGACCCGGCGGCCAGACGTTCAGGCGCCATGTAAAGCAGTTTAAGCCGCCCAGCTTCCAGGGCTTCCCACACCGCGTCGGTCTCTTCGGGTGTGTTGCCCGAGGTCAGTGCCCCGGCTTCAACCCCGGCTTCCTGCAGTCCGCGCACCTGATCACGCATCAAGGCGATCAGTGGTGAAATCACCACCGTCACCCCGTCGCGCAGCAAGGCAGGAAGTTGATAACACAGGGATTTCCCGCCCCCGGTCGGCATGATCGCAAGCACGTTTTCGCCGGCGGTCACGGAATCGACAATCTCTTCCTGTCCGGGGCGGAAGTCATCGAATCCAAAGACATCTCGCAGCAGGGGTGCGGAGTCGAACATCTGCGGGGTTGCCCTGTTTTAAGGTTTGTCTGCTCTTAAGACAGGACAATCACATACTAAGATTTGGTGAACAAGAGGTCAGTAGAAATAGGGTGCATTGTTGATCAGGATGATCCGCAGCGCATAGACCCCGATCAGGACCACCAAAGGTGTTAGATCCAGCCCGCCCATATTGGGCAGGATGCGACGGATGGGGCCGTAAATAGGCTCTAATATGCGGTTCAACCCGTACCAGATTTGCGCAACCAGTTGCTGGTGCAAGTTGAGCACCTGAAAGTTTATCAGCCAGCTCATGATCACATGGGCCAGAATGATGAACCAGACAACGTCCAGGATCAGCAGCAGGATTTGGATCAGCGACAGCATGGGTTCTCCGTTTTCTTGTTCGCCGAGACCTAAGCACCACAGCGGCAAAGAGCAAGTGCCTGACACTCAACGCTTGCGAATTGAACCAAACCCCCGTCTTATAAACACAACAATAACAGAGGCAGAAATGGCAGAGATTTCCAAACGCAAGCGCATCTGGGGCTGGTGGTTCTTTGACTGGGCCAGCCAGCCGTATCACACGCTGTTGGTCACCTTTGTCTTTGGCCCATATTTTGCCGGGGTGGCAGCCGGGTATTACGCGAACAGTGGGCTGAATGCCGAAGCCGCAGCCGCGCAGGCACAGACGGTCTGGGCGAACTGTTTGACGATCACAGGGTTGATCATTGCCTTTGGCGCGCCTTTGCTGGGGGCGATGGCGGATGTGTCAGGACGGCGCATTCCGTGGATCTTTGCGTTTTCGGTTATGTACGCGGTTGGATCCGGTGCGTTGTGGTACACGATGCCCGATGGCTCGAACATGTGGCTGATGCTGTCGGCCTTTGGGCTGGGTTTCGTGGGCGCGGAATATGCGCTGATCTTTATCAATTCCCAGCTACCTGATTTGGGCGACGACAGTGAAGTGGGCGAGATTTCGGGCTCGGGCTTTGCATTTGGCTATTTCGGCGGCCTGATCTCACTGGCGATCATGTTGGCGCTGTTTGTGGAACAGGCGAACGGCAAAACACTGATCGGGATGGAGCCTGCCTTGGGTCTAGATGCGGCGACCCGGGAAGGCACACGTTTTGTCGGCCCGTTTACGGCTGCTTGGTTCATTCTGTTTATGGTGCCCTACTTCCTGTGGGTGCGCGATGACGCACCAAGTGAAAAAACGGGCAGTGTGGGTGAAGCGCTGCGGCTACTGGCGAAATCAGTGTCTAACCTGCGTCATCGCGTCAGTCTGGCCAGCTACCTCGGTTCGTCGATGTTCTACCGCGATGCGCTGAACGGGCTTTACAGTTTTGGCGGTGTTTATGCGCGGCTCGTGCTTGAGTGGGATTTGATCAAGATCGGCGTCTTCGGGATTGTCAGCGTTTTGGCAGCGGCGGCATTTTCCTGGTTCGGCGGCAAGCTGGACAAGAAATACGGCCCCAAACCCGTGATCATCGTTGCGATCTGGGTTCTGATATTCGTATGCGCCACTGTGGTCATGATGGATCGGACGCAAATCTACGGCATCCAGCTCGAAGAAGGGTCAAGCTTGCCGGATATCGTTTTCTTCGGCTGCGGTGTGTTGATCGGTGGTATGGGCGGTATTCTGCAATCGGCCAGTCGCTCGATGATGGTACGCCACACAGATCCGGAGACGCCGGTCGAAAGCTTTGGTCTCTATGGCCTGTCAGGGCGCGCGACTGCTTTTGCTGCACCGTTGATGATCGGGATTGCAACAACCGCAACCGGCAGTGCGCGTCTGGGGGTGTCACCGATCATTCTGTTGTTTATTCTAGGGCTATTCCTGATGCGCTGGGTCAGACCGGAAGGGGATCAGAGCAGATGATTATACAGCGTTTTTTGATAATTTTGGCCGCGCTTACTATTGCGAGCACAGCGGCGGCAGAGCCTCTGGCAAAGCAGTTGTTTGGGGCACAAAAGGTCAGTTCACAACAAAAAGCAGCAGCCTTCGGCAGTTATTCGCGCGGATGCGCTGCCGGTTCGGTGCAATTGCCGGAAACCGGACCAACGTGGCAGGCCATGCGCCTGTCTCGGAACCGCAATTGGGGGCACCCAGAGGCGATTGATTACGTGAAGGACCTCAGCAAGTTTGCGGCGCGACAGCCGGGTTGGAATGGTCTCTATATCGGGGATATCAGCCAGCCACGGGGTGGTCCGATGACGTCGGGCCATCGGTCTCATCAGTTGGGTCTGGATATCGATATCTGGATGCTGCCGGGCAACAACATGCGCCTCAGCCGCAAAGCGCGCGAGAATATCTCGTCCATTTCGTTGCGACGCGCGAACGGTGCCTTTGTAAACGGGAATTGGACGAAACAGCACCATGCAGTTTTGCGCGAGGCCGCAAAAGACAAGCGCGTTGCGCGCATCTTCGTGTTTCCCGGTGCCAAGGTGCAGATGTGCAACGACGAAAAAGGCAACCGTGCCTACCTGCGCAAGATCAGACCATGGTGGGGGCATCATTATCATTTTCACGTCCGTCTGAAATGCCCCCGAGGGTCGAAAGGCTGCGTCAACCAGGACCCGCCACCCAAGGGCGATGGCTGCGCACAGGCGCAGGAATGGGTAAACAACATCCTCAATCCGCCGCCACCTGATCCAAACGCCCCAGCCCCCAAGAAACGCCGGGAGTATGTTCTGGCCGATTTACCACAACAATGCGCAGCTGTTTTGCAATCCAACTAACCGCCTTTCTGTTTGTGGCTACGGCAGTCGCCGCGGTCGAGATCAAGGCAGCCACTTATCTGCACAGCTTCGAGTGGCGTGATCCGGCAACCTGGTTCGGGGGGTTCTCGGCATTGCAGGTTTCGGGTGATGGTCAGCAAATTCTGGTGCTGAGCGACCGGGCCAGGATGGCGACCGCGCAAATAGAACGGGACAGTGATCGGATCACCAACATTCGTGTTTTGGATCAGTGGCGGATCTTATCCAGCCAAGGGCACATCATGAAGGGTGGTGTCGGCGACTCCGAAGGGCTCGCATTGGCGCCAAGTGGTGGAGTTTACATCTCGTTCGAAGGGGTGCACCGGGTCGCGTATTATGCAGCACGGGGGGCAAGGTCGCGAGTTTTGCCTCGGTTGCCCGAGTTTGACGACCTCGCCGACAACGGGTCGTTCGAAGGTCTTGCCATTGATGCACGCGGCTGGCTTTACACGATCCCGGAAAAAGACCGTACCGCTGACGGGGACATCCCGGTTTACCGTTGGAATGGCGATGCATGGTCGATCCCTTTTGTATTGCCACAACGCGAGGGTTTCAAACCAGTCGGCGCTGATTTCGGCCCGGACGGGAAATTTTACCTGCTGGAGCGTAAGCTTGGATTCATCGGGTTCCGCTCTCGGCTGCGTCGATGGGAGGTGACGGATGACGTTCTCAGCGCCGAAGAAACCCTGTTCGAAACCGCAGCAGGCATACATGACAATCTCGAAGGGGTGTCAGTCTGGCGCGACGGTCAAGGCCGTTTGCGGGCTACGATGATCTCGGATGACAACTTTCTGGCCCTGCAGCGGACCGAATTGGTGGAATATTTGCTGCCCGATTGACTCGGGGCCTCCAAGGGTCTAAACGCACGGCTTGCCTTGGGACGGTCCCTTGGCCAAGTCGCCGCTACCTTGTCAAAACGGGCATCAAAACATGCAACGCGCTTACATTCCCGGCATCATTGCCATGGCCGCCATTGTTGTGGCCTCAAACATCCTGGTCCAGTTTCTGATCCTTGACGGTCTGTTGACCTGGGGTGCTTTCACCTATCCGCTGGCTTTTCTGGTCACGGACATCATGAACCGCGTCTATGGCGTGGGACCAGCTCGCAAAGTCGTGTTCGCCGGGTTTGTCACCGGCATCATTTGTTCGCTGATCGGCAGCCAGATCATGCTGCAAGGCGACGGGTTTGAATACGCCGCCGTTCCATTGCGGATCGCAGTCGCCTCGGGCACAGCCTTCCTGATCGCGCAACTGACCGACGTCACAGTGTTCAACGCCATGCGCGGTGGCCGCTGGTGGCGCGCGCCTTTGGTATCGACACTGGTGGGCTCGGCGCTCGATACCGCCATCTTCTTCACTATCGCGTTCTCGGCCTCGGTCACCTTCTTCGGAGCCAACGCCGACGCCGCAATCAACTGGGCGTGGGAGCCTGTGCCGTTCATGTTGTCCGGCCCAATGGCCCCGTTATGGGTGACGTTGGCTTTTGCGGACTGGTTGGTGAAGCTGTCGCTGGCGCTGATTGCTTTGATCCCGTTCAAAGTCATTGTTGCCCGGCTGACCGCCGTACAGGCTGCGTAAAAAAGTGCTTTGAGAATGGCGCATCTTGTGTCAGGCTCAAAGTTAACCGCAACAGATAGAAAAGGAGGTGATCCAGTGTCAAGAAAGAGATTGGAGAGAGGTGTCGGAACAACCGGGGGGAAAGCCTGCTAGGGCAGCCCTTGGCGGAGCGCTCGCTCCGGCTGGTCGATTGATCTAACCGACCCGACCTCCTGAACTTTCGAAGGGCCGTCCCAAAGGGGCGGCCCTTTCTGTTTCCATCCGTGCCCTGTAAGGTCCGGCCCATGTTGCGCATCTCCGACGATATCATCCTGCAAGACTGGGAAATGACCGAAAGCTTCGTACGCTCTTCCGGACCCGGTGGGCAGAACGTCAACAAAGTCTCGACCGCAGTTGAACTGCGGTTCGAAGCCGCGCGCTCTCCCTCTTTGCCGGATCCGGTCAAGAGCCGCTTGAAACGACTGGCCGGGCGGCGCTGGACCAAAGAGGGCGCAATCATCATCCAATGTGAAGAAACCCGTTCTCAGGCGCGTAACCGTGACATTGCGCGCGCACGGCTGGCCGAACTGATCACCCGTGCGCTCGTTAAACCCAAACGGCGCATCGCAACCAAGCCGACCTATGGGTCGGTCAAGCGCAGGTTGGCGGCCAAGAAGGCGCGCGGCGACGTTAAAACACTGCGGGGCAAGGTCTCGGAAGAATGATCTGGCATCTTTTCGATGCGTTGTTACTCTGCCCCTGACAGGCAGGAGGGTAATGCCATGAGGCTGGAGGGAAAAACCGCAATCGTAACCGGTGGCGCATCCGGGTTCGGCGCAGGGATCGTGCAAAAATTCCTCGAAGAAGGTGCGCGCGTCATGATTGCGGATATCAATGGCGAAGCGGCGCTGGATCTTGCAAACACCCTGGGTGAACAGGCAATCGGACACCAGGTTGACGTTGCAGACGGCGCGTCGGTTCAAGCCATGGCAGATACCGCAAGGCGTCAGTTCGAAAATCTGGACATTCTGGTGAACAATGCAGGTGTCACGCATTTGCCGACCCCGCTCGAAGATGTCGCCGAAGACGATTTCGACCGACTGTTCAATGTAAACATGAAATCGGTCTATCTGACCGCCCGCGCATTTGTCCCGGCGATGAAAGCGCGCGGGGCGGGTGCGATCCTGAACGTGGCCTCAACGGCTGGGTTATCCCCGCGTCCCAACCTGAACTGGTATAACGCCTCAAAAGGCTGGATGATCACGGCAACCAAGACCATGGCCGTGGAACTCGCCCCGACCGGTTTGCGTGTAAACGCGATCTGTCCTGTGGCCGGAGAAACACCGCTGCTGAAATCCTTCATGGGCGAAGACACGCCCGAGATGCGCGCCAAGTTCCTGTCGACCATTCCACTGGGCCGCTTTTCCACACCAGAAGACATGGCCAACGCCGCCTGTTTCCTCTGCTCGGACGAGGCCAGCATGATCACCGGTACAGCGCTTGAGGTTGACGGTGGCCGCTGTATCTGATCCGTTCTTCATCTGGCCAAAAATACCTCCGCCGGAGGCAGCGCGCTTGCGCGCTTTGCGGCCTCAACCTCAAGGCCAAGAATGACCCCCGGACCCAAGAACCTGATCACCGATATTCCCGGCCTGACTGTCGGCAACGCACAGGACGACACAGTGAAATCCGGGACGACCGTTTTGACGGCACAGGCCCCGTTTGTGGCTTCGGTCCACGTGATGGGCGGCGCGCCCGGAACGCGCGAAACCGAACTTCTTGCATCAGACAAAGCTGTGACACATGTGGATGCGATTGTGTTGTCTGGCGGCTCTGCCTTTGGCCTGGACGCCTGTTCCGGCGTCTCGGACGGACTACGCAAAATGGGACGAGGGTTTCCAGTAGGTGACGTTAATGTTCCCATTGTTCCCGGGGCGATCTTGTTTGACCTGCTCAACGGTGGTGACAAAAACTGGGAGGACAACCCCTATCGTGCCCTGGGTCGCACAGCGTTCGAGGTGGCTTCGGACCGCTTCGATCTCGGTTCAGTAGGTGCGGGAACCGGAGCTTTGGCTGCGATGCAAAAGGGCGGGCTGGGCTCTGCTTCGTTAATTCTGGACAGTGGCATCACTGTTGGCGCGCTGGTTGCAGCCAATCCGTTGGGCAGTGTGACCACACCGGGTGATCAACATTTCTGGGCGGCACCTTTTGAAATCGGCAACGAATTTGGCGGTTTAGGGCCTGATACCAATGCCGCTCTTGGTACTCCGCAAGCAAGCCTCAAGGCGCAGGCGATGAAATCTGCAGACCCGGCTAAGACAAATACGACCATTGCCATCGTCGCAACCGATGCAGCCTTGACCAAGCCCCAATGTCAGAGGATGGCCGTTGCCGCCCATGACGGCATTGCGCGTGCGATTGTGCCCGCCCACACACCGGGCGACGGCGATCTGGTTTTTGCCGCCAGCACCGGTGTTCGACCCTTATCAACCGAAGCTGAACTGGGGCGCATCGGTCATGCAGGTTCGGTTTGTCTGGCGCGGGCTATTGCGCGGGCGGTGTACCTGGCGACTCCGGCAGCGGGCGACCTTTTGCCGTGCTGGTCCGAGGTACATGACATAAGTTAAGGACATCCCTTTTGTCGCAGTGGCACAGTAAGCCCGCGCGGCAATCTGCGCGTTGACTCTTTTTTGCGCCGAAGGTCCATTCGGTGCAGCCATTTTGTATCGGAGCACAAGCTATGAATCGCATCCTCGCTACCGCAATTGTCGGCCTTCTGGCACTGCCCGCCTATGCTGAAGGCGATGCCGAAGCCGGCAAGAAAGCCTTCAACAAATGCAAGTCCTGCCACCTGATCGCTGACCCGGAAGGTGAAGTGATTGTCAAAGGCGGTAAGACTGGGCCCAACCTGTATGGAATCGCGGGCCGCACGGCTGGGACATATGAAGGCTTCAAATACGGTGACAGCATCGTTGCCGCAGGGGAAAAAGGCCTGGTTTGGGACGAGACGACCTTTGTCGAATACTCGCAAGATCCCAAAGCATTCCTGAAATCTTATCTGGATGACACTGCTGCCAAGTCGAAAATGACCTTCAAGCTGAAAAAAGGTGCTGAAGACGTCTATGCCTATATCGTCAGCGTTTCAGGCGAATAAGCCTTAACGCACGGTGCTAAAGCACATGGACTAAAGGCCGCAGCCCCTGCGGCCTTTGGTGCGATTGATACCCAAGTGAATAGAAGCCACTTTGGTACTGACGGGAGATGTCAAATCGCGTCGTACAGCCAGCCTGTTCAGATGGCAGCTAAATTCAAACCAGCGCCGGGCAGACGGATTGGCAACGGGAGAGGACAGATGGGAATTATGATCCCGGCCTGGGTCGATGGCCAATTGACCCCTGTGGACAAGCTCGAAGCGCACGAAAAAGGGCTCAAGCACAAGGCTGTGTCCGTGTTTGTTGTTCGCGGAACGGAAATTCTGCTGCAACGTCGCGCAATGGGCAAATACCACACGCCCGGCCTTTGGGCGAACACCTGCTGCACGCATCCGGATTGGGATGAAAGCTCGTCAACCTGTGCCGTGCGACGTCTGCGCGAAGAACTTGGGATAACGGGTCTTTATCCAGAATACCGGCACCGTCTGGAGTACCATGCAGATGTGGGCAACAACATGGTCGAGAACGAAGTTGTCGACGTCTTTCTGGCCCATGTTCGCGGCCCACTGAAAATCGAGCCTAACCCGGACGAAGTCATGGACATTCGCTGGATCGATTATCACGATCTTCTGGCGGAAGTGGCCCGCCATCCGGATCGTTTCACGCCATGGCTCAAGATCTATCTGCACAAATATGCTGACACGATTTTTGGCCCTGATCTGATCATTTCTGCCAAATCGTGACGCAGTTGGGAAAACCCTGCCTTGCAAGGTCGGCGCAAGCCGCCTAAATCAACGCGTCATGGCCAAACAGAAGACAGACCCGAATTATAAGATAATCGCCGAAAACCGGCGCGCTCGCTTCGATTACGCGATCGAAGAGGATATCGAGTGCGGTATCGTCCTGGAAGGGTCCGAGGTCAAATCCCTGCGCGCAGGCGGGTCGAACATCGCCGAAAGCTACGCTTCGGTCGATGATGGAGAACTGTGGCTGATCAACAGCTACATCGCGCCCTACGAACAGGCCAAAGTGTTTAAGCACGAAGAACGCCGACGCCGCAAGCTGCTGGTGTCACGCAAGGAATTGTCGAACCTGTGGAATGCGACCCAGCGCAAAGGAATGACGCTGGTGCCGCTGGTTCTGTACTTCAACCACAAGGGCCGGGCCAAGCTGAAGATCGGGATCGCCAAGGGCAAGAAGATTCACGACAAGCGGGAAACTCAGGCCAAGCGGGATTGGTCACGTCAGAAACAGCGCTTGTTGAAAGACCACAGCTAGAACGCCATTGCGGCCTGTACGGCACGTTGCCAGCGGCCGTAAGTTGCGTCGCGTTCGTCTTGCGCTTGCGTCGGTTCAAAGCGACGGTCCAGCGCCCATGTTTCGGCAAAACCGGCCTGATCCGGAAAAATTCCGGCTTTCATCCCGGCCAGCCATGCAGCACCCAGCGCAGTTGTTTCCTGCATCACCGGACGGTCCACTGGTGCGCCCAGGCAGTTGGACAGACCTTGCATGGTCCAGTCAGAAGCGCTCATCCCGCCATCGACACGCAGAGTCACGTTGGTTTCGGCACCCCAGTCGCCTTGCATTGCATGCCACAAATCTCGTGTTTGAAAGGCAATGCTTTCCAGCGTGGCGCGGGCGATCTCGGCCCGACCCGAGTTGCGGGTCAGACCAAACATCGCACCACGGCAATCGGGTTTCCAATAGGGTGCACCCAGCCCAGTGAAGGCAGGCACCAGAATTACGTGTTGGTTCGGGTCCGCCCGCGTTGCCAGATCCCCGCTTTGAGGGGCCGACTCGATGATCTGTAGCGCGTCACGCAACCACTGCACCGCCGCCCCCGCGATAAAGATCGACCCTTCCAGCGCATAGGTGCGCTGACCGTCCAACTGATAGGCAATTGTCGTCAGCAGGCGATTTTTCGATTCAACTGGCTGTGCACCCGTGTTCAGAAGCGCAAAGCAGCCCGTGCCATAGGTCGATTTCATCATGCCGGGTTGGAAACATGCCTGCCCGATGGTGGCGGCTTGCTGGTCACCCGCAACGCCCAGAATGGGTATTTCGCCACCGAACTCCGCAGTGGAGCCAAAGTCCGAGGCGCAATCCCGCACTTCGGGCAAAAGGTTCAGCGGCACATCCAGCAGATCGCAGATCTCGGTACTCCATGTGCCTTTATGAATGTCAAACAACAGGGTGCGCGCGGCGTTGGTGGCGTCGGTGGCATGAACACGGCCCTGGGTCAGGCGCCAGATCAGGAAACTGTCGACCGTGCCGAACAGCAAATCCCCGGCTTCGGCCTTGTCGCGGGCGCCAGAGACGTTATCCAGCAACCATTTGACCTTCGTCCCCGAGAAATAGGGGTCCAGCAACAAGCCGGTTTGGGCCGTGACGTCATCCTCGCATCCGGCTTGTTTGTAGCGGGCGCAGATGTCGGCGGTGCGGCGGTCCTGCCAGACGATGGCGTTGTGGATCGCTTTGCCGGTGTGTTTGTCCCAGACGACGGTCGTCTCACGCTGGTTGGTGATCCCGATCCCGACAATCTGATTGGCGGAAATGCCGGTGGTCTCCCTCACCTCGCGGCACACATGCAAAACGCTGGACCAGATATCCTCGGGGTCATGTTCAACCCAACCTTCCTGTGGGAAGTGCTGGGGAAACTCTTGTTGTGCGGTGCCTACCGGCTGCATTTGTGCGTCAAAAAGAATGGCGCGCGAAGATGTCGTGCCCTGATCGATTGCCAGAATATAGGTCATGTCCGCTCTCCCCCGGTCTCGTTTCGCGGGACTTTAGCGCAAACAACGGCGTAGGGGCCAGAGCAGAAATCAGGCTGAATCGACCGGGATATTGTCAATCAGACGGACGCCATCCGCCCATGCAGTGACGAACAGGCGGGCTGGCCTGTTGGCATTGGGCAGGCTTTCCAGCGTCTCGGCGCAGCGGAGATCAATGTATTCAACCTCGGAAAATCCGGCGGCCAGCAAGCGCGCTTTGGCATCTTGCGCCAAGGTTGCGAAATCACCGCCCTCCGCCAGGTTTTGGGCGACTTGTCGCATGACCTTGTGCATATGTTCCGCGATCTTCAACCCGTCAGATGAGAGCAGAAGGTTACGGGAAGACATTGCCAACCCTGAGGGTTCGCGCACGGTCGGGCAGCCAAAAACCTCAACGGGGATGTCCAAATCACGGGTCATGCGGCGGACAACTAAAAGCTGCTGGTAGTCTTTTTCCCCGAAATAGGCTCGATCCGCTTGGGTTTGCAGAAACAGCTTGGCAACAACCGTGGCCACGCCCTCAAAGTGCCCCGGTCGGAAGGGGCCTTCCATCATGTCGGTCAGGCCAGAGACAGAAACCGTGGTGGAAAAGCCTTCAGGATAGACTTCCTGCGGGTCCGGCACATAGATCGCGTCCACCTCGTAGGGAGCCAGTTTTTTGGCGTCTTCATGTTCAGTGCGGGGGTAATTTGCCAGATCCTCGGGTTTGTTGAACTGCTTGGGGTTCACAAAGATCGTCACGATGACCCGGTCGCAGCCTTCTTTCGCGGCCTGTGCCAGCGATAAATGCCCCTCGTGCAGCGCACCCATGGTGGGAACCACGCCGATCATTTCGTCATCGCGGTGCCATTCGGTGGTTTTGGCGCGCAGTTCGGCCAGAGACCGCAAAATCGGTGCTGTCATGCCTTAGGTCCTTTGGTCGGAGCCTGGTCGGAAAAGACATGTTCGTCTGCCGGGAAGGTCCTTGCACGCACGTCGGCGGCGTACTCTGCTATGGCAGCTTCGGCCAGTGGGCCGAGCTCGGCATAGCGTTTGACGAACTTGGGTTTGAAGGCGGTGAAAAAGCCAACCATGTCGTCCACGACCAGAATTTGCCCGTCACATCCAGCCGAGGCACCGATGCCGATGGTCGGAATCGCAACCTCTTCGGTGATTTGGTCGGCCAACTTTTGTGGAACTTTCTCTAGAACGACTGAAAACGCACCAGCCGAGGCCACGGCATGGGCATCGGCCATGACTGCTTCTGCCTGTCCGTCACGGCCCTGTACCTTGTAGCCACCCAGCGTGTTGATGGATTGCGGGGTCAGACCGATATGGGCCATCACCGGAATACCACGCTTGACCAGAAATCGGATGGTTTCTGCCATTTCAACACCACCTTCCAGCTTCACGGCCCCAGCACCTGTTTCTGCCATAAGGCGCGCGGCATTGCAGAAGGCATCGGCTGGAGAATGCTCATAGCTGCCAAAGGGCATGTCTATGACCATCATGGCCTTGTCCAGACCGCGCGCGACGGCCTGCCCATGCAGGATCATCATCTCCATCGTGACGCCAAGGGTAGATTCCAGGCCGTGCAGCACCATGCCAACGCTGTCACCCACCAGAACAAAGTCGCAATGCGCATCCATCAGACGTGCCATGGGCGTGGTATAGGCGGTCAGCGAGACCAGAGGCGCGCCACCTTTTCGGGCGCGAATATCCTCGGCATTCGGGGCTTTCTTGCGGGCGGTGGCGCTCATGTGTCGCTCCTGCAGGTATTATGTTGCAGTGCGGCATAGCAGACCGGATAGGTCCAAAGAAACCCCGGTTGCGCGAACATTCCCTTGATTGACCTCAGGTTTACAGGAAAACTGTTGATAAAACGGCTCTGAAATCAAGGGCACAACCAGTTTCACTAGGGAGAGTTCACATGACAAAATTCATGTTCAGGACATTTGCGTCGACCCTGGCGGTGGGCGTTGGTCTGCTTGCCACGCAGGCCTATGCCAAATCGGACATCACCATTGCGATGCAGCTTGAACCCCCGCATCTGGACCCCACCAGCGCGGCGGCGCAGGCCATTGACTCGGTGGTCTATACAAACATTTTCGAAGGACTGACCCGGTTCATGGGCGATGGCTCGGTCGTGCCCGGCCTAGCTGAAAGCTGGGAGATTTCTGACGATGGTACGGTTTATACCTTCAAACTTCGCGATGGTGTGACCTTCCATGACGGCACAACTATGGACGCGGAGGACGTCAAGTTCACCCTTGATCGCGCCACCGCCGAAGACAGCGCGAACGCCCAGAAGGCACTGTTTGCCGGGATTGAAAGCGTTGAAGTTGTTGATCCGCTGACCGTCAAAGTCACTCTTTCGGAACCAAACGGCAATTTCCTGTTCAACCTGGCTTGGGGGGATGCGGTCATTGTTGCGCCCGACAGCATCGAAAACATCAAGACCAACCCTATCGGCACCGGGGCCTATACCTTTGGCAACTGGGTGCAGGGCGACAGCATCACGCTGAACCGCAACCCCGACTATTGGGGCGATCAGCCTGCGTTAGAGACTGCAACGTTCAAGTTTATCTCGGACCCAACCGCCGCTTTTGCCGCCATGATGGCCGAGGATGTGGACGCATTCGACAACTTCCCTGCGCCGGAAAACCTGCCGCAGTTCGACGCCGATCCGCGTTTTCAGGTTCTGGTTGGTACAACCGAGGGCGAGACGATCCTGTCCACCAACAACAAACAGCTGCCGTTTGACGACATTCTTGTCCGGCAGGCCTTAGCTCATGCCATCGACCGGCAGGCGATTATCGATGGAGCGATGTTTGGCTATGGCACGCCGATTGGAACCCATTTTGCACCGCATCATCCGGCCTATGTCGATTTGACCGGCGAGTCCGCATATGACCCGGAACAGGCCAAGGCGCTGCTTGCCGAGGCCGGTTTTGAGAACGGGTTCGAAACTACGCTACACCTGCCGCCACCGTCTTATGCACGCCGGGGCGGTGAAATCGTTGCCGCGCAACTGGCCGAGGTCGGCATTACAGCCGAGATCATCAATGTCGAATGGGCGCAATGGCTGGAATCGGTATTCAGGGGCAAGGATTTTGGTCTGACGATTGTCAGCCATACCGAACCCATGGATATCGGAATCTATGCGCGGCCAGATTACTACTTCCAGTATGAAAGCTCTGATTTTCAGGCGCTAATGGATACGCTGAACGCCACCACCGATCCTGATGAACGCAGCCGTTTGTTGGGTGAGGCCCAGCGCCTGATCTCAACCGATTATGTGAATGGCTATTTGTTCCAATTGGCCAAGCTGGGCGTCGCAAAGGCCGGTGTGCAGGGGTTGTGGGCAAACGCCCCCACAGCAGCGATCGACCTGACACAGATCAGCTGGTCTGAATAATGCCTGAACCGGGGCTTTTTGGCAGGGCCCCGGTCTCACTCTCTTTTCGTGTGTCTCTCGTAATGGTCTTGTTTCGCGGTTTTTGTTTTCTTTTACTGGTCCTTTGCCTTTCGTCGATTGCGCCGGACAGGGGCTTGGCGCAAAACGTGTTGGGTGGGCGTCTGGATGCATTGACCGGCACGCCTGAAAACCCGCTTGACGTTGGCATAGGTATCCGCATCGACCAGATCACCAGCGTTGATCAAAAGGCCGAAAACTATGGCGCCGTTGTGGTTTTGCGGGTCGAATGGACGGATCCTGCGCTGGCTTTTGATCAGGCTGAGATCGGGCGCGAGATCCGGGTGTTCAACCCGCCGGATCTGGCAGATCATGCCGCCGATATCGGCACCGTTTTGCCCGCCTTTGTCATCCACAACCAGCAATCCAACAAGTGGATACACGAATCTGCGGCGTCCCTGCGGTACGACGGGCGCGTGGTTTATGTTGAGAAATCATCGCTGACATTACAGGCACCGCATTTTGATTTCCGTAAATACCCGTTCGACACACAGGAGTTCCACTTCGAAGTCGTATCAATCTTTCCCTCTGACTACGTGAAGTACCGCCCGCTAGAGGACTATTCGGGACTTGGCGATCTGTTGGGCGAAGAAGAGTGGATTTTGGACAATGCACGTCTGGAAGCAACCAAGGTCACAGGTTTGTCCGGCAGGGAAAGCGATCAGGTCGCGCTTGTTTTCGAAGGTAACCGGCACCTGACCTACTACGTCATTCGGGTTTTCTTGCCGATGCTGGTTCTGATTTCGGTCGGCTGGGCGCTGTTTTTCCTGGATGAATACCGCCGCAGGATCGAGATTGCGGGCGGCAATCTGCTGGTCTTTGTTGCATTTAACTGGGCGATCTCGGCAGATTTGCCAAAGCTGGGCTATCTGACCTTTCTGGATTTTGTCCTGCAATGCATGTTCCTGATGACCGGGGCCTTGATTGTGTTCAATGTGGCGTTGCGGAAACTCAAAGTGTCCGGAAGGGAAGGCACAGCGCGGACGTTGGACAATTACGCGATCAAGTGGATCTATCCTCTGGGCTATGCCGCAATCGTGGCCTACGCGGTTTTCGCCTATCTTCTGGTGCCTTAGATGCTGGACCCGCGCCGGATGTGACCCTAACGTGGTGCCAATGCTCCGCTATGCCTTTAAACGCCTGATTTCGCTGTTGATCAGCCTGGCCGTCGCCTCGGTCGTCATCTTCGCGGTGATCGAGGTCGCACCGGGCGATCCGGCGTCGTTCATGCTGGGTGTGAACGCGCAAGAGGATACGCTTGCCGCGTTGCGGACTGAGCTGGGCCTGGACGGGTCGAAAGTGCAACGGTACGTCAACTGGGTCGGCGGAATGCTGGTGGGGGATTTTGGTACGTCCTACACGTACCGCACGCCGGTGTCCCAGATGATCGCAGACCGGCTTTGGGTGTCGCTGCCGCTGGCACTTTATGCGCTGACTCTGTCAACCTTGATTGCGTTTCCCGCTGGGATCTACGCCGCCGCCCGCCGGGGCAAGCCGGGGGATCTGGCGGTAATGGGCGCCACTCAGTTGGGCATTGCCGTCCCCAATTTCTGGTTTGCGATGATGCTTGTGCTGATTTTCGCCATCAACCTGCGCTGGTTCAACGCCGGCGGGTTTGTCGGTTGGAGCAACGGAGTTTGGGCCGGATTGCATTCGCTGACCCTGCCCGCAATCGCGCTGGCTTTGCCACAGGCGGCTATCCTCGCTCGCGTGATGCGGTCGGCCCTGCTGGACATTCTGGGCGAGGATTTCATGCGGACGGCCCGGGCCAAGGGGTTGTCCCGCCGTCAGGCGCTGTGGCGGCACGGGGTACGAAATGCGCTGATCCCGGTGCTGACCATCATCGGCTTGCAGTTTTCCTTTCTGCTGGCCGGGTCGATCATCATCGAACAGGTGTTCTACCTGCCGGGCCTTGGGCGACTGGTGTTTCAGGCGATTTCGGCCCGCGACCTGATCGTCGTTGAATCTGTGGTTATGTTGCTGGTCTTTGCCGTGATCACCGTGAATTTTCTGGTCGATCTGGCTTATGCCGCCGTCGACCCAAGGCTGAGGAGCAGGACATGAGCCGCAACCTGTTTCTGGGCGCTTGTTTGTCTTCACTGGTGGTTTTAGCCGCGCTGATTTCGTTTGTCTGGACCCCCTATGATTATTCAGCACTGAGCATTCCAGAGAAGCTACAGCCCCCAAATGTGGAGCACTGGTTCGGTACGGATCACTTCGGGCGCGACATGTTTTCGATGATCATGGTCGGTGCGCGCACGTCCATTGCGGTGGCTTTGGTGGCTGTGGGGATCGGTATGGCGCTGGGCGTCCCCCTTGGCCTGACAGCCGCAGCCCGCAAAGGATCATGGTTGGATGAGGTCATCATGCGTGGTAACGATCTGGTTTTTGCCTTCCCCTCACTGGTCATCGCGATCCTCATCACCGCCGTGTTTGGTGCCGGCGCGATCAACGCCATCATTGCCATCGGCATTTTCAACATTCCCGTTTTTGCCCGTATCACCCGAGGTGCGGCCCTATCGCTGTGGGAGCGCGAGTTCATCCTTGCCGCTCGCGTGTCGGGAAAAGGGGCAGCGCGGATATCGGTCGAGCATATCCTGCCCAATGTCGCCAACTTGCTGATCGTGCAGGGCACCATCCAATTCAGCCTAGGTATTTTGGCTGAGGCCGGTCTGTCCTACGTCGGACTGGGGGCGCAGCCGCCCACGCCAAGTTGGGGCAGAATGCTGGCTGATGCGCAGACAATGGTCAGTTTTGCCCCGCATTTGGCTCTGATTCCAGGCGTGGCGATCATCGTCACCGTCTTGGGCCTGAACCTGTTGGGCGACGGGTTGCGGGATTGGCTGGATCCACGGATCAGGGTGGCGCGGGCATGAGTTTGTTGCGCATCAAGGACCTGTCACTGTCGATCCATGGGACATCGATCCTGAAACAGGTCGACCTGTCCATCGATTACGGTCAGATCGTCGCCGTCACGGGTGAGAGTGGTTCGGGTAAATCCATGACGGCCTTGGCAGTGATGCAGTTGCTTCCGAATGGTGCAAAGGTAGACGGCTTGGTCCAAATGGAGGGCGAAGATCTGCTGACCCGGTCCGAGGCCGAGATGTGTGCATTGCGCGGAGCATCCATCGGGATGGTGTTTCAGGAGCCGATGACAGCGCTCAACCCCGTTAAAACCATTGGCGATCAGGTGATGGAAACGATCCTGATCCATAAGGCGATGCCTCTGGCTCAGGCTAGAGCAAGGGCAGAAGAGGTTCTGACCCGCGTCGGTTTGCCTGCCGATCGGTTCCCTTTGTCCCGCTATCCGCATGAGCTTTCTGGTGGGCAACGACAGCGTGTAGTGATCGCCATGGCCATCGCCCTGCGCCCCAAGCTGTTGATCGCGGACGAGCCGACAACGGCGCTGGATGTCACCACGCAGGCGCAGATCCTCGATTTGCTCAAGGGGCTGGTGCGCGAATATGACATGGGTCTGTTGATGATCACCCATGATTTGGCTGTGGTTGCAGACATGGCTGACCAAATTACCGTCATGCGTCACGGGGAAGTGGTCGAAAGCGGCGCGACAAGTTACTTGCTACACAACATGCAGCATCCCTACACCCGTATGCTATTTGAGGCCTCCAGCCATCAGGTCACGCTGCCGGAACCGCCGCAGCCGCAGCCGTTACTGGAGGTGAGCCAGGTCGTGCGTGAGTATCGCCTGCCTCGGAAGGGCTTGTTTGACAGGACGCGTCATCATCAGGCTGTGGATGGTGTAAGCTTTACCCTCAACCGAGGAGAACGTTTGGGGCTTGTGGGCGAGTCTGGCTGCGGAAAATCGACCCTAACGCGGGCAATTTTGGGGTTGGAAGAGGTGCAATCGGGCCAGGTTCGACTGGACGGACAACCTGTGTTCACAGGTCACAAACCCAACCTTGCGGTGCGCCGGAAGATGCAGGTGGTTTTCCAAGACCCCTTTGGCAGTTTCAACCCGCGCCACCGCGTGGCGCGTCTGATCACCGAACCCTTCCATCTGCTAGATACTCCGCCGACCGGATCGGACCGTCAGGATCGGATCGCTGAGATGCTGACAGCGGTCGGCCTCAGCCCGGATGACTCTGGTAAGTACATTCACGAATTCTCGGGCGGGCAGCGTCAGCGGATTGCCATCGCGCGGGCGCTGATCATCCGACCTGAATTGATCCTGTTTGACGAAGCTGTCTCGGCGTTGGACGTGTCGGTCCGAGCGCAAATCCTTGATCTGTTGGCCGAGCTTTGCGAAGCGTATGACCTGACTTATCTGTTCATCAGTCATGACCTGAGCGTTGTGCGCACCGTCACCGACCGAGTGTTGGTAATGCGGTCCGGTCAGATCGTTGAACAGGGCGAGACCGATAAGGTCTTTGAGGCACCACAACACCCCTACACACAAACTCTGATTGCAGCCGCACCCCGATTGCCAGAGATTGAGATGGTATCGGCCTAATAAATGCTGATTAGAGCCTGAAATGGAGGCGAAATTGATCCAGAAGATATGGTTCGACCCCACGCTTTGTCTGATCGAGGGACGATGGAAACCTGCAGCCTCGGGTAGCACCCTGCCGCTCATCAACCCCTCGGACGGGACCGAAATCTGCCGGATCGCACGTGGCTCCGAACCAGATGTCGATGCCGCAGTTCAAGCGGCTCAAACCGCCTTGCAGGGGGATTGGGGGCGTAAAACAGCGCTAGAGCGAGGGCGTATTCTGACGAGGCTGGGTCAGCTGGTGCTGGAGCGGGTCGACGATCTTGCGCAGCTTGAAGCTATGGATGTGGGTAAACCGCTGACGCAGGCGCGGGCTGACGCTGTCGCGCTGGCCAGATATTGCGAGTTCTATGGGGGCGCTGCGGACAAGGTGATGGGAGAGACCATCCCCTATCTTGATGGCTACACCGTTTATACGCTGCGAGAACCGCATGGGGTGACGGGCCATATCGTGCCGTGGAACTACCCGATGCAGATCATTGGGCGTTCGGTTGGGGCGGCGCTAGCTATGGGCAATGCTTGCGTTCTGAAACCTGCAGAGGAAGCTTGTTTAACGGCACTGGCTTTTGCTCATCTGGCGCAACAGGCCGGTTTGCCAGCCGGCGCGTTAAACGTCGTGCCCGGTCTTGGATCCGAGGCAGGCGCGGCGCTGTCGGCACATCCGGGGGTGAACCATATTTCGTTCACCGGTTCGGTGGCCACTGGAGCCCTGGTGCAACAGGCAGCTGGCCGCAATGTGGTGCCCGTGACACTGGAACTGGGCGGAAAATCCCCGCAACTGGTCTTTGATGACGCGGATCTGGATGCGGCGCTGCCGTTTTTGGTGAATGCGGGTATACAGAATGCAGGGCAAACCTGTTCGGCCTCGTCGCGCATTCTGGTGCAACGTGGGGTGTATGATCAGGTCAAGTCCCGCATGTCTGAGGCGTATGAACAACTGACCGTCGGGCCCGCAATTCAGGATATGCGTGTCGGGCCGTTGATCTCGGACCGGCAGAAACAGATCGTTAGCGGTTTTCTGGATAAAGGCGCGGATCTGACCATTGCCGCGCAGGGTCGTATCGTCAGTGAGGCACCTGAAACAGGTGCTTATGTCCGGCCCACCTTGTTTGCAGATGTATCGCCCGATCACGTGCTGGCCTGGGATGAGATTTTTGGCCCGGTTCAGGTTCTGATCCCGTTTGACACCGAAGACCAGGCTCTGACAATCGCAAACAGTACGGAATATGGCCTCGTTGCCAGTATCTGGACGCGCGACGGGGCACGCCAGATGCGGTTGGCGAAGGCGCTGCATTCAGGGCAGGTTTTTATCAACAACTACGGAGCAGGAGGCGGCGTTGAGTTGCCCTTTGGCGGTGTTGGAAAATCTGGCCACGGTCGTGAAAAAGGGTTCGAGGCGTTGTACGGGTTCTCACAACTTAAGACGGTCGCAGCCTATCACGGCTAGACCACGACTTCGATCGCTTGTTGCGCACCCACTCCGAAAACGCGTTTGTAGCGCTCGATCTGATCTTTCGGGCCCATCGCCTTTTCCGGGTTGTCTGACAGTTTTACCGTCGGGCGCCCGTTGGCGGATACCGCTTTGCAGACCAATGAGAACGGTGCCAGCGCGTCATTGGGAACAAGTCCGCGAAAATCGTTGGTCAGCAAAGTGCCCCAGCCAAAGGAAATATTGGCGCGGCCAGCAAATTGTGCGTGCAGCTCCTGAATTTTTTCGACGTCCAGACCATCCGAAAAAATTATCCGCTTTTGCGTCGGATCTTCACCGCGTGACTTCCACCACTCGATGGCGACTTCTGCCCCTGCCGCTGGATCCCCGCTGTCAATACGAATACCGGTCCACCCAGCCAGCCAATCGGGCGCATTGTCCAAAAAGCCTTTGGTGCCGTAAGTGTCGGGCAGAATGATGCGCAGGTTGCCGTCATGTTCGTCGTGCCAGTCGCTAAGGACGTCGTACGGCGCTTGCGCCAGTTCGGCGTCGGTGTCGGCCAATGCTGAATATACCATCGGCAATTCATGTGCGTTGGTGCCGATGGCCTCAACCTCGCGCCGCATGGCGATCAGACAGTTCGATGTGCCGGTAAAGGACGCGCCCAAGCCTTCGATCATCGCTTGCACGCACCAATCCTGCCATAGAAAGGAATGGCGCCGTCGCGTTCCAAAATCGGCGATGGTTAAACCTTCGACCGAACTCAGCCGTTCGATCTTTTCCCACACGCGCGTCATCGCGCGGGCATAGAGCACCTGCAATGCGAACCGCCGCATATCGTTGAGAACGGCGCGCGATCGCAGCTCCATCAACACCGCCAGCGTAGGGATTTCCCACAGCATGACCTCGTGCCATTTGCCTTCGAAGGTTAGTTCATACTGATCGCCTTTGCGCTCAAGATGATAGGGAGGAAGGCGCATGTTCTCGAACCATTCCATGAAATCGGAACGAAACATTTGACGTTTGCCATAGAACATATTGCCCCGTAGCCAGGTGCTTTCGCCCCGGCTCAGGCTAAGTGATCGGATGTGATCCAGCTGTTCCCGCAACTCTCCTTCGTCGATCAATTTCGCCAAAGGTACGCGATTCGACCGGTTAATCAGCGAAAACACTACGTTTGTTTGGGGCTTATTGCGAAACACTGACTGGCACATCAGCAGTTTGTAGAAGTCTGTATCGATCAAAGATCGTACAATTGGGTCAATCTGCCATTTGTGATTGTATACTCGGGTCGCGATGTCGACCATGGGGAACTCCTGCGATTTCCGTAGTTAGATCAATCGACAACGGGAATGGCAAGAGTCGCTGATTTGGTGACAATGCCAGTTTGACGTCACAATGCCGGCATATTGTGCATTGTTTTAACCGGTTAGTGAGAAGAGGGGATGGAAATACGGAACTGAGTTTGTGAATGGGTCTCGAGTACGATTTTGATATTGTTAACGTAGCACCGGATGATTTTGACCCCGAAATGCCGGGGGCTCAGAAGGGTGGGGTACGTCAAGTGCATGCGGTTTTCCGCGACATCAGAACTGCGGACGCTTTGCGGGGTACGTCTCCGAAAATCCGCAAGATGTTTCTGGATGCTGGTTTCAGCCTCGAGTCGCGCAATAGCGGCATCGTGCCTGGTGTTTTCCCGGCAGAAGATCAAACGGATCGGGTGCGGGTTCTCAGGTCACTTTTTGCCAACATTAAGACCGGTGGGCTCCGTGGGGAATATTGCGGCGAGTTCGACCTGATGGATTTCCTGAACTACGTGCGCACGGCGCAACCCATGGCTGGGATTGTTCGCGCGCGTCAGCCACGCACACCGCCGCCACAGAAACCCGCAGAGTCCAGCCCTAAGCGCCGGACTGTGCCCAGTCGCATCGGCTTGGCTTTGGGGTTGGCGGTTGTTTTGTTTGTGCTTATCAAGCTGCTGGCCGCAGCCGGGGGGGGGGCGCCTTAGCCCAAGGTAACTCCTGCGTCGCGCATGGCGCGTTCCGCTGCCGCAAGTGAGCCATCCATATCAATTGCACGGCACGCATCCATTTGAACAGTGACATCGAACCCTAATTGTGCGGCATCCACGGCCGAATAGTGGACGCAGAAATCGGTTGCCAAACCAACCAGGGTCAAGCGGTTGATACCCCGGGTTTCCAAATACCCTTTTAAGCCCGTGGGTGTCTTGTGGTCGTTTTCAAAAAATGCCGAATAACTGTCTATAGCGCGCCGAAACCCTTTCCGCAGGATCAGATCGCCATCGACACGGAGATCAGGGTGAAATGCGGCCCCGTGCGATCCTTGAACGCAGTGATCGGGCCAAAGCACCTGAGGACCATAGGGCATGTCGATCAGATCGAACGGGTTTTTAGTATCATGTGAGCTGGCGAAAGAAGAATGCCCCGCCGGATGCCAATCTTGCGTCAGGATCACGGCGCCGAAATCGTCCATCATTGCATTGATCGGGGCGACGATTTCGTCCCCTCCGGCCACTGCCAGCGCTCCGCCGGGGCAGAAATCGTTCTGAACGTCGATGACGAGCAGTGCATGGGTCATTGCGGCCTCCTTTGATTATCCTATCGGTAGGGATCACAATACGAGGCGTCAATGCACTCCCTTGCGACTTTGGGTTTGCAAAGGTAAATCGCGCCTATGTATACAATCGCCGCTTTGTACCACTTTACCCGTTTCCCGGATCCCGCCGCGCTGCGTGATCCGCTGCTGGATCTGTGCCGAGAGCAATCTGTCACCGGCACTTTGCTGCTGGCGCAAGAAGGGATCAACGGCACCATCGCAGGTCCACGCGCCGGTATTGATGCGGTACTGGCGCATATCCGCGCTTTGCCAGGTTGCGCAGATCTCGAATGGAAAGAGGCGACCTCGGATCATCCGCCATTTGGCAAGATGAAGGTGCGACTGAAGAAAGAGATCGTGACCATGGGGCAGCCGGATGTCGACCCGCGCGCCCGCGTTGGCAACTATGTTGAGCCTCAAGAGTGGAACGACCTTATCCGCTCGGACGATGTTGTGGTGATTGATACGCGCAACGATTACGAAGTGGCGATTGGCACGTTTGAAGGCGCAATAGACCCTGAAACAGCCAGTTTCCGCGATTTTCCAGCGTGGTGGGCAGAAAACAAGGACCGCTTTCACAACAAACGCGTCGCCATGTTCTGCACCGGCGGTATCCGCTGCGAAAAGTCCACCAACTACTTGTTGGGGCAAGGGGTTGAGGATGTCTATCACCTTAAAGGGGGAATCCTGCGGTATCTGGAAGAGACGCCTGTTGAAGACAGCACCTGGCAGGGTGAGTGTTTTGTGTTCGACAATCGCGTATCCGTCGGTCACGGCCTTGTTGAAGGGCCGCACATGCTTTGCCACGGTTGCCGCCGACCGATCTTGCCTGAGGACACGAAACGCCCGGAATACGAACATGGTGTGTCTTGCCACCAGTGCATCGATGAGACGTCCGAGGCAGATAAAATGCGCTTTCGCGAGCGGCAAAAGCAGATCCTGCTGGCGCGTGAACGGGGAGAGACGCATTTACGGCAGGATTGAATTCGGGTTGCAGGCCATTGCTTTAGGTCAGATGATCACCTGGAAATCAGCTTGAAGGGGCACTCATGCGCCGCAAACCCAAAACACTGGAAGAGTGGAAGTCGACCTTTCTGGCGGCGTTGGGTTTGGTTCTGGCAAGCTTTCTCGCCTGGTATGGCCTTTCTCGACTGAGCGAAACGACCGCAGGTGACACGATCGGCACAATCGCTTCGGTTGGTCTGTTGATCTGGCTGGTGTCGCAGTCCTGGTACTACATGACCCAAGTGAAATCACCGCGAAGGCTTTTGTTCCTGATGGGGGTGTCTTTCATACAGGTGGTCCCGTTCCTGTTTGCTGCGGTCTATGGCGCGTTTGGATACAACGATCATTGTGTCGTCGGTGCAAAAGGTCCGGGTGATATTCTGTATTTTTCGTATGTGACTTTTACGACGGTTGGATATGGCGACATGTCCCCAACCGGCCTGTGTCGCGGGCTTGCCGTGTCCGAAGCTGTGACAGGATACATCTTGCTGGGCATGTTTGTTGCAGCGGCAGTCGCGCTTTATGCGCGCAATCATAGTCATGAAGGCCCTAAGTAGGGTTTATTTGTTGTGATCGATCCAGCGCGACATCATCTTCTTGTCGCGAAAACACTCAGAAGGGATCGGGCGGCGCTTGCTGCGTGAAATCCGCTCGGCGAAGGCAACTTGTTTGCCTGTTGGGTAATTGTCGAATTGCGACGTGCTGCGCGGTTTGTGCGTTGAAATCCAATCCGAAAGCAGCTTTCGGTCACGTTGTGCCTCGACCGGTATCTCCAATGCTGACTTTTCGGCAATTGCCCGGGCATAGCGCATCTGCCGGTCCGTCACCGGAAGCAGATGGTAGTCGTTGCTGGGCCTGTTCAGGGCAGGTTGACGTGCGTGCTGGGCCATCGGTTTATCCTCTGACTATGTAGAACATAAATAGAACATTAACCAAAAATTTCAAGGTTTGGGGGTAAAGTCGGCACGTTCCCGCCGCTGGAATGAGTTTATTGACTGATCAATCAATAATCTTTAGGGCCGAATTCAACGAACCAATTGTCCCGTTCAGACGGGTGCAAGAGAAGAGGACACGGTATGAAGTTTCAGCCCCAGGCCAGCCATTTCATTGATGGCGCGTATGTCGAAGATACAGATGGTGCCGCCATCGACGTGATCTACCCGGCCACTGGCGAGGTGATCGCGCGATTGCATTCGGCAACTCCTGCGATTGTTGAACAGGCTCTGAACAGTGCCAAAAGTGCGCAAGCGGCCTGGGCGGAGATGTCGGGAACCGAGCGGGGCCGGGTTTTGCGCCGCGCCGCTGACATCATGCGCGAACGCAACTATGATCTGTCGGTCCTTGAAACCCATGACACCGGGAAGCCCATTCAGGAAACCACTGTTGCAGACGCCACTTCGGGCGCGGACGCGCTGGAATACTTTGGTGGATTGGCTTGTAGTCTGACCGGCGAACACATTCCTCTGGGCGGGGGTGATTTTGTCTATACGATCCGCGAGGCTTTGGGCGTTTGCGTCGGGATTGGGGCATGGAACTATCCAACTCAGATCGCGTGCTGGAAGGGGGCTCCGGCGTTGGCCTGCGGCAACACGATGGTGTTCAAGCCTTCGGAGACCACGCCCCTCTCGGCGTTGAAAGTGGCAGAAATCCTCATCGAGGCCGGTGCGCCAAAAGGCGTTTACAACGTGATTCAGGGGTACGGGGATGTAGGTGCTGCGCTGGTAACCGACCCGCGTGTGGCCAAAGTCTCGCTGACCGGCTCTGTTCCCACGGGCCGCAGGGTCTATGCCGCAGCAGCCGAAGGCATGAAACATGTCACCATGGAATTGGGTGGCAAATCTCCGATGATCGTGTTTGACGACGCGGATGTCGAAAACGCGGTTTCAGGCGCGATCCTGGGCAACTTCTATTCCTCAGGACAGGTCTGTTCCAACGGCACCCGCGTGTTTGTGCAAAAGGGTATCAAAGAAGCTTTCCTTAAACGCCTGTCCGAACGTCTGGCCAACGCCAAAATCGGCGACCCGATGGACGAGGATGTCAGCTTTGGTCCGATGGTCAGCGAAAATCAGATGAATATCGCGCTGGGCTATATCGAAAAAGGCAAGGCCGAGGGTGCGCGTTTGGTCTATGGCGGTGCCCGGCTTGATGGCGACGGGTTCTACATGCAACCCACGGTCTTTGCCGACGTGACCGACGATATGACCATCGCGCGCGAAGAAATCTTTGGCCCGGTCATGTCGGTGCTGGATTTTGACACCGAAGCCGAGGTCATGGCCCGCGCCAACGATACTGAATTTGGTCTGGCCGCCGGTGTCTTCACCAGCGATCTGACACGCGCCCACCGCGTGGTGGCCGGGTTCGAAGCAGGCACCTGTTATATCAACACCTATAACCTTGCGCCGGTCGAAGCCCCGTTTGGCGGATCGAAGATGTCAGGCGTGGGGCGCGAAAACTCGAAACTGGCAATCAACCACTTCAGCGAGATGAAAACCGTCTATGTCTCGATGAACGATGTCGAGGCACCCTACTGAATAGTCGGCGTTACGCCTGTTGCGCCTAATCTGTCCCTGTTCCTGGCACCAAGCCCTAGGAACGGGGCATCATTTGAGAAAACGCTTTTCAATTCTTCGCGCCGACCAGATGTTGATGGCGTTTGCGTCGCAAGCCAATCCGAGAGCCGCTATCGCAATACTGACCCCAAAACGCAGTTTTCTCATGTTGGCACTGGATTGTCTGAAGAGCAGCAGGCGCACTTGTCATTTTAAATTGACCGCATTCAGAATCTCAAAGATGCGTTCGCGTGTCGTTTCACTGTTCTCAAGCAGACCCTCTGCGTCCATTAGGGGTTTTTCCAACTGTCGTGCCGGGGTGTCCAACAGGGCTTGCGTTGTCTGGTTCAGGACCGCGTATTTCCCACCCTGTAGTTCAACGGTATCGTCCGGCAGCCCTGCCAGCCAGTATAAGCGGTTTGCTGCCTCGCCTTGCCCCAAATCTTGCATGATCTCAGCTGCTGCTGCAAAGTCACTAATTCTGCCCAGGGCCTGTGCACGCAAGGCGCGCGCTTCGTCCGATTTGTCTTCGTCCAACTCCATCAGAGCCTTGTGCGGACGTCCCGACAGAAGGGCCGCTTTGGCCCGCACGCGCGCTCTTTCTGTCTTGTGCGTTTGATCTTCTGCTCGGTTTGTCAGGTCAATGGCTTGATCCGCAAAACCAAGCGCCGCCAGCCGATCACCAACGGCGATTGCACTGTCCGTTGACAGGGCTGGGGTCTTGCTCATCTGCATTACGTGGAACGCTTGGCGTAAAAAGATTACGTTGTCGGACCGCTCTGACAGTAGGTGAAAATGTCGATTGAACGCGCGGGTTCTGTCCTGCCCGTTTGGCAAGTTCAGGATGATGTCGAATGCTGGCTCGAAATCCTGGCTCAGGCTCAAGGCGATCGCGTGCGTGCGTGCCATCGTTGGGCCCAGGTTCGAGCGTCGGTATTCGACCGCAAAAGACGCCGCCAGTTCCAGTTCTTTCGAAGTGACTGCGCTGCGTTCGCCCCAGCGCTTTTCGACCAAACGGGCCAACGCCACCGGAGCATTTGCCGTGGCTTTGGGTGATGAAACAACCTCCGTCAACAACTCCTCTTCGCGCACGTCGTTCCCCTCTGCCGCAGCAACTATGGCCTTGGCATGTGCGGTACTTGCCGAGGTGCTTTGTTCGATACGGTCGACCGAGCGTATCACTCTGCGGGCGGCCTCCAACTGTTGTGCGTTGACGAGAATTTCGGACAGACGTTTTCCGAATTGGCGGCGCAAGTGGTTCGGCAAACTGTCGTAAGCTTGCTCGATCGCCTCAACATCCGCGTCAGGTGTCAGAGTACCTTCGGACAATACTGCCCAAAGCGCGGCGTCACTGTTGCAACGCTGCAATCCACTGAAAGGATGGGGGGGCTTAATTGGTTTGTCGTCTACGAGCTGAGCGACAAACTCGATGCGGCCCAAGTCTTCAGATGGTGCTTCAGACAGCGCCAAAGCAGCCAGCGCTTCGGCCCCAAAGCCGTTGAACGCATACAGCTTTGCCAGTCTGAGAGCCTTGTTTTCATCAATACGGTCAAATTCCTTAAATAGACCCGTACGCAAAGCAGACACTTGCGCAGAAAAGGGTACATCCCCTGACCAGTGTGCGAAGCCAAGCTCGGACGTCGTGATGCAGGCTGGTTTGTTGTCGAACTGCTGCAACTCGGCATTCAGAACATCCTGCAGGTCGTCCAGCACAGAGGTCAGTCGAATATTGCCGGACAAACCCGTTGGCAGGCGCGCTGCGTCGGGTGGGGCAGAGCTGCGAGGACCAACTGGGGTTAGGTTCAAACCCAGCAATCTGCGGTCGGCCCCTTGCAGAAAACGCGTGGACAATTGGTCCTTCAACCCTTGTTCAAGAAGCGGCAGGTCCAATGCTGCCAACTGCGCGTCTTTATACGATTCAGACGTGGCCTTTTTGGCCGTCCGCTTCAATGGTGGGGGGATGTCAACCAGCAGCGGGGGCAGAAATGCGCCCGGTGCAATATCAAGAACAATCATAGAATCCCGGTACAGGAAAGCCGAGGCTGCGCACGCGCACCCGAACTCCAATTCCAATGCCCCACCGGGTTCAGGTTGTGAGATTGACGCAAGGCGATTGGTCGTCAAGCGGCTGAACACTGCGCTTGTCTGAAAGGTCGCGGCATCCAATGCCAGCCTTATGGGGCTGGTTGGGAGGATGCCACTCAGGCGCAGGAGCAAAGTCGCGGAAAGGTTTCGGCAGAGCTCGCGCAATCGCTGGAGGACATGTCCTTCACCTATCACGAGGCGATGACCCGAATGACTCTGTCTTTGGAGCCGATGTTTGAAAGCCTGGTGCAGACAGTCTTACCGCAGATGGTCGATCGGGGATTGGCCACCCTTCTTGTTGAACAGCTGTCGGAGATGGCGCGCGCGCATGTGGAGCAACCTATGCAGATCATGGTGCCGACGGGCCGTGCCGAAGATGTTGCAGCAATTTTGCCGCCAAGTGCACAGCCCGCGCCAGAGGTCATCGAAGATCCCGGGCTCGAGCCGGGGCAGGCCCGCCTGCAAGTCGGCATAAGCAGGCGCGAAGTGGATTGCAGCGCCTTGCTGACCACCGTTGCGCAGATTTTTGACGCATACGTCTTTGAGGCAAGAGAGGCTTTGTCCAATGAATGACACTCAGACCCCGAACACCGAAAAACCCAACCCGTTTGAATCGGTCCCAATCGAGGTGACTGTCTCGGTCGGCCGCGCCCGCCCATTGATCCGGGATTTGCTCAATATGGGAGAGAATGCGGTGCTGACGCTGGACAAACGGATCGAAGATCCGGTCGACCTTTACGTCGGGGACCAGCTGGTTGCGCGTGGTTTGCTGGAAGAGATGGAGGGCGACCAGGCCGGACAATTGGCTGTGCGCCTGACCGAGATTGCCGACCTTCAAAACGGGATCGGTTGATGCGCTTTGCGATCTGGCTGGCTCTGGCTATTGTGCTGACCCCATCGCTCGCTGCAGCGCAGGATGTGACTTTGTCCCTTGGCGAGGGCGGGTCGATATCGGCCCGGACCATCCAGTTGATCCTTTTGATCACGGTGTTGAGCATAGCGCCGGGCCTGGCTGTTATGATCACCTGTTTCCCGTTTCTGGTTACAGTCTTGTCGATCCTGCGACAGGGGATAGGCTTGCAGCAATCGCCGCCCAATATGCTGATTGTCAGTCTGGCGTTGTTTCTGACCTATTTCATCATGGACCCCGTGTTCACCGAAGCCTGGGAAAGTGGCATTCGCCCGATGATGGAGGAAACGATCGGGGTCGAGGTCGCGCTGGAACGGGCGCTGGATCCCTTCCGCACTTTCATGGCAGCCCGCTTGGATGCGGATACTTTTTATGCCATGGCAGTCCTCCGACCCGGTGGGGATGAGATGGAACTGTCGGCGCAAGCGCCGCTATCCGTCCTGATGCCGTCTTTCATGCTATCCGAAATCGCGCGCGCTTTTCAGATTGGCTTTCTGATTTTCCTGCCGTTTCTAATCATCGATCTAGTTGTTGCAGCGGTGTTGATGTCGATGGGCATGATGATGGTTCCTCCGGCAATCGTATCCCTGCCATTCAAACTGGCGTTCTTTGTCATAGCAGACGGCTGGGCCTTGATTGCGGGCGCTTTGGTACGCAGCTATGCGCCCTGAAATCGAAACAAAAAAGGGTCAGAAGAACCTGACCCTTTGTTATGTGCCTGAAATGGCTTCGAGCTGGCGCGTTGCCACGCCCGGCCGCAAGGTCAACCTGTTTTGTTCAGATCTCTGATCAGTTGATCCAGATTGCCTTTCCGGGCATCCAGCATAGCGCCGATTTCGGTGCGTTCGGTCAGCAGAAGGTTCACGCCTTCGATGAACATATTATAGAACTTGTCCCGGCCCGACTTGTCGGACACCAGGAAGGTCACGTCAAACGGGGCGGAGCCGCGCAATTTGACCATCGTCCGAACTTCGTACCCGGCCTTGATTTTTCGCGCATTGCGTACGTCAACCTCGCCACCAATAAACTCTCGGAACCGGCGGCCGTATTTACGCGAGATATAGCCCTGGAACGCTTTGGTGAATTTTTTCAGCTGGGCGGGGCTTGCCGTGCGGGCATCCGCCCCCAGTGCATAGCGAGCCATGATCGGGACATCGCCATATTGAACAAAGATTTTTTCGAAGTCGCGCAGCATTGCCTTTTCAGACTTGCCTGAATCGATCACCCGATTGATGTCAGCAACCACGCTGTTGACCAGCGCTTTGGCTGCAGCTTCGGTCTGCGCCAAGGCAGGCATGGGCAGCAAGGCCAGCGCGAGGCCCGAGGCGATGAAGTGACGGCGGTTCAACTCGTTATTCGGCATAGGGGTCCTCGTAGGGGTCTAAAAAGGGGTCCCTGACCGGGTCTGTCCCGGTTTCGGCATAGGGGTCAGAATATAGATCCAGATAGGCGTCTTCGTCATCTCTTGCCAGTTCAAAGCGGCGATTTTGCAAAAAGATCAGGCGGGCTTGCGCGTAACTGTCTGCACTTTCGTAAAGAATCGAGTCGACTGTATCCGAGAACCGGCCGCGATCTCCCATGCGGCGCACGATCTCGGCGTAGACGCCAATATTGTCGACCGGTCGCACCGGAGAAAAATTGATTGGGTTCGAGAACAAGTTGATCACAACCCCGATCGCATCCCGTTGGGTGGATGGGCCGTAGAAGGGAAGCTCAACATATGCGCCTTCGCCCACACCCCAGACATGCAGCGTCTCGCCGAAATCGGTATCCACTGGTGGCAGATTCAATTCATCCGCAGGTGCGGAAAGACCAAAGCCACCCACAGTCATGTTGATCACGAATCGCAGCAACGCGTTGCCCATCTGTTTCGGATTGCCCTGCAACAAGTAATCAACGGCCTGCCCGGGCAGCGAGATGTTTTCGGCGAAGGTGCTGAAACTGGTCACCATCGGATCAGGAACGATCTTCACATAGCCTTTCGAGGCAGGCCGGAACAAAAATCGGTCCACACCAAGGTTGAACTTGTGGATTGCCCGGTTGTTGTTCTCATACGGATCAAAAACGTCGCTACGCGAGGCCCCTTCGGGCGGGGTAGTAGCGCAAGCAGACAGAATGGCCATGCATGACAGGACAATAAAATGTTTCAGGCGCAATCTGCTTGGCACGGTTTGCTTCTCCCAAAATGGTCCGACACATGGTCCGCCGGACATTCAATCAAAATCCACGTGCTGGGGTGGCACAAGTTCTGTCACTAGTCGTTTCGGGTCTTAAATGAAACACCTTGCGTGTAACCTGTCATTTGGGGGCGGGTAAAGTGACCCAGGATCAACAGCTCGCAATAAGTAAAGAAACGCTCAGATCGCAGGCTGACAGGAAATTGCCGGTTTCCTTCTTTCCCAATCCAAGCTTCCCGGTTAGCGTCCGGCAGAGTCGAATTTAGGGAAGGACCCTCTCAATGAGCATCGCCGCAAAACTGGAAACCCTGGGTGTCACACTGGATGAAGCGCCTGCACCCGCTGCCAACTATGTGCCGTTCGTGCGCGTGGGCAATATCGTTTATGTCTCGGGCCAGATCTCGAAAGCTGATGAACTGATCACCGGCAAACTGGGCGACGATATGGACGTTGAGGCCGGGGCCGCTGCGGCCCGGGTTTGCGCGATCAACCTGCTGGCGCAGGTCAAGGCAGCCTGCGGCGGCGATATCGAGAAACTGGTGCGTGTGATCAAGCTGACTGGTTTTGTAAACTCGACAGCAGAGTTCACAGCACAGCCACAGGTGATCAACGGTGCCTCCGATTTCATGGTCGAAGCGCTGGGCGACGCGGGCCGTCATTCGCGTTCCGCTGTCAGCGCGGCGTCCCTGCCGTTGGGCGTGGCGGTTGAAATCGAAGGTATTTTCGAAGTCGAATGATACCACCTTTGCCAAACGCGTTTTTGCAGGTCCCGATTGCTCATCGGGCTCTGCATGACATATCTGACAACCGCCCGGAAAACAGCCGGGCGGCCATTCATGCAGCGATTGGAGCGGGTTACGGGATCGAGATCGATCTTCAACTGACATCGGACGATCGGGCTATGGTGTTCCATGACTATGATATGGCGCGTCTGACCGGTCAGCCCGGGCCGATCCGTCAGGTCTCGGCGGCTGCAGCTTCTGGCGCGACCCTTTTGTATGGGGATGATGGCATTCCAACGCTGGATGAGGTCCTAGAGATGGTGGCAGGTCGGGTACCGCTGCTGATCGAACTGAAAGATCAGGACGGTGCAATGGGTGCAAATGTGGGCGCGTTGGAGCGGGATACCGTCCGCGCATTGCTGGGTTACGACGGTCCTGTGGCCCTGATGTCCTTCAATCCCAACTCGGTCGCTGAACTGGCACGGCTTGCCCCGCATCTGCCGCGCGGCATCACCACTTGCGCCTACGAACCCAGCGTCGAACTTTTGCCCCAAGACGTTTGTGACAATCTGAGAAGTATACCGGATTTTGATCGTGTCGGAGCAAGTTTCATTAGTCACGAGGCCGCTGACCTGTCGCGCCCCCGCGTGGCCGAATTGAAGGCGCACGGGGTGCCAATCCTGTGCTGGACTGTCCGGTCGCCCGAACAAGAGGCAGAGGCTCGAAAAGTTGCCGACAATGTGACTTTCGAAGGGTATCTGGCTGCGCATTCGGCTTGAACCTCCTTCAGGCTGTCACAGATAAAGGGCAGGCGCGGAGGATATATGGATCAGGCACAGATCGAAATTCAGGTACTGGGTGCTCTGTCGCAGATTTCTGCGGCAGAGTGGGATGCCTGCGCTTGCCCCGAAGCCGTTGATGGCGGGCGGCCTCTTGATCCCTTTACAACCCATCGGTTTTTGCTGGCGCTGGAAGAAAGCGGCTCGGTTGGTCGCGGCACAGGCTGGCAGCCGCAATATTTGACTGCTTATCTTGACGGGATGCTGATCGCAGCGGCCCCGATGTATGCCAAATCTCACAGTCAGGGCGAGTATATCTTCGATCATAGCTGGGCACATGCTTATGAAAGCGCAGGTGGGCGGTATTACCCCAAGCTTCAGATCGCAGTGCCGTTCACGCCAGCTACCGGACGACGTTTCCTGGTGCGCCCGGGATACGAGAGGATCGGCATGTCAGCTGTGGTGCAGGGCGCTGTACAACTGGCGGCGGATAATCAGGTTTCGTCGGTTCACGCGACCTTTTGTACCGAGGACGAAGCGTTGGCCGGTGAACAGATGGGCCTGATGTTGCGCAGCTCGCAGCAGTTTCACTGGTTGAATGAGGGCTATTCAGACTTCGACGCTTTCCTGGCTGCCCTGTCATCGCGCAAACGCAAGAACATCCGCAAGGAGCGGGCGCAGGCCAACGACTTTGGCGGTGACATCCGCACCCTGACCGGCGAAGCGTTGCGCCCGGAACATTGGGATGCGTTTTGGCGGTTCTATCAGGATACCGGCGCGCGTAAGTGGGGCTCGCCCTACCTGACGCGCCAATTCTTCGATATTGCACAGGAAACCATGGAAGATGACATGGCCTTGGTGCTGGCAGAGCGGGATGGCTATGCCATCGCGGGTGCGTTGAACTTCATAGGCCGCGAAACGCTTTTTGGCCGGTATTGGGGCTGCGTTGAACATCATGCCTGTCTGCATTTCGAACTGTGCTATTATAGGGCGATAGACTTTGCCATTGCCCATGGTCTGGCCCGGGTCGAGGCGGGCGCTCAGGGTGAACACAAGTTGGCGCGGGGCTATTTGCCAACGCGCACGCATAGCTTGCACTGGGTTGGCGATCCGGGTTTTGCTGATGCCGTCAAAAAATATCTGGACGCCGAAGGCCGTGCAGTGGGAGAAGAGATCGAGATTCTAACGGACTACGGTCCGTTCAGGAAATCGAACCCGGAGGAACAGCAATGACCGAACTCTTGTCGACAGAAACCCGCGGCCCGCTGCTGGATCCGCTGTTCAAGAACGGTTGGACGATGGTCGAAGGCCGAGATGCGATCACAAAAACGTTTATCTTCGACAATTTCGTTTCCGCTTTTGGCTGGATGACCCAGGTGGCGATTTGGTCCGAGAAATGGAACCACCATCCCGAATGGTTCAACGTGTACCGCACGGTCGAGGTTGTTTTGTCCACACATGACGTAGGTGGTCTGTCCTCATTGGATGCCAAACTGGCACGCAAGATGGACAGTCTGTGCTAGCGATCATTTCCCGAGCCTTGGCCTCCGGCAAGTGAGGCCGTGGTCGCCATCTGCCTAAACTCGGCCGGCGTGACATAGCCGTCGTTGACATCTATGGATGCAGGAATCCTGGTGGTCTTGTTTCCAATCTGGCGCACGCTCCGCGCTGCTGGGTTTATGTCCAGACAGCGGTTTTGATAGCAGGTCAGCCCGGAAAGGTTGATTTCAATGCGAGACTGCCCATCCGGTCCCGTCACCACAGTAGCCTGCGGAACATCACAGGCCGCGACCAGTGCCAATGCGCCCAAACCAATCCATTTGTTCATACCAAGCTCCTGTCGTGACAGGCTTAATCCAGTTGGCCATTGCCATCCTGATCCGCCGTGTTGAAGTCCTCATCCATCTGAGCATCATATTCCGCTCTTGAGATAAAGCTGTCTTTGTTGCGGTCAACATTCTGAAACTGCTTGATGTCCAGAAACGGTTTGGCCTCTTCCAGGCCCAGGGTGCCGTTTTTGTCTTCATCCATGGCCTGAAATGCATAGTCCGAGAATGCGTTGAACTCGTCTTTTGATAAGAACCCGTCATTATTCGCATCAATGGCGTTCAGTTCTTTTTCATGCAGCTCTGCAACGGTTTCGGCGGCGGCTTCCGAGGTCAGAAATGTGATCATGAGTATGATAATTCCGCGTGTCATGGGTGACCCTTTCAGCATGCAAATCTCTGGCCTTCAAAGCCACCAGCCGCGGCACCCGCAGCGGTAAGGATTGTCTTGCCCGACCCGCCACCAAATTGATTGCCGATTGCGCCACCGATCAACGCACCGCCCAAAGTTCCGCCCAGGCACGCGATCTCGTGCTGGCGCGCGGCTTGTTGCTGTGGGGTGGGTGCCGGTCCGCAGGATGCTAGAATGGCGGAGCCGCTCAGGATAAGTGAAAATGTCTTAAGTGTCATAAAGAACTCCCCAAACGCCTGGATCAAGTATTCGCGCATTAGGGAAGAGCATCAAGTTAATTTGGATTTTGATGGCCCCGAACAACCGGGGCCGAACTTTATCAGATGACGTCCAGCAGGCCTTCACCGGCAGAGATTTCGCATGCGCCTGGGTTTTCTTCCAGGTTCAAGGCAGTGACTTTGCCGTCCTCGACCAGCATGGCATAGCGTTTGGACCGGGCAATCAGTCCGACGGGCGGGGCGTCGAAATCCATGCCGATGGCTTTGGTGAATTCTGATGCGGCATCTGCCAGCATGGTCAAACCGGCGTCAGACGCGCCGGTGGCTTCGCCCCAAGCTTTCATGACAAAGGGGTCGTTGACCGAAATGCAGATGATTTCGTCTACGCCTTTGGCGTCGAACTGATCTTTCGTCCGCATGAAGCTGGGCACATGCGCGGAATGGCATGTCGGCGTAAACGCCCCAGGAACAGCAAAGATCACCACTTTGCGGCCCTTGGTCTTTTCTGAAATCCGAACCTCTTCCGGCCCGTCCGCGCCCATCTGGGTCAGTGTCGCTTCGGGAAGGGCGTCTCCTGTTGAAATCATTTTTCAGCTCCTGTTGTTTGGATTTGCAGAATTGGGCTTAGCCGCAATATAGGTGGTCCAAACACGGAGACCACGGGAAAACTGCAGGGTGGGCAAAACATGAGCCATATTGTCGTGATCGGTGCCGGTCAGGCGGGTGCATCTTTGGTGGCGCGTTTGCGCAAGGATGGGTTCGACGGGGACATCACCCTTGTCGGCGCTGAACCGCATTTGCCCTATCAGCGACCGCCTTTGTCCAAGGCATACCTGCTGGGCGAGATGGAGCTGGAGCGCCTGTTCCTGCGGCCCGAGAGTTTCTATGCCGAGAACAACATCACCCTGCGTCTGGGTCAGCGCGTCACGGGCATCGATCCGCAAGCCAAGACTGTGACGTTGGGGGAGGAGGTCATTTCCTACGACGAACTGGCGCTGACCACCGGGTCCGATCCGCGTCGTCTGCCCGCTGCAATTGGTGGCGACCTGGAAGGTGTGCATGTGGTGCGCGATCTGGCGCATATCGACGATATGGAGCCCAAGGTCACTGAAGGTGCTCGTGCGTTGATCTTGGGGGGTGGCTATATCGGGCTTGAGGCCGCAGCCGTCTGCGCCAAGCGAGGCGTCAAGGTGACTCTGGTCGAGATGGCAGACCGTATTCTACAACGGGTTGCAGCACCCGAGACCAGCGACTATTTCCGTGCATTGCACAGCGAGTATGGTGCGGACATTCGCGAAGGCGTCGGGTTGGATCGGTTGATTGGCGAAAACGGCAAGGTCACGGGCGCCCTTCTGACCGACGGCACCGAGCTGGAGGTTGATTTCGTTGTGGTTGGTGTCGGCATCGCGCCCGCAACCCAATTGGCTGAGATGGCGGGGCTTGAGTTGGACAATGGTATCAAGACCGATGCCCATGGCCGCACTTCGGATCCGTCAATCTGGGCGGCAGGCGATTGTGCCTCGTTTCCACACGGTGAAGGCCGGATCAGGCTAGAGAGTGTGCCTAACGCCATCGATCAGGCCGAGATCGTCGCGCAGAACATGCTGGGCGCGGCCCGGGATTATGTGGCGACCCCATGGTTCTGGTCGGACCAGTATGACGTCAAACTGCAGATCGCCGGGCTGAACACCGGATATGACCGCGTTGTGACCCGGAAAGGCGAAGGGCAGACCGTGTCCTTCTGGTACTACAAGGGCGACCAATTGATTGCTGTTGACGCAATGAACGATCCACGCGCGTATATGGTCGGCAAACGCTTGATCGACGCAGGCAAGACGGCCGATCCGGCCATCGTGGCGGATCCGGACGCGGACCTGAAGCCGCTGATTAAAGCGTGAGAATCATCGCCGGAGAGTTCCGGGGCCGCGCCTTGGCCTCGGTCGGCAAAGGGGATGCGGGGGCACATCTGCGCCCCACCACTGACCGTGTGCGCGAAAGTCTTTTCAACGTCCTGACCCACCAGATCGATTTTGACGGCCTGCGCGTGTTGGATTTGTTCGCAGGAACCGGGGCGCTGGGGCTCGAGGCGCTGTCGCGTGGTGCGTCCCATGTCACCTTTGTTGATGACGGACGTGTGGCCCAAGGGCTGATCCGCAAGAATATCGACTTGACCCACAGCGCCGAGCGTACCGATCTGGTCCGCCGCGATGCCACCCGGCTGGGCGACAACCCGGAGGCCCCATATGATCTGATCTTTCTGGACCCCCCCTACGGCAAAGCGTTGGGCCAAAAGGCAGTGACCGCAATAACCGCCGGTGGATGGGTCGCTGATGACGCCTTGCTGGTTTGGGAAGAAAACACCCCGATGCAGCCACCTGCCGGGTTCACGTTGCAGGGCAGTCGGAAATATGGCGACACGTATATCTCTTTGATATGGAAAGACGAACCGGATGCATGATCTGGTGATTTTTGATTGCGATGGCGTTCTGGTAGACAGCGAAGTGATCTCGAACCAGGTGCTGGTTGAAAATCTAGCTGGCTATGACCTGCACCTGACATTGCCTGAATGCATGTCGCTGTTTGTAGGCGGAACAATGGTCGGGGTGCGCGACAAGGCGCGTGCAATGGGTGCTGATCTGCCCGAGGGCTGGATCGATCAGGTTTATGCCGAAACCTATGATCGCTTGCGTGCGGGTGTCCCTTTGGTGCCCGGAGTCTCGGAGCTTTTGGCAGCATTGGATCAAAACAGCATCCCGTTCTGCGTTGCGTCAAACGGCAGCCCGGACAAGATGAAGATCACCCTGGGTCAGAATGGGCTCTGGGACCGGTTTAAGGACGTTATGTTCTCGGCTCATGTTCTGGGAACTGGCAAACCGGACCCAAGGATGTTCAAGCTGGCCGCTCAGCACTTCGAAGCATACGCCCCGGTGGTTATTGAAGACAGCGAGAACGGCGTCACTGCGGCCACCCGGGCGGGTATGCGCTGTTTGGCCTACGCACCGAATGGCGGCGGCGACAGGCTGGCAGATCTGGGTGCCGAAGTAATCACGCACATGTCACAAGCGCACCAGTTGTTGGGACTCTGACCCTTTGTTGTGCTAAGGTGCAGGCATGGACCGCGCCCTGACACCCTTTAGTTGGACGTTTTCCCACGACGCCGAAGCCTCTACCGGCCCCGAGCGCAAGCCCATGCGCGCGCCTGTTTTCATCCACGACGCGGTGACGCCGTGGGGGGCGGAGACGATGCTGCTGAAAGTGATGCGCGAACAGGCTGCCGATCAGGAGGAATAGGTCGGGTGGAACTTGTCGCCCGGCGAGAGTGTAAAAATCTCGACCCCATCCGCTGTGACACCCACCGAATGCTCGAATTGTGCCGACAGTGACTTGTCGCGGGTTACAGCAGTCCAGTCGTCGGCCAGTGTCTTGGTTTCAGGACGGCCCAAGTTGACCATCGGTTCGATGGTAAAGAACATACCCTCTTCCAGAACCGCGCCAGTGCCCGGACGGCCATAGTGCAAAACGTTGGGCGGCGCGTGGAACACGCGGCCCAGACCGTGGCCGCAGAAATCACGCACAACACTCATCCGGTGCGCTTCAACATAAGCCTGAATGGCGTGGCCAATATCACCGAAAGTGTTGCCGGGCTTGACCATCTCGATGCCCTTGAACAGCGCGTCATGGGTCACTTGGATCAGCCGTTCCGCCTTGCGCGGCAGTTTCCCGGCCACATACATACGCGAGGTGTCGCCGAACCAGCCATCGACGATGACAGTCACGTCGATGTTCAGGATGTCGCCATCCTTCAGCTTTTTTTCACCCGGAATGCCATGGCAAACGACGTGATTGACGCTGATGCAGCTGGCATGCTGATAGCCCTTGTAGCCAATCGTGGCCGAGGTTGCGCCTGCGTCTTCAACCATCTGAGTAATCAGCCCGTCAATTACGCCGGTTGTCTGGCCGGGAAAGACGTGTTCTGCAATATCATCCAGAATCCGCGCCGCCAAAGCCCCTGCCGCGTGCATTCCGGCAAAGTCGCTTTGTTCATAGATGCGGATGCCGTCTTTGGTCAGGCGGCCACGATGTTCTTTCATCGACGCTAAGCTCCAAATGTTTCGCGCAGCATTCCTTTTACGCTGCTTGTGCAGAAAGTACCAGAGGGCGCAGGGTTGCGGGTTTCAGATGGTGCAAAAAGCGGTAAATTCAAGCGTCAACCGGTTGAGTGTTGTTTTGAACGTCGCCATCAGTCTTTGTGTTGAGGCTGAAAATTGGGCAAGCTCCGGTCTGCGGACAAAGCCGCCATTCTAGGGTTAAAAACAGACGGAGAGCGAAATCTATAGTTAGGGGCAGAGAGCTCCAAATGTGGGGACGCAAATAAGAATGCCCAGCAATACTCCGGCAGCAAATGCTGCTGCGGCCTCACCTGCCTCACCCGCCGATATATTAGCATCTCTTTCTACCAGCGATTTGCATGGCTCCGCATCGACTGGGCTATAAATAGAATAGCTAACCCCATCCGAAAGTTCGTAGGTCACCAGATGGCTCTTCCCATCTGCCATAAGTGGATAATCTGAGGCAACTCGACGATCTCCAGTAAACTTGTGCCCGGATACCCCTTCCTTAGCGGGATCCTCGACGCAATATAAAAATGCGTCCTCGCCAGTGTCCATCCTCACTTCAAACCTGTTGTAGTCATCACGATCAGATGCACATGCCGCTAGCGTTCCACACAAGAAAAATATGAGCAAACTGCGTAGCATCTGACCTCCTACTCCCGGAAACCACTATTACCTCAGGAAGTGAGGAGCGCATTGACATAAATCAGATGCGTCAAAGCAACGACTGCTCCATTGAACGCGCAAGAACGTGGTTATGCGAGTCCGCTTTGGGCTCTATACGGTCATTCGGAATTATCTGTCACTGAACTTGGTTTCGTTCATATCCACCCATACCCCCTCTGGCGAAATCTTCGTCCCATACACCAATCGTTCCACCCCCTGCGCCTGCGCGGCCTCAAACGCCGCCGCATAGGCCGGGTCAATATCAGCCGCCAGCGCAAACCGGTCGCAATCGGTGCGTTGGACCAGATACAGCATGATCGCTCGATGCCCTTGCGCGGCCATAGCTGCCAGCTCGCCCAGATGCTTGGTGCCCCGCGCCGTGACGCTGTCGGGGAACTCGGCCAGGCCGGGCTGGCGCGAGAGGGTTACGCTTTTGACCTCAACAAAAGCGTCGGGCAGGCCCGGCCCGGTCAGCAGGAAATCGATGCGGCTGTTTTCGCCGTACTTCACCTCGGGCCGGACGATGTCATAGGCGGCCAGTTCAGGAATTTCGCCAGCTTCAAGTGCTGCCCTTAAGGCGCGATTGGGAACCGAGGTGTCAACGCCGGTGAAATGCCCGTTTTCGTGATCCACCAGTCGCCAGCCGTATTTCAACTTTTTCTTCGGGTCGTCATTGGGTTCCAGCCAGATTTTCTCGCCCGGTTCGGCCAGCCCCATCATCGATCCCGGATTGGCGCAATGGGCTGTAACCTCTTGCCCGTCTTCAAGCGTGCAATCGGCCAGAAAGCGTTTGTAGCGGCGGATCAGCCGGGCGGGGACAAGAGGGGTTTCAAAACGCATGGTTCAGGGCCTATACCTGCCCCTGAGAACGATCAAGAGGGGAGAGCGCCATGGCCAATCCAACCGCAGCGATGCTGGTGATCGGGGATGAAATCCTGTCCGGCCGCACCCGTGATGCGAATATGCATTTTCTGGCGCAGGAGCTTACCAAACATGGCATCGACCTGAAAGAGGTGCGCATTGTCAGCGATGACGCCCCTGCCATCGAAGCGGCGGTTAAGGCACTGTCTGATGCCTATGACACCGTCTTTACCAGTGGCGGCATCGGTCCGACCCACGATGATATCACCGCCGATTGCATCGCGCGGGCCTTCAACACGCCGATTGATATCAGGGATGACGCGCGGGCATTGTTGCAGGCGCATTACGACAAATCCGGATTGGAACTGAACGCCGCCCGACTGCGCATGGCCCGCATTCCCGATGGTGCGGCGCTGATTGACAATCCGGTCTCGACTGCACCGGGCTTTATCCTTGCGAACGTGCATGTGATGGCCGGTGTGCCTTCGGTGTTTCAGGCGATGGTGGCCAGTGTTCTGCCAACGTTAACCGGAGGCAGTCCCTTGCTGTCGCAAACTCTGCGCGTGGATCGGGGCGAGGGCGATATTGCCGCAAACCTGTCCGCCTTGGCCGAAGAGTTCAGTGACCTGTCCATCGGGTGCTATCCGTTCCAGATCAACGGGGCCTTCGGTGCCAACGTTGTGATACGGGGCACTGACGGAGGGCAGATTGATGCGGCGATGACCCGTCTGGCAAAAGAGTTGGAGCTTTGAGCTTGAACTGGGCGGATATTGTCGACGGCACATGGCCTGCCGCAGGCTACAAGGCGCTTGGCCCGTTCCAGCTGCGCGAAGGGCAGGGTGGTGGGTCACGTGTGTCTGCGGCCAATGCGCTGGGTCCTGCAACAGACGCGGATATTGACGCCGCCGAGGCCGCAATGCTGGCCATGGGGCAGAAACGCATTTTCTGCCTGCGTCCGGGTGATGAGGCACTGGACGCGCAGCTGGCCCGTCGAGGGTACAGCGTTCTCGATCCAGTCAACATCTATGCCTGTCCGGTGGACCTACTGACAGATCAACCGATCCCTTCGATCATGGTCTTCTCGGTCTGGGAGCCGCTTGAGATCATGCGCGAAATCTGGGCTTCGGCTGGGATCGGCGCTGAACGGCAAGCGGTTATGGCGCGCGCGAATGGTCTCAAGACCAGCCTGTTGCTGCGCCATAACGATAAACCCAGCGGCGTGGCATTTGTGGCTATGCATGGGGATGTTGCCATGGTCCACGCGCTTGAAATCCTACCCGATCATCGCCGCCAAGGTCTGGGCCACTGGACCATGCGCGCGGCGGCAATCTGGGCGCGGGATAATGGCGCGCAGACCCTCAGCGTGATCTGCACCAAGGCCAACGTGGGAGCCAATGGTCTTTATCGCGCACTCGGGATGGAGCTTGCGGGCGAATACCATTACCGTCACCTTGAGTGAACTGAAGAGGCTGCCGTGACACAGAAAGACATGCCCACCGCGCTGAACCTGCCCATGGTCGATCCGCTGCCGCCGGAAACGCAGAAATACTTTGATATCTGTGTCGAAAAGCTGGGAATGGTGCCGAACGTATTGAAAGCCAACGCATTCGACATCGACAAGCTGAACGCCTTCACAGCGATGTACAATGACCTGATGCTGGCCGACAGCGGCTTGTCCAAGCTGGAGCGCGAGATGATTGCGGTGGTGGTATCGTCGATCAACAAGTGCTTCTACTGTCTGGTCGCACATGGCGCGGCGGTGCGTCAGCTGTCGGGTAATCCGCAACTGGGTGAGATGCTGGTGATGAATTACCGCGTCGCGCCGCTGGAGCCGCGTCAACGTGCGATGTTGGATTTTGCCGCCAAGATGACCACTGCCAGTGCCGAGATTGAAGAACCTGACCGCCAGAAACTGCGCGATGCCGGGTTCACCGACCGGGATATCTGGGACATTGCCAATGTCACCGGGTTCTTCAACATGTCCAACCGGGTGGCCAGCGCGACCGCAATGGTACCCAACGAAGAATATCACGCACAGTTTCGATGATCCGCGCCGCCGCCCTTGTTTCAATGCTTCTGACAGGTCCGGTTCTGGCACAGGACTTGACACTGCCCAGCAGTGCGCGTCAGATCAGCGACCGGACCTCGCCGCTGGATAGCTATGACCTACCGACGGGGCCTTATGCCGATGGTGCAGTGCCAGCAAAGACCGTTGAGGGGCAGGTCGAACGGTTCACATGGCGGCTTCAGGCCGGGTCCAGTACGACCCTGCAACTTCTGGCCCCGCTGCGCGACCAGATCGAGGCGCAGGGATACAAAATCCTGTTCGAATGCGAGGCTCAAAACTGTGGCGGCTTCGATTTTCGATTTGGTACCGAAGTTGTGCCGACACCGGACATGTATGTCGCCATTCAGGATTACCGCTTCCTGTCGGCCACCAAAGGGCCTGTTGTGTTGAGCCTGTTGGTCAGTCGCAACCCGCCGGATGGCTATGTTCAGCTTATCCGTGTGACGCCGCAGGATGCTCCTGACCCTGATCCGGTGGTGATCGAACAGGCCGTCGAAGGTTCGGGCGGATTGCTCGAGGCTCTGACTAGCACTGGGCATGTGATCCTGGATGATTTGCATTTCCCTACGGGCGAGGTGGCGTTAGGAGAAGGGCCATTTGGCTCACTGGCCCTGCTGGCCGGATATCTGGCCGACAACCCGGAGACGCGGTTGGCGCTGGTGGGGCATACCGACGACACCGGCGCGCTGTCGGCCAATATCTCTGTCAGCAAAAGCCGGGCCGAGGCCGTACGCACCCGATTGATCGAGGCGCATGGCGTGGCCCCCGAGCGGATTGAGGCGCAAGGCGTGGGCTATCTGGCTCCGATAACGTCCAATGCAACGCCTGAAGGGCGCGACCTGAACCGCCGGGTCGAGGCGGTTTTATTGGTCAACTGAAACTGTGCCGCCGAGTCTGAAGGCAAAAAAAGACCCGCACTTTGACATGCGGGTCATAGGTTGGTCTTCAGGGAGAATTACCAGTCCATCGGGCCTTTGTCGTGGTAGGAATTGACCAGGAAGTCGATGAAGGCCCGAACTTTGGGTTGTGTGAAGCGGCCGGGTGGGTAGACGGCATAGATGCCCTGAACCTCATCCGGCAGTGATGGCATGGCGTCGACCACCTGCCCTGATTTAAGCGCATCGGCATAAAGATAGCTGGGCAGATACGCGATCCCCAGCCCCGAGATGGCCGCGTTCAGCAGCGACTGCCCGTCATTCACGCTCAGCCAGCCCGCAGTGCGCACCTGACGCTTTTCACCCGAAGGTGCCGTCAGTTTCCAGACATTGCCCGAGGACTGGCTGGAATAGTGCAGCAGCTTGTGTTCGTTCAGATCATCAATCTTCTGCGGGCGACCGAAGCGCTCTATGTAGCTGGGCGCAACCACCATGCGCTTCACGGTTTCAGTCAGTTTACGGGCGCGCAACGTGCTGTCTTCCAGCTCGCCAATGCGGACGGCCACGTCAAATCCTTCGGAAATCAGTTCGACATAACGGTTGTTCAGAACCATGTTCACGGTGATGTCGGGATAGGCGGCCAGGAACTCGGACAGAACGGGGGACAGGTGATTCACGCCGAAATCCGTGGCAACGCTGATGCGCAACAGGCCAGATGGGGCCGACTGCATTGAGGTGACCAGCGAATCTGCCTCGCCCGCGTCATTCAGAACGCGCCGTGCGCGGTCATAATAGGCAAGGCCGATTTCTGTCGGCGACACCCGACGCGTGGTGCGGTTCAGCAACCGGGCCCCCAGACGCGCTTCGAGGCTCGAGACATGTTTGGACACGGCGGATTTGGAGATGCCCATCTTTTTGGCCGCATCGGTGAAGCCACCTTGGTCCACCACATTGGCGAAGGCTTCCATTTCAGTCAGTCGGTCCATACTTGTTCCCCAGATCTTGATTTCCTCCCTGACTATGGCGCTGAATCTGGGCGGAAACGGGGCATACATGGGATAATATCAGGGATTTGAATCGGATCGTTTGCGTATGGGAAACGCAGAAACAGTGGTTTCCAAATGCGCCGCAGCCCCTGTGTGGCTGTGTTTTTTGGCCAATTGGACTAATCTATTAGTTTGAGAATGGCATTTTTGTGACAAGGGAGGAGACCATGAAGACCGTTTTCACCATCGCTGCCTTTTGCCTTTTTGCGGGTTTCGCACACGCCGGGGGTGAAACGCCTTCGAACCCCGAAGCAAAGGTCTATTTCGTCAATTTGTCAGACGGTGACGCAGTGCAATCGCCGGTTACGGTTGTCTTTGGCCTCAGCGGAATGGGTGTCGCTCCGGCAGGGACCGAGAAGGAAAACACCGGCCACCACCACTTGCTGCTTAACCGCCCACCAATTGGTGAGGGTGATGACGGCGCAGATGAGCTGGCCTATGGCCTGCCCGCCGACGACAACCACATGCACTTCGGAGGCGGTCAGACCGAGGTGACACTGGACCTGCCCCCTGGTCAGCACACGTTGCAACTGGTGCTGGGGGACGCGGGCCATGTGCCGCATAACCCGCCGATTGTGTCCGAGGTGATTACGATTACCGTCGAATAAGCAACCACGGGCCTGTTTACTTTCGCGTTGATGTGGGGAACTCTCCGGCGCGTGTTCGGGGGGTTTCATGTCGCTTGAGTTTCTTCTTACGTCCTTGATCGTTGTTCTGTTGCCGGGTACCGGCGTCATCTACACGCTGGCCATTGGGCTTGGCCGAGGATTTCGCGCCAGCGTCGCGGCAGCAGCAGGCTGTACACTTGGCATCGTGCCCGCCGCTGTAGCCAGCATTATCGGCCTGGCCGCTTTGCTGCATACAAGCGCGCTGGCCTTTCAGGTGCTCAAATACCTTGGCGTGCTCTACCTGTTCTATATGGCGTGGGGAATCGTCCGTGAGGGCGGTGCGATGGAAGTGAGCGCCGAAAAATCCGGTAAAGGCTACCTAAAGATTGCGACGACCGGCACGCTTATCAACGTTTTGAACCCTAAGTTGTCTTTGTTCTTCCTTGCATTCCTGCCGCAATTCCTGCCCGCCGACACAAGCGATGCGGGGCTGGCTTTGGTGCAACTGGCGCTTGCGTTCATGGCGATGACCTTTGTTGTATTCATCGCCTACGGGGCCTGCGCGGCCTTGGCGCGGGACTACATAATCCACCGCCCGTCAGTGATGGCCTGGATCAAACGTTGTTTTGCAACAGCCTTCGGCGCGCTTGGGGTAAAACTTGCGCTGTCCGACTGACCAAGCTTAAAGCTCGGCCGCCAATCGTGTTCCTTGATTGATCGCACGTTTGGCGTCCAGTTCGGCCGCTACATCCGCACCGCCGATTACGTGCGGGGTAACGCCGCGTTCGATCAGTGCGTCCGCGAGCGACCGGTCTGAAACCTGCCCGGCACACAAAACGATCGTATCCGCCGAGATCACTGTGGGGTCTGCACGGTCTTCGCCAAAGCTGACATGCAGGCCGTCGTCATCAATGCGCTCATAGTTCACGCCGCCCACGAAGTTGACGTTTTTCATCTTCAACGCTGCACGGTGAATCCAGCCAGTGGTTTTGCCCAATCCCTTGCCGTGTGCCTGTTTCTTGCGCTGTAGCAATGTGACCTGACGCGCTGGCGCGCTGGGTTGAGGCCCTTCTGGCGCAAGGCCCGAGCGGTGCTCGGCCGGGTCTGTCACGCCCCATTCCTTCATCCAAAGCGGCAAGTCGGTGGTTGCGCTGTGCCCGTCCTCCAAAAGAAATTCGGAGACGTCAAAGCCGATGCCACCTGCACCGATCACGGCGACAGATTCGCCGACTTCGGCCTTGCCACGCAGCACGTCGATATAGCTGAGGACATTTTTCCGATCCTGCCCGGGAATCTGTGGATCACGCGGGGTGACGCCGGTTGCGATGATCACTTCGTCAAAGCCGGCCAGGTCGTCGGCGCTGACCTCACGGTTCAATTCCACCTTCACGCCCAGATCGGCCATCATTGTGCGATACCAGTCGACCAGCCCCCAGAACTCTTCCTTGCCCGGCACCTGTTTGGCCATGTTCAACTGTCCGCCAATCTCTGCGGCGCGGTCAAACAAAGTCACGTCGTGACCACGCTGGGCGGCTGTCATGGCCGTGGACAGACCGGCGGGGCCCGCACCGACAATGGCAACGTTTTTCTGCGTTGTGGCGGGCTCAATCACCAGCTCAGTCTCATGACAGGCGCGGGGATTGACCAGGCATGTCGTCAGTTTGCCGCTGAATGTATGGTCCAAACAGGCCTGGTTGCAGGCGATGCAAGGCGCGATCTGCGCAGATTGTCCTGCGATTGCTTTGTTGACAAAATCCGCGTCCGCCAGCATCGGGCGGGCCATCGAAACCATATCGGCACAGCCGGTGGCCAAGACCTCTTCGGCGACCTCGGGCGTGTTGATCCGGTTTGAGGTGATCACAGGTATCGAAACCTTGCCCATCAACTTTTTCGTCACCCAAGCAAAGGCTGCACGCGGGACGCTGGTGGCGATGGTCGGAATCCGCGCCTCGTGCCAACCAATGCCAGTATTGATGATTGTGGCACCGGCCTTTTCTACTTCTTGCGCCAGTTGCACCACTTCTTCATGGGTTGAACCATTGGGGACCAGATCAATCATCGAAAGGCGGTAGATGATGATGAAATCGCGGCCAACGGCCTCGCGCGTGCGGCGCACGACCTCAATCGGCAGGCGCATTCTGTTTTCGTAGGACCCGCCCCAGCGGTCTGTGCGTTTGTTGGTATGGGTCACAAGGAACTGGTTCAGGAAATACCCTTCAGACCCCATGATCTCGACCCCGTCATAGCCCGCCTGTTGGGCCAGAACGGCGGCGTTCACGATGTCGCTGATCTGTTTTTCGATGCCGTCTTCATCCAGCTCATTTGGCGGAAAGGGTGAGATAGGGGATTTCACCGGGCTTGGGGCTACGCATTTCGGGCCATAGGCATAGCGGCCTGCGTGCAGGATCTGCATCGCAATCTTGCCGCCTGCTTCGTGCACCCGCTGGGTCACGATGGAATGGCTCGCCACCTCTTTTTCATTGGTCATCATCGACGCGCCGGGCAGAACCGAGCCCTCAAGATTCGGACCAATGCCACCTGTCACCATAAGCGCCACGCCGCCGCGCGCCCGGTCCGCATAGAATTCAGCCACCCGGCTCCAGTCACCGGTTTCCTCAAGCCCCGTATGCATCGAACCCATCAGCACGCGGTTCTTCAAGGTGGTAAAGCCCAGATCCAGCGGGGCCAGCATGTTTGGGTACGCAGTCATGGCGAAACTCTCCCTCCCGAATATGCGAGTTAGATTGACCTTCGCGTCATCTTTGTCACGCGAAACCCCACGTCACCCTCTTTGCTGTTGCCCCTGTGGTTGTTAGAGATTGGCGGAACAATCCGATGAGGCCCCGTATGACCCCCGAAGATATCGCCAAGCTGCCCTACCGTCCTTGTGTGGGGCTAATGCTGATAAATGCGGACGGCAGGATTTTTGTGGGTCAGCGCAATGATCGCCACAAAGACGCGTGGCAGATGCCGCAGGGCGGCGTGGACAAGGGCGAAGACCCGCGCGATGCGGCCCTGCGCGAGTTGTGGGAGGAAACCGGGGTAACCTCGGACCTGGTGGAGATCGTGGCCGAAACCGACGGTTGGCTGCCCTACGATCTGCCGCAGGACATCGTGCCCAGGATCTGGAAAGGGCGCTATCGCGGGCAAGAGCAGAAATGGTTCCTACTGCGCTTTCTCGGTAAGGATGATCAGATCAACATCGAAACCGACCACCCAGAGTTTTCACAATGGAAATGGCAAGCGCCTGATCGGTTGATCGACGAGATCGTACCGTTCAAACGGGACGTGTACGAGCAAGTGCTGGCGGCTTTTGAAGACCACCTCGGCTCGTATAAGTGACGCTTGGGAAAGTTGGACATCCTTTTGGCGGGACTTTAGCGCAGAGCTGTTTTTAACTGGCCAGTCATGATGAAAACCACCTATCCCAGCCCCGCGCGTGCGCATCGTACCGCCGACATGGTTGTCCATGTGATCGGTTTGTCCCTGATCCTGACGGCTGGCAGCCTGCTGATCGTGAACGCCTATCAACGTCTGGATGTTGCGCTGCTTCTTGCGGTCATCGTTTATTTTCTCAGTGCACTTGCGTCGAACCTTGCGTCCTGCGCCTATCATTTTGCGCCTTGGCATGATCGCCGCAAGCTGTTGCGCCGTATCGACCACGCCGCGATTTATCCCAGTATCTGCGGGACGTTCACACCATTCTTCGTTCAGGCGGGCACGGCATGGACCATGACCTTGCTTTGGGTGTGCTGGGGGCTGACCATCGCAGCCGTCTGGAACAAGATCGCGAATGAGACGGTTAAGTCGCGATGGTCGACGGCGTCATACCTTGGTTTGGGTGGTATCGGTTTAGGCGCAATCCCAGACATGACCACCGTTCCCGCAGCCACCCTTTGGTGCATTGCGGGCGGTGCAGTCAGCTATGTCGTTGGAACGATGTTTTACGCCCAAAAGACACTGCCGTTTCGTTATGCGATTTGGCACGTCTGGGTGAACCTGGGTGGGGTTCTGATGTTCGTCGGAATCTGGCTGGCGCTGTTTTCTAACTAAAGGGTAGGGTTGGGGCGCTGACGCCCCAATCCATTTTGTGAAAAGGACCCGATCCGAGGTCAGAGCAACCCTTCGGCGCGCAGCAATTCCTGCATGTTTGCCTCGGGGCGCGGACCGATATGGCTGATGACTTCGCGGGCACAGACATTGCCGATCTTTGCACAAGTCTCGTAATCCCGACCTGTGGCCATGCCAAACAGGAAGCCCGCAGCAAACTGATCTCCAGCACCTGTTGCATCCACGGGCACAACCTTTTCAACCGGCACGTCAATGCGGCTGTCACCATTCAGAACAGTCACACCGTCGCCTGAACGGGTGCAGACAACCAACGGACAGATGGCGGCGGTTTTGGCCAGCGCTTCCTCCAGATCGTCGGTTTCGAACAGCGATTTGATCTCGGCCTCATTTCCGATCACGAAATCCAGTTCGTTTTCGATCAGCAACAGGAAATCGACGCGGTGACGTTCCACGCAGAACGGGTCGGAAATGGCGATACCGGCCTTGCCGCCGCCCTTGTGACAGGCGCGCGCGGCTTCAAGAAACGCGGCTTTGCCCTTTTCCTTGTCGAACAGATAACCTTCGAGGAACATGATCTGGCTGTTGCCTGCAACATCATCCGAAACGTCCTGCGAGGACAGCTCGGATGAAATCCCCAGATAAGTGTTCATCGACCGCTCGCCATCGGGCGACACAAAGATCATCGAACGCGAGGTCGGCAGCTCTCCTCCCGGGACCGGGGGGTTCACGAAATCGACGCCGTCCTCGTTCATCGCATCCGCATAGAACCGACCCAGCGCGTCATCATGCACGCGACCGATAAAAGCAGCGTCTAGCCCTAGGGCACCGGCCCCCGCGATGGTGTTGGCGACGGACCCGCCGGGTGTCTGCACGCGACCTTCCATCGAAGCATACAGCACCTCGCCACGCTCCTGCTCGATCAGCTGCATGATGCCTTTCTCGATACCCATCAGTTCCAGGAAACTGTCATCGGCCTGGGAAATCACGTCTACAACGGCATTCCCGATGCCGGTCAGCTGGTAAGTTTTCATTGGGTTTTGTCCTCGAATTGACAGAGATCACGGATGATGCAGGTCGGGCATTGCGGTTTGCGCGCTTTGCAATGGTAGCGGCCATGCAGGATCAGCCAGTGATGCGCATGTAGTTGAAAGTCAGCAGGTATGTTGTCTTCGATGGCGCGCTCGACCGCGTCCACATCCTTGCCGGGGCAAATGCCGGTTCGGTTGCCTACGCGAAAGATGTGCGTATCAACCGCCTGCGCGGGTTGCCGCCACCACATGTTCAGCACCACATTGGCCGTCTTGCGGCCTACACCGGGTAGGGATTGCAACGCGGCGCGTGAGTTGGGCACCTCGCCATCATAGTCTTCGACCAGAATTCGGCTGAGTTTGATGACATTCTTCGCCTTCTGGCGGAACAGGCCGATGGTCTTGATATGTTCGATCAGACCCTGTTCGCCCAGGTCCAGCATCTTTTGTGGTGTGTCGGCGATCTTGAACAGCTTGCGCGTGGCTTTGTTGACGCCAGCGTCGGTCGCTTGCGCCGACAGCGCCACGGCCACGACCAGTGTATAGACGTTCACATGCTCAAGCTCGCCCTTGGGTTCGGGGTCGGCGTCTTGAAAGCGCGTGAAGATCTCGCGGATCGTATGATAATCGAGTTGCTTTGCCATCCGGGCCTTAATGCCGCTCAGTGGGCCGTGACACAAGCCTAAAGCCAATGCGCAAGTTCCGGGTCGCTTGGGCGTGGCCTGCGCGCTATGGTTTTGTCAGGAAATGAGGTGGAACCATGAATGTCCAGACCCCGGAAAGCGGATACCACTACAACGTCATGCGCCGCGCGATCGATCTGATCGATCAGGGCGGCGAGGGCCTTAGCCTTGATGAGCTGGCCCACCAGATGGATATGAGCCCGGCCCATTTCCAACGTCTGTTCTCGCGTTGGACTGGGGTGTCACCGAAGAGATACCAGCAGTACCTGACACTAGGCCATGCAAAGGCATTGCTGCGGGAACGATTCACTACGCTGGAAACGGCACATAACGTTGGCCTCTCGGGCAGCGGACGCCTGCATGATTTGTTCCTGAAATGGGAATCCATGAGTCCCGGCGAATACGCCCGCAAGGGTGCAGGTCTCACGATCTATTGGGGTTGGTTCGAATGCCCCTTTGGTCCTGCGCTTGTCATGGGAACAGACAAAGGTATCTGCGGCATCGCCTTTGGGGCAGAGACCGGGGAAGAGGCCGCGATGGAGGACATGATTTCGCGCTGGCCCAAAGCGGATTTCGTCGAGGATCCGATGCGTTTGCGGCCTTGGGTGCTCAGCGCTTTTGGGGCTGCCAGCCACCGGCTGGAACCAACACCGCTTTACCTGATCGGATCGCCACTGCAGATCAAAGTGTGGGAAGCGTTGATGCATATCCCGTCAGGACAAGTCACCACCTATTCCGAGATCGCGCAGCGCGTAGGCTCGCCACAAGCCGTGCGTGCGGTGGGAACGGCAGTTGGGCGTAACCCGGTTAGTTGGTTGATCCCCTGTCACCGCGCGCTGCGCAAATCGGGTGGCCTTGGCGGCTATCATTGGGGTCTTCCGGTCAAGCGGGCCATGCTGGCGTACGAAGCTGCTCAGGCGGATGCCTGAGACATAGAGTGAGGCATCCTAAGGTGCCTCACGCTTGATTCACGTCAAAGCCTCGCTATTCCGCAGCCCAGCCGCCGACAGCTTTGACTTCCAGGAAGTCTTCCAGACCAAAGACACCGCCTTCGCGCCCGTTGCCAGATTGCTTCATGCCGCCGAACGGAGAGCCCGCGCTGCGTGATTGACCATTCATTTCAACCATGCCCGAGCGTAAGACCCGCGCCATGCGGTTGGCTCGCGCGCCGTCTTGGGTCTGAACATAGTTGGTCAGGCCATAGGGCGTGTCGTTGGCTATCTCGATGGCTTCTTCTTCGGTGTCGAAGGGGATCATGGTCAGAACCGGACCAAAGATCTCTTCGCGTGCGATGGTCATCTGGTTGTTGGCGTCGGCAAAGACCGTGGGGCGGACATAGTAGCCCTTGTTCAGCCCCTCGGGCCGTCCGGTGCCACCGGCGACCAAACGCGCGCCTTCGTCGATGCCTTTCTGAATCAGGTCTTGAATCTTGGTCCACTGAACCTCATTCACCACCGGACCGATATGGCGGCCCTCTTCCGTTGCGGGGCCAACCTTGACCATGTTGGCAACCTCGGCCGCCGTTTCCACTGCCTTGTCGTAGATCGGGCGCTGCACAAGCATCCGGCTGGGGGCGTTACAGCTTTGGCCGGTGTTTTGCATCATGTGCAGCACGCCGCGTTTGACCGCCTTCTCGTCGGCGTCCTCAAAGAGCACATTGGCACCTTTGCCGCCCAATTCCAGATGCACTTTTTTGAGCGTCTCGGCTGCGTTCTTCGAAATCGCCGTGCCAGCACGGGTTGAGCCGGTAAAGCTGACCATATCGACATCCTTATGGCCCGATAGCTGAGAGCCAACGCCCACCCCGTCACCGTTGACCAGATTGAACACACCGGGTGGGAAGCCTGCCTCGTCCATCATCTCGGCAAAGATCATCGCGTTCAACGGGCTTTGTTCTGACGGTTTCAAAACCATCGTACAGCCCGCAATTGCCGCCGCGCCGACCTTGAGCGTGATCTGGTTCATAGGCCAGTTCCAGGGTGTGATCAGCGCGGCAACGCCAACAGCCTCGTAAATGATCCGGTCATTTGGTGCGTGATCTCCAAGCGGGCGCTCAAACTCGAATGCTTTGGCAGCGCGAATGAAGTTCTTCAGATGGTAGATACCCGCCCCAGCCTGCGCCGAACGGGCCAGATCGATGGGCGCCCCCATCTCGAGAGACATGGCTTGCGCCAGATCTTCGGACCGCGCCGCATAGATATCCACCAGCTTTTCAACCAGCGCTATGCGGGTTTCCACCGGGGTTTCCATCCAGCCGGGAAGGGCGGCCTTGGCCGCCGCAACGGCCGCATTTGTGTCGGCTTCCGCGCCAAGCGAAATCACTGCGCAGGGTTCTTCGGTCGAGGGATTGATGACCTCGAAATCATTGGGCTGCGACGGCGCGACCCAATGACCGTTAATATAGAAATCCCGTTTTTCGATCATCGCGCGCCCTCCTGAAGGTTCAGCCTTAAATCGGTGTTTCGGACACACTCTGTCACCCATACTTAGACTGGGCAATAGTGAATTTGATCAAATTATTTTCTTGGGAGGTCTGTAATTTCCTTATCCCTAGACGCATAGGATGGTTTAACCTGCGCGCAAAGTGATTAGGTTCCAAGCAACCGACTCAGGTTTTTAACAGGAAAGGAGATGCCCCATGGGTTTGCGCATCAACGATACCGTCCCAAATTTCACAGCAGAAACGGATCAGGGTACCGTTCAGTTTCACGACTGGATCGGCGACAGCTGGGCCATTCTGTTCTCGCACCCAAAGGATTTCACGCCTGTTTGCACCACCGAGTTTTCGGCCGTTGCGCAACTGAATGACGAATGGGCTGCGCGCAATACCAAGGTGATTGGTGTTTCGGTCGACGGGGTCGAGGACCACAAGAAGTGGAAAAAAGACATCGAAGAATACGGCAAAGCCAATCCTGGTTTCCCGATCATCGCCGATGACGGACTGGCCGTTTCGAAAGCCTTCGACATGCTGCCCGCCGAAGCCTACCTGCCCGATGGACGTACCCCGGCTGACAGCGCCACTGTGCGTTCAGTCTTCATCATCGGCCCGGACAAGCAACTGAAGCTGTCGATGACCTATCCGATGACCGTGGGCCGGAACTTTGCCGAGATCCTGCGTGCGCTGGACGGGCTGCAGATGTCAGCCAAGGGTGTTGCGACACCGGCCAATTGGGTTCCGGGCGAGGACGTAATTATCCCGCCGACCGTTTCCAACGAAGATGCCAAGGCCAAGTTTGGCGAGTTTGAGACGATCTTCCCATATCTGCGCAAGACCAAAGCGCCGTCCTAAGGCGGGCTGAAAGTTGGGGGGCCGTTGGCTCCCCAATCGCGTCTATAGGCATTTTTCCCAAAATGTGTTTAGCGTCGGATGCAACTGGCGGTTGCTGATCGCATGGCAATCCGCAGAATGTTTGATCTGCGCTTTATTTTGTCGATTTTTTCAGAATGCCCCCGCACCAGAGGCGCGAGGGCATAACGGGGAAGGGAAACCGGAGAGAAACCTAACCCCCGATTTTATCAAAACTTGTAACGAAGCCCGAAGTTGACGCTGAATGTATCCAGGTCGTCTTCAACCGTTCCCGTCAAAGCGCCGTTCGGGGCCAACCGCTGCGACGACACATCAAAGGCGCGGGCATAGCGGGCGTCTACGGTAAGGGCGGTTGACGGGTTGATGTCATAAGCCACGCCAGCGATCACCTGAGCCGCAAAAGCAGTGTCGCTGTCATCCAGCGCCACACCGGGACCGTAAGCAAAATCCAAATCCGAATAAGTCGCGCCCAGACCAAAGCCTGCAAACGGGGTCAGCGCACCGGATTGTTTGAAGTCGAACAGCACGTTGGCAAAGAGCGAAGTTTGCGACACATCGCCGGAAATATTGCCTTCCGGTGCCGGACCGTTGCCCGAGAAATTTACACCATCCACGTCGCTTTCGCGGTATGATAATTCCAGTTCAATACGCGTTCCGACCGTGTCGTTGGACCACTGCGGGATCTCTTTACCGATAGCCACACCCAGGCCAAAACCTGCATCAAAATCCGTATCGACAGATTGGGTCGCGCCGCCAATCGCGCCAGAGAAATTGCTGTCCTGCAACTGACTGTAGCCAATGAAGCCTTGAACATAGGTGCCGTCACCCAGGCTTTGCGCGGTTGCTGCAGTTGAGCCCAGCATCAGGGCGGCGGAGGTCAGGATGAAACGACTAACCATGATCATGTCCTTTGTTCCAAAACGTTTCCACACGTAAATCGTGTGTCTGCTGTTGCATTGAAAGGGTTCGGGCGGTCACATCGGGTCACTCTAATTTGGCGCCATGTGATAGAATAAATCGCCTATTCGAGTTGTTGTCGCTGAATGGGAGGCCGTCGATTTCTGATCTGCGCAGGGACGTGCTAGTCTGGCTGAAAGGGGGCTGTTCCACAGGCGAAAGCCATCGGGATTTCACTGTACTTTGCAGGAGAGAACCATGGCGTTTACAGATTGGTATGTTGAAGGAGAAAGCTTCGGAAACTGCAATTGCGGTTATGCCTGCCCTTGCCAATTCGAAGAGCTACCCACCCACGGAAACTGCCGGGGCTTCGAAGTGCTAGAGATTGGCACAGGGTATTTCGGTGACACTGATCTGGGTGGTGCCAAGGCCGCGCTGATCTATGCCTGGCCGGGGCCGATTTTCGAGGGCGGCGGAGAAATGCAGGTTGTCATTGATCCTGCTGCGACCCCGGCACAGCGCGCTGCGCTGGAAAAGGTCTTTCACGGTGAAGAAACGGAAGAGATGGCGACACATTGGTACGTGTTCCGTGCCATGTGCGATAAGGTTCATGACACGCTTTACCTGCCGATTGATTTCGAAATGAACATGGAAGAGCGTACTGCCCGTGTGTCCATCGGCGATGTGCTGAGCTCGACAGGTCGCCCCATTGAAGCCCCTCATGGCGGGGGACCGCATCGCGTACGTATCGATATTCCTGGCGGTATCGAGTTCTCAATGGCCGAGATCGGCAGCGCTACAACGCGCGCAGACGCGGCGATCAAGCTGGATTTGAACGACAGCTATGGCCAATGGCACGTTTTGAAACACGGGCCGGGCGGTGTTGCCCACTAAACTGTGTTAGGCGGCCTTCTTAAGCGAATTCGGATAAACCCGCCAATTTGGAACTTTCAAGTCTGCTTTCAGCATTCCGGCTTCGAAAGGTTTAAGGACCGGTAGCACCGTTGGTCCGTAACCAGTCGAGCCGTGGGACAGTTCCGGGAACAGGTCGAACAACTTGCGCAGGGTGGAAGGTGCCATTGCACTAAGGGTCGTTTCGCCGGGATAGAAGGATTCGGACCAGATTCCTTCGACATTCACCAGCTCATGCTGATCTAAAAGGATGTGAACATATTCGACCCCCTGCGCAGGCGGGTCCTTTACAATGTTTTGCCCATTGATCAATGCCTTTGCCGGGGCCAGCATCGCGGTCTCGCCATGCATCAGTTCCATCATCGCTGAGGTTACAGCGACCCGATGTTGCGGCGACACCAGCAGGTCGCGCGTGGGGCAGTTCGGACCGAAACAGCCCGCCTTGAAGCGCACTGGGCACAAATGCGGAGAGGAACGCAGCTCTTGCGTCGACAGATGCCGTCGACCGATCCAGCGCACCGGGCGGATGCGCCCATCTGTGGTCAGGACAGGATCCCCCGGTACCAGTTCTTCCACCTGGCGCTGCCCTGTGGGGGTCAGGATCAGCGAGCCCGTGGTGAAGCACACGAAAGACGGCAAGCTCTGATACGGGGTAGAAGATGCGGTGCCGCCAAAGCTGGTGTCTTCGATGGTGTCATTCAGCGCAGCCTGCCCCGAAGTGACGATGATATAGCGCGGGTTACTGAACTGGATCAGGGTGAAACTGACAGGCGCGCCGTTGACCGTTCCGGTATATGTCTCGAACGTACTGAAATTCTGAGACGAGGCGGTAAAGCCCGGCAGCCCGGACAGGTCCAATTGGGTGCTGTCGGGGTCCGGGTCATCCAAGATGGCGTCGTTATCCGTTACTGCGACAGAATACGCGGCCGTGATATCGACGTTGCGTGTGCTGAACGGGTCTGCACTGATTTCATAGACGGTAATCGTGGCCACGGCCGCATAACATCCCTGAGAGCAACAAAATTACCCTTAAGGTTGTGCTGATACGTTTAAGAATCGTTAATGGTTGATTTACCTAGACCAGATTACTGGGGAGTGGTCGGAGACACACCTAAACCAAAAAGGCCCCGGACAGCGCCGGGGCCTTTCGAGCCTGAAGATAGGTACAGATTACTCTGCGTCTTCTTTCTTTTCTTTCTTCTCGGGAACGACCTCTTCGCCGGTTTCCTGATCGACGACTTTCATCGACAGGCGGACCTTGCCGCGATCGTCAAAGCCCAGAAGCTTGACCTTCACTTCCTGACCTTCCTTCAGAACGTCTGACGGATGGTTCAGGCGGCGGTTTTCGATCTGGGACACGTGGACCAGACCGTCGCGCTTACCAAAGAAGTTCACGAAGGCGCCGAAGTCGACGATCTTGACCACTTTACCGGTGTAGATCTGACCTTCTTCCGGTTCGGCCACGATCGAGTAGATCATGTCATAAGCCTTCTGGATCGATTCACCATCGGGCGAGGCGATCTTGATCACACCGTCGTCGTTGATGTCGACCTTGGCACCCGAGGTTTCCACGATCTCGCGGATGACCTTACCGCCCGAACCGATCACTTCACGGATCTTGTCGGTGGGGATGTTCATGGTCTCGATGCGCGGGGCGTGGACCGAGAATTCGTTGGTCTCGGACAGGGTTTTGCCCATCTCGCCCAGAATGTGCATCCGGCCCTCTTTGGCCTGTGCCAGAGCGGTTTCCATGATCTGCGGCGTGATACCTGCGACCTTGATGTCCATCTGCAGCGAGGTGATGCCGTTCTCGGTACCTGCCACTTTAAAGTCCATGTCGCCCAGGTGATCTTCGTCACCCAGGATATCGGTCAGGACAGCGTAATCGCCATCATCTTCCAGGATCAGACCCATTGCCACACCGGCAACCGGTGCTTTCAGCGGAACACCTGCGTCCATCATCGACAGCGAACCGCCGCAGACAGAGGCCATCGAGGACGAGCCGTTCGATTCAGTGATTTCCGATACCACGCGCACGGTATAGGGGAAGTCGGTCGGTGCAGGCAGAACCGCCTGCAGCGCGCGCCATGCCAGTTTGCCGTGACCGATCTCACGACGACCGGGCGAACCCACGCGGCCCACTTCACCCACCGAATACGGAGGGAAGTTGTAGTGCAGCAGGAAGTTCGATTTGAAGTTGCCGTGCAGCGCGTCGATGAACTGCTCATCGTCGCCGGTGCCCAGCGTGGTCACAGCCAGCGCCTGTGTTTCACCACGGGTGAACAGGGCGGAACCGTGGGTGCGGGGCAGCAGCGAGGTTTCGGCTTCGATGGCGCGTACATCGGTGGTCGAACGACCGTCGATGCGCTTGCCGCCTTTGACGACGTCACCGCGCAGGATGCCGGCTTCCAGCTTTTTCATCGCCGAGCCGAGATTGGCGTCTTCCAGCTGTTCCTCGGTCAGTGCTTCTTTGATCGCTTCGCGGGCAGCGGCAACAGCGGCGGTGCGCTCTTGCTTGTCGGTGATCGCGAAGGCGGCGCGCATCTGCTCTTCACCGGCTGCGGAAACAGCGGCGTACAGCTCCGAGTAATCGGGAGCGACGAACTCAAACGGCTCTTTGGCGGTTTCTTCGGCCAGCGAGATGATCAGGTCGATGACCGGCTGGATTTGCTCATGCGCAAAGGTCACGGCACCCAGCATTTCGGCTTCGGACAGTTCGTAAGCTTCCGACTCCACCATCATCACGGCGTCTTTGGTACCGGCAACAACCAGATCCAGACGCTGTTCGGGGTTCAGGCGCAAGTCCTGCATATCGTCTACGGTCGGGTTCAGGACGTATTCGCCATCCACGAAACCAACACGGGCACCGGCGATCGGGCCCATGAACGGCGCGCCCGAGATGGTCAGGGCAGCCGAAGCAGCGATCATTGCAACGATGTCGGGATCGTTGACCAGATCGTGGGACAGCACGGTGCACATCACCAGAACTTCGTTTTTGAAGCCGTCAACGAACAGCGGGCGGATCGGACGGTCGATCAGACGCGCGGTCAGCGTCTCTTTCTCGGTCGGGCGCGCCTCGCGCTTGAAGAAGCCACCCGGAACCTTACCGGCGGCATAGTATTTTTCCTGATAGTGCACGGTCAGCGGGAAAAAGTCCTGACCGGGTTTTTGTTGCTTGGCAAAGGTCACGTTGGCCATGACGCTGGTTTCGCCCAGCGTGGCAATCACGGTGCCGTCCGCCTGACGGGCAACCTTGCCGGTTTCCAGTGTCAGCGTCTCTTCGCCCCACTGAATCGATTTCTTCGTTACATCAAACATATGCGTATCCTAGAACGGAGCACTCCCGCCCCTGCGGGTCTCCGGTTTGCATGGCGGCCCCATTGCCGCCGACCCCACTTTATCTTCCATTCGAGTGCCGGGGTCAGGGCACAACGTCTCAGATACCGCGCGCATACAGGAGAATGCTTTGGAAGGAAAGAGAAACCGAATTTGACGGCCAGATCATGCTGAGACAGGTCGAAGCTTTCCTTTTGCGCGCAATTTTCAGGTCGGGGCATGAAACTGAACGTGGTGAAACACAGCGTTTCATTCCGGTCAGACGATAGAAACTCGCAAGAGAGCTTTCGTCGCTAACATATGAAAAATCGAATGCAATTGTAAAAATAACAAGGCTGTATAAGCTTTTACGAACCAGCCTGCGGTCGAAATGACGGAAACGCGCCAAGGGGGTAACTATATCATAACCGTCCGCCGACCGAATACCTTGGCGTTTGCAAAAAGCGAACAGAAGGGCAATCGAATGGCACAAACAAAGAAGATGCTTGATCCGGACCCCCGGATTTACGACTTCGAAACGGAATATGAGCTGGGTCAGGATAACGTCCGGCCATTTGGTCTGGATATTCACAACCCGGTCTTTCTGATCTCGAGTATTTTGATCTTTGCGTTCGTTCTGATCGCATTGGCCAACCAAGAGGCAGCTGCCTCGTTCTTCGGCTGGCTCCGGCCCTGGCTGACCAGCACGTTTGACTGGTTCCTGGTTCTTTCGGTTGACGCCATCACCCTGTTTTGTCTGGTTCTGATCATTCTGCCGGTCGGCAGTGTTAGGATCGGCGGCAAGGATGCCAAGCCTGACTATTCCTATGCCGGATGGATCGCGATGATGTTCGCCGCCGGTATTGGTATCGGTCTGCTGTTCTTTGGTGTGATGGAGCCGGTCTATTATAACTTTGCCGAAGGCGGGAATGCGCGGCCCTTGGGCATTGATATTGCCGTTCCGGGCAATGAATATGTCGGCATCGTCGGCACAATCCATCATTGGGGGCTGGAAGGCTGGGCGGTCTATGCCGCTGTGGGTCTGAGCCTTGCGATTTTTGCCTATAACCTGAATCTGCCACTGACCCTGCGCTCGGCCTTTTATCCGATCCTGGGCGAACGTGTCTGGGGCTGGTGGGGCCATATCATCGACACGCTTGCGGTGTTTGCGACGTTGTTCGGCCTCACGACTTCTTTGGGTCTTGGGGCGCAGCAGGTTGCGGCGGGGCTGAACGAGGTGTTCGGCATCGAACCCAGTCCGACCGTGACCGTCCTGCTGATCATTGGCATCACCATGATCGCGCTGGGATCAGTCCTGATGGGTATGGATGCAGGCGTGAAACGGCTGAGTGAGATCAACATGATCATGGCTGTGGGTCTGTTCCTTTTCGTCATTGTTGTCACCGGCGTTGGTACAGCCATCGCGCGGTATTTCAACGTGATGGTGGATTACGTAACGCACCTTCCAGCGCTGTCCAATCCGTTCGGTCGAGAAGACACCAGCTATTTCCACGGCTGGACGACCTTCTACTGGGCCTGGTGGATCGCATGGTCACCGTTTGTCGGCATGTTCATCGCCCGCATCTCGAAAGGGCGTACCGTGCGTGAGTTCATCCTCTGCGCGCTGCTGGCCCCGACGGCGGTCTGCGCCCTGTGGATGTCGACCTTCGGCGGTGCCGCCATCGACATGCTGAACGCAGGCGGAGCCGAAGGTGTCCGCGCCACGGTGATCGACAGCTACGCCCCCGAAGGTGCGCTGTTCGGCTTCCTTAAGGAACTGCCGCTTTATGGAATCGTCGCGCCCATCGCGTTAATCCTGATCGTGGTGTTCTTTGTCACCTCGTCCGACTCGGGCTCGTTGGTGATCGACACAATTACGGCAGGCGGCAAGATGGATGCGCCGGTTGTTCAGCGCGTATTCTGGTGCACGCTCGAAGGCCTGGTGGCCATCGCCTTGTTGCTTGGGGGTGGCCTATCCGCCCTGCAGGGTGCTGCGGTTTCAACAGGGATACCGTTCACGCTGGTGGTCCTGATAATGTGCTACTGCCTATGGCTGGCTCTGAAGTCGGAGAAGGCGAAGATGTAGAGTTTACACATGCGTTTAAGGCAACGCCCGCCAATTGGCGGGCGTTATTTTATAAAGATTTCAGGTAGCTATGAGCCCTGAGCGGTCGTTGCCGGCCTATTTGACTGCTGCGTTTGCATTGGTCAGGTTTGGCTCCCTTTGCAGACCTTCAAGGTTGAATGATGAGCTCACGGGACGCGGACTTTACTGTACGAGATGGTTTGATGCATTTGATCAACCTACAGGCTTACTTGTGGGCCAAAGCGCGTTTGCACTCACTGCCAAATCGGCTGCATTTCCCAACCATCGGGAAAACCCGCTGTTGCAAGACCGATTTCTGCTGGAAGACGCTCCGCCAGAATGCGGTTCTTCAGCCGACACTGCCACTGTGTCTTTGGATAAAATTGCTTGAGTATATAAATCATAACCACAATCGCGCTGTATATGCGTTTTGTTGGTGCATCGTCGCCAACCCGTCGTTCACGCAGATGATCCAGTTCCGGAATAATCTTCGCTTTAGGTAGACCTGGACTGTTGATAAGGGGCTTGTTCCAAAGCCTTGAGTGGTGTGCGCAGTCGTTTCGAACATCGTTCAGAGCAGATACCCATGACTGCATCGTTTTCCGCGGGAGATTCGGATTGATGCGTTCTGCAATCGCCGTTTTGTGTGCTTCGTCCAGAAACCGCAGGATATGGGTCAGGTGACCCCACTGCCAGGTCCCGGCTTTCACCCAGATTGGCGGATTGCCAGAATAGTTTCTTCCAAAGTGCTTTGCGAACTCTTCTTTTGAACCTTTGAACGTTTCTTCCAGCCCGACAACAAACTTTGCAAAATCCGTTTCCTCACCATCCTTAGATTCACTGAATCTCGGCTTGTATGTACGCGGATCAAGATGGCCTTGGGGGTTCACCGCACCGATCACTTCAATCAAAGCTGTTCGGATCGCGATCTCAATTCGCTCAATAGCATCCATAAGCTCCATTCTCAGGGCTTTGTCGAACAGGTAGAAGCTCATCACCTGGTCGAAGGTTGCCCCGTCTTTGAAGCGTTCGCAGCGTGTGAGCCGTCCATCGGTGGTCTGGCAGAATTCGCGAAACGGATAGCTGAATGCACTCAACCGATAGTACCCTATTCGGGTCAAAGCACGTTTGGCGTGGGTTGCATCACGAACTACAAGCCCGCGTTCTTGCATCAGTTCCAGACAGTCATCGACTGATCTGTAGGGTTTGACGTAAGGAAGCTTCAAATGTTCCAGCTGCTTAAATAAGAAGACCGGGCTGTAGCAGGACGACGAGGCCAAGCCAGGGAGCACCGGTCATAAGATGTAATGAGAGGTAATAGCTTCTCATCTGCACGTCAAGATAGCGCGTGATGGTTTTCTAAAGTGTGAATCACGCGTTCGCTGGCTAAGTTGATGATACTTAACAGGTGCAATCATGCCTAAGTTTGTGTAAAAACGGTCGAGTTTGCAAAAATCGCTATCTGCGCAAAGCTACGCCTATTCAGGCGTAATACTGCACTAGCAGCGAAAGTCCGCAAGGTAGCCAAAACAAAAAACGCCCGCCAAAGTGACGGGCGTCTGAAATCTGCAAGCGGTGTAATCCGAACTTAGCGGCGGATGCCCAGCTTTTTGATCAGGTCCTGGTAACGCGCTTCTTCTTTGCCTTTCAGGTAGTCCAGCAGCTTACGGCGCTGGGCGACCATTTTCAGCAGACCGCGACGACCGTGGTTGTCTTTTTTGTGGGTCTTGAAGTGCTCGGTCAGGGTGTTGATGCGCGAGGTCAGGATGGCAACCTGTACTTCAGGCGAACCGGTGTCGCCTTCTTTGGTTGCGAATTCTTGCATGACGCGTGCTTTTTCAGCGGCAGTGATCGACATCGGGGTCTCCTTCAAAGGTTAGAGTTGATGGCGCAGGCCGGGATGTCGTCCAGCACAGGCCCATGGAGAAAACCGCACCGATTCCGATGCGGATGGGCGCGTATAAGCGGAATTTTGTCAAATGGCAAAGGGAATCTGCGGCCTCAGATCATCTGACCATACTGTGCCAGTTGCGCTTCTGAAATCAGTTGTATATCCGCGACAGTCAATTCTTCTGCCCCGTATACCTGCGCCACCTCCTGACCGTTGATGATCACATGCGTCAGGTTGGTGTTGTCAGTGTCGCGTTCTACCGAAATTTCGGGTTCAGTCTCTTCTTCCCAGGTGACAAGCAGTTTGTCCTCGCCGGGCTGGAAGCCCATGACGGTAACATCGTCTTCTCCCGGGCTGAGCACGATGTCATCCGCGCCCTGGCCACCTGTCACAACATCCCCGTCCCCTGCAATAATAGTGTCATCACCATCCCCGCCGTTCAGGAAATCCTGTTCGGCCGCACCCTCTTCGATGCCGAACACAAAGTCGTCCCCATCGCCGCCAAAGATTGCATCTTCGCCCGCCGCTCCGACCAGAACGTCATCCCCGAAGCCGCCTTGCAATGCGTCGTCACCGGCCCCGCCGTCCAAAGTATCGTCACCCTGACCGCCATAAAGCTCGTCTTCCCCTTCACCACCGTCCAGAACATCGTTTCCGAAATGTCCGAACAGAGCGTCATCGCCCATGTCGCCAAACAGCAGGTCGTCATCCGCTTGGCCATGCAGGACATCGTTGTCCGGCCCGCCATAGATGGTATCCATCCCGTCGCTGCCATGCAGGACGTCATCCCCCTGGCCACCGTGGATCGTATCGTCACCGCCATAGCCGTTGATCTGATCCACTCCGTCCCCTCCGGTGATGATGTCCGGGCCGTCTTCTCCGGCAATCACCAGATCGCCTTCGAATTCGGAAAGGACGATACCGGTGGACAGGGGTTCGACTTCGGTTTCGACGGGGTCTTCGACATTTTCGCCGATATCCAGGAATTCCCCGGTTTCGGCTTCGGATTGCGGCTCATCTTCGGGAATGTCATCTGACACGTCCTCGTCTTCGATCAGCATGTCGCTCATCGCGTAAGCTGCACCGCCGATGGCGGCCAGTCCGATCAATCCGGCCAGAAACATGGCACCCTCCGATGGCAGAAAACTCCGAGGGTGATTGTCTCATTCTGCAGGCAGCATCGTCAAAGATAAGTTGTTGAAAGGGTTAATACTTTATCACCACTGCTCAGGCTGTTGAGTGTAGGCGATGTAAAGGGGGTGCTTGGGGTGGCCGTCTTTGGTCAGACCCAAATGGAACAGGGGTTGACCCGTCTGACGCAACAACTGTTCAACTGCCGGGCCACGGTCCAGATGTGCGCCGTGGGTGCCCCAGGCGGCAATGACCCGATCGGCCCAGTCCACGCCATCCAGAATCGCCCTGTCATTTTCTGGTCCCACTGGATCAGTGGCAGCGCGCATCTTTCGCGGGTCAGTGTCGCGCCAGGCAAAGATGTTGGTCACCTGAAACGCGCCAAACCCCAAGGCCCGCGCGCGGCGCTCGCAGCGTTCCACCGTAGGGTCATTCTGCACCTCGGTCGCGGTCGAGGGGTTCAGCATCACAAACAATGCCTTCTCTCCCTTTGGATCCCAGACGCGGGTCAGGCTATAGCGATACTTCTCGCAATCGGAATAGATGGCGGTCGAGGGCGCATCGCCCTTGGTATGTGTTCGGGTGATCATGCCAACCGCCTAGCACGTGTTTCAGGAAACGAACACCCGGCTGGGATGCAACTCGCCTGATTTGTAGATGCCCACAGCCACCGCTTTACCATCCAGCGAGGCCCAGGCTTCATCGCCGTATTCGACGTCTGATGCCAGCACCATGCCGGGATTGCCGTTGCGTAGGCGGGTGGCGCCCTCAGGGGTGCATTTCAATTCGGGCAGGTCCGACAGGCCGGTTTCCAGCGGGTGCAGATACGCGTCCAGTGCAGTGGTCTTGGCCATCTCGTCGATTTGTTCGACGGTCAGGCCATCTTCGGCCTCAAACGGGCCGGACCAGATGCGGCGCAGCTCCCTAACGTGTCCGTGGCATCCCAGTGCCTCACCCAGATCGCGCGCGATTGAGCGGACATAGCCTCCTTTGCCGCAGGTCATTTCCAACACCACGTGGTCTTCATCGGGGCGGTCGACAAGGATCAGTTCCTCGACCCAAAGGGGCCGAGCGGTTAGTTCCACATCCTCACCATCGCGGGCCAGTTTATAGGCGCGTTGGCCGTCGATCTTCACGGCAGAAAACTTAGGCGGAACCTGCATGATGTCGCCCAAAAACGGGGTCAGCGCCTGTTTGATGTCCTCATCCGAAGGGCGCGCATCGCTGCTTGAGATCACTTCGCCCTCGGCATCGTCGGTATTGGTGGCTTGACCCAAACGCACGGTGAACGTGTAAGCCTTCTGCGCATCGGTGATATAGGGAACGGTCTTTGTTGCCTCGCCCAAAGCCACGGCCAGAACGCCGGTTGCTTCGGGGTCCAGTGTGCCCGCATGGCCCGCCTTTTTGGCATCCATCGCCCAACGCACCTTGTTGACCACAGCGGTCGAGGTCATGCCCGCAGGCTTGTCCACAACCAGCCAACCGGAAATGTCGCGACCCTTGCGTTTGCGTCCCATCTTGCACCTTGCCTTTTGCTGAGGCGCGCGGGTTAACGGATCACACCCGCCCTGTCAATTTGCAGGCATGTCCTCAACTACACCCACAATCGGTCCCAACGAGAATCCCAGATCCGAACGGTTGCCTGCGCGGTCATACATTCGTGAGATATTGCCGTCCAGAAACAGCGCGTTTGGGGTGTTCAGAACATCGCGAAACAGTCTGCCGAATTCGTGGAAGGTGACATAATCTTCTGAGATCGCAAAAACGGCCCGCGCGCCATCGGCACTGGTGCCAACACCGTTGCGGATATAGCGCGAGGTCGAATCGGGCAGAAAGCGCGGGTGCAGCTCGCCGTCGATCACCAGCATCGGGCCGGATTGGGTGGCAAAGCGGCAGTCCGGTGTCTGATCCACGAAATCCAGCGTCTCGAACACATCGGCGCGCCCGTTGCGGATGCAGAAAACGCCATTGGGCAGCAGGCCGAAATTGCCGGGGCCGGGGTTCGCGATTACCCGCATCTGCTCCTGCCCATCTTCGACATAATGGCCGACGGGCGAGCGGTCGTCGTGATACATGCCGGCGTTCATCGCAAAGGCCAGCCGTTTGCCCTCGGGTTCAAGCGTCTCGTTAACCGATGAGAAATGCCCCAACACTTCGCCGTCTTCACCATTCAGAAACAGGCGCAGATCCGCTGCAGTCGCATCGACCTCGCAGACGGTGTAGCGCAGACCGTCGTGAGTAACCTTTTCACACGTAACCGCAGAGGCTTGCGCGGCCCACAAAATCGCGCCCAATGTTGTTAAAGTACGGATCACTCGTCCAGATCGCGGCGCACCGCGTCCTGCTGGAACATGCGGCGGGTGTCGTCCAGACGGTCAAACGTGTCATCCAGACGGAACCGCAGATCGGGCGAGAACTTCAGGTTCAGTTTCTTGCCGATCACGCGTCGTAATTCACCTTTATTGCGGGCCAGCAGGTCGATCACGTCCTCTTGCCCTTTGCCGCCCAACGGCAGCACATAGGCCGTGGCGATTTTGAGATCGGGCGAGGTACGGACCTCACCCACGGTGATCGACATGCGGTTCAGGTCGGGGTCGTGGACATCTCCGCGCGCCAGAACTTCGGACAGGGTGCGACGTATCAGTTCGCCGACACGCAGCTGTCGTTGGGACGGGCCGGGGCCATCGTGGAATTTGTTCTTTGCCATATCCCCGATCTAAGCCCAAAGCGGGGCTTTGCCAAGCGGGCGCGAACGGGGTAGGAGGCTTTGAGCCGACTTAGCGAAAAGGACCAGCGCAATGACCCATATTCCGGGGATCGTTATCACAGGGGCTTCGGGCCGCATGGGGCAGATGCTGATCAAGACTGTCACCGACAGCGATCAGGCGCGTCTGGTTGGCGTGGTTGAGCGCAAGGGTCACGATTGGATCGGTCAGGATGTGGGCACGGCCATGGGTGGTCAGGCGCTGGGCGTCACCGTCACTGATGATCCGCTGGAGGCGTTTGCGCAAGCGCAGGCGGTGATCGATTTCACCGCGCCCGAAGCGACTTTGGAATTTGCCGCTCTGGCTGCGCAGGCGCGTTGTGTTCATGTCATCGGCACTACGGGCATGTCCGACGAACAAATCGCGTCACTTGAACCGGCATCACGCCACGCCGTGATCGTGCGGGCGGGCAATATGAGCCTTGGTGTGAACCTGCTGGTGCAACTGACCAAGAAAGTCGCTGCCGCATTGGATGAAGATTTCGATATCGAGATCATCGAAGGCCACCACCACCACAAGGTCGACGCGCCCTCGGGCACAGCGCTGATGCTGGGTGAGGCCGCTGCCGAGGGGCGCGGCGTCAGATTGGCGGATGTGTCTGATCGAGGCCGCGATGGCATCACCGGTGCGCGCAAGCGGGGTGATATCGGCTTCCACGCCATTCGCGGCGGCGATATCGTTGGTGAACATGATGTGCTGTTCGCTGCCCCCGGAGAACGCATCGTCCTGCGCCATTTGGCCAGTGATCGTGCAATCTTTGCCCGTGGTGCCCTCAAGGCCGCACTATGGGGTCAAGGCAAGACACCCGGGCAGTATGACATGGTGGACGTACTGGGGTTGTAAGCCATAGACGCCCGAATTGTTGGCGCTAAGCTCTGATCTATGCGTTTACGTCGTTCCGGTCTGGCAACTGGTGTCCTGCTGGCACTATTTTATCTGACGCTGCTGCCGTTTGTGGCGCACGGGTTTGGTATGATCGGCGTCGGCCTGTCGCATGATGCGCCTGCGCAAAGCTATTTGTTTGCGGACGGTCAGAGCGTCGGCAACGCGGCGATGATTCTACATATCTTTGCCGGAACGGTGTTGGTAACGCTGGTGCCGCTGCAACTGGTCCGCGCCCTTCGGCAGCGCTTCAACTGGTTTCACCGCGCCTTGGGTGCTGTGCTGGTCGCGCTGGCTCTTGTGACCGGGATGGCGGGGATGACTTATATCCCTTTGCGAGGCACGATTGGTGGGCCGGTGATGTCTGCCGCGTTTTTCCTATATGGGATTTGCCTGTTCACCGCAGCCTTGATGGTGGCGCGCATGGCGCTTTGCAATGACCGCGCGGGGCACTGGGCCTGGGGGCTGCGGCTGTTCTGGCTGGCGCTGGGATCATGGCTCTACCGGGTGCATTACACGCTGTGGTATCTGCTGACCGGCGGGCTGGGGTCAGAGCCCGACTTCTCGGGCCCTTTCGATCTGGTTCAGAACTTTGCGTTCTACGTGCCCTATTTGCTGGCTGTGCAGATTTGGATCGTGCGCAAAGGGTCAGGGCATCAAGGGGCTTTGGTTAAAAGCCCTTGATCCTGTCTTCGCGCAATGGGCAGGCCAGGTACACACCGAACTCTTTCCCGATATCCGCGCTGACCCGTGCGTGAACTGCACCCTGCCGGTCGAGGAATCGTTGGTCATCTTCGACCGGGAATATCCCCTCGTGCCAGATGCCCGGGTGGATATAGAGGCCACGCGAGCCGTCGCACCAGAACGCCACCACCTTGTCGGGCGTCAGGTTGTCACCGGGCAGGGCCGCGGGGACGATGAAGGGTTTTTTGTCCAAAGGCCAAAACATCTGACCGCCGTCGGGGTGATAGTTCATGTGCCAGAGCAACACCTGATCACGGGGCGCGGTTTGCCGATCCGTCTGCGCGGTTTGCGGATCCGTGGACCAGCCAAGAACGTAATGCCCTTTGACGGCTTCGTTCTCGCCATACAGCACGTCGCCTCGCCAGTCACATTTGAACGTGCCTTCGACCCAGCCGCCTTCGTCGCCGGTGCCTTCGTCGATGGGGCGCCAACCTTGTTGCGGCCAGCGGACTATCTCGATTTCAAAGGTCTCGGGGTCATCGACCAGACAGCCATAGCCTTTGACCGTCTGATCTGTTGCGCGGATCAGAGGAACTTCGTGCCAGGGTAGCGAGGGCTTGGAACTGGCCTCGAAGATGTATTCAGGTGCAGTCACGACGTGCCCAGATGTTTGTCGACCATGCGCTGCACCATGGGTGCAAAATAGGGGAAATCGGGGGTCTCCATATCCGCGCGTTTACCGGCCTCATCCAGATAGCGAACCTGAATGATCTCTTTCAGGTTTGGGTTGGATTCGAATGCGACAACCTCTTCCGCGCTCATCGGGCCGCCCTGCAGTTCCAGCGTGTGGACCGAGGCAGTCGACAGGCGTTGAAAGTACTCGGGCTTGGTGGCGCAAAGATACCGTTTGGCCGCCACGTGATAGCGGCAGCAATCGGTGATGACCGAGGGGAAGAACTGTTCCAGTACCTCAGCGCCTGCGTCTTCGTGATGGCGGTCTTCGGTATCGTCGGGGTGATAAGTGCCGAATTCGGACGTAAAATGCCCGATGTCGTGCAGAAGTGCACCGACGATGATTTCCTCTGGCTGGCCGTTCTGCTTGGCGATGGTGGCCCCTTGCAGCATATGTTGGGCCATGGTGACGGGTTCGCCTAAGTACTCCTCGCCGCCGCGACGTTCGAAGATGTCACCGATGAAGGCCACGATATTGTCCCTGTTCAGGGTCGAGAAATCGGGTTTCATTCAGCCGCCTCCGGTTGTGTTATTTCCATCGCGGCGAGTGTGGACAGCAATCCATCCTTGTCAGCATAGCATCCCTGCAACCAGCGTGAGCCTGCACCGGAATAGCCCAGACGCGCGTGCAGCACGCGTGTGTTGTCGACGATAAAGCTTTCGCCCGGTTCCAGCTTGAACGACACGCCCATCGCCGGGTCGTCGATGATTCCACCCAATTGGCGGTAGGCAGCGTAATAGGCTTCCATCTTCTCAAAGGGGATATCGACGAACGGCGCGGAGGAGCGGTTGTTGAAACGGATTCCGATCAGTTTGCCATCTGGCGACAGTTCGATCATTGGGCGCCGCGACCGCAGGCAGACGCCGTCCGAGCCCTTGTATTCGAACCGCGCCGGGAAGCCGGCCAACAGGGCAAAACCCTCGGGGTTCTGATCGCGCAGCTTCTCGGCGGCGCGGAAGCCGTCGACCACGATGCTGTCACCGCCTTCGGCTGAATTCTCCAGACAATACAGAATTTGCAGCGTCGGCACCGGGTCGCGGTAGGGGTTATCGGTATGGGCCTGCAACCCAAGCCCGGTATAGGCGAGGTTGGTGGGGTTCACCTCGGTCCGCACTTCGAAATAGGGGCCATAATTGGTCTCGCGGACATAGCCAAACAGATCGGCCACCTTCAGCAGCGATTCCGGTTCGGTTGGGCCGCCTGTCAGCTTGGCAAACCCTAACTCGGCCACCGCCGCTAGCCAATTGCGCTTAGCAACCGGGCTGGCGTGGACCTCGTTCCAATCTCCGCTGGGGGCGTCGATGCCACGTTCCCAGGTGGTGATACCGGTGGCGATGCGGCCGAACTCGGCGGCTTGTGCGCTGTCATAACTGTGATCGGCCAGCCAGTCGGCAGGGAAGGTCACTGTCTTGCCCTCGGGCTGGAAGGTGATCACGAGGTCGCCGTTCAACACATCGGCAGCGCTGACCGAAATGTTGGCGGGGATGTCCCCGATAGTGATCAGGCGCTGACCGTTGCCGGGCGCGCGGGTGTCCGGGTCCAGCGCGTTGTCACGCAGCCAGATGGCGTGAAAGCGGGCTTGGCTATCGTCGGTGAAAGTCACGGTCACGACGTTGGTGTCATGAGTAGCGGTGCGCAGCATTGGGGATCTCCTGTTCGGCGCGAGCTTTGGTTGAGCAGATACGCCGTTCATGGCATTACGACAATTAATCCTTATTTCGTCTGAGGCTTGGAAAATCTTATGGCTAAGAAAAAGGTGGGATTACCGCCGCTGGACTGGCTGCGCGTGTTCGAGGCCGCAGGGCGTTTGGGCGGGTTCTCGGCTGCGGCCAAAGAGTTTGGTTTGACGCAGGCCGCTGTCAGCCAGCGGATCGGAAACCTTGAGGCTTGGTTGGGCCGATCCCTGTTCGTGCGCGAAGCGCGGGGTGTGTCGCTGACGGTAGAAGGCGAGAGCTATTTGCCTTTGGTGCAAGACAGCCTGCAGGCGTTGGAGCGCAACACAGATGATCTGTTCGGCAAGTCCCCGCGTGAGTTGCGGGTGGCCGGGTTGTCATCCAATATTCATGCGCTGGTACTGCCTGCTCTACCTGTCTTTCACCAGTTGAGACCCAAAGTGCAGGTGATGACCGACTCGGTCGCACGTCGGTCTTCGTTGGATGAAGAACGGACCTGGCTGCAAATCCGATATGGCCGCGGTATGTGGGCCGGGCGCGATGCGGCCTTGATCGCGCGCGAGGTTCTTGTGCCCATGGCGGCCCCCGACGTTGAATGGGGTGCGCCTTTGATCGATCTGCGTGGTGAGCGCCCGGGGTGGCGGGAATGGTGTCAGAAATGCGATAAGAAGGATGTACCGACTTCCCAAATCAGTTTTGATTCAATGGAGCACGCAATCTCGGCGGCGCGGCGCGGCCTTGGTGTGGTGTTGGGGTCAGTTCCGCTGGCTTCTGCCGATCTTCAAGAGCGGCGGCTGCGCAGACTGGACCAACCTGAGTTGCAAACAAAAGACGGGTACTGGCTGACATGGCCCGAAGATCGGGCGACATCCCAGAAACAGCGCGCTTTGATAGGCGACTTCCTCAAGGCGCTGCGCGGCTGAGCGCCTAGAAATCAATGGCGATGCCCTTCTTTTCCCAATCACCATAGCGGGCGGGGTCAGGTCCGTCGCGCCCGCCCAGTTCTTTGGGCAACGCCTTGGCTTCGGTTTCGGCCTTGCGTCGGCGTTCTTCTGCTTCGGCCAGTGCGCGCTGGGCGGCGGGGGACAAATCTTTGCGGTCGTCACTCATGACATCGGGTTCCTTTCCGTGCTGGGTCTTGATATACGCCCGCGTCCGCCATTGGCAATGCGGGCGCAAGTCACAGTAAGGCGGTACCATGGCAAACAGCGCAACAGCAGCACGGCGCAGCGCAATCTATCTTCTCGATCAGGTTCTGGGTGAGGGTCGCCTGTTGTCCGAATGTCTCGCAGCGGGCGCATTGGACCGGTTGGGGCCCGAAGATCGCGCGCGTGCTCAACGGTTGGCGTCGGAGACCTTGCGCGGCCTGGAACGCGCCGACAGGTTGTTGGACAATCACTTGAACCGCACACCTGCTCTGACAGTCCATAACGCGCTTAGGCTGGGCACAGTCGAGCTTTGTAACGGAGAAGCCGCGCATGGTGTGGTGAATTCTATGGTTGAGATCATCAGCCGCTCGCGCAAGCACGGGCGTCTTAAGGGCCTGGTGAATGCGGTTCTGCGCAAAGTGGCAGCCGAAGGCCCTGAAGCCTGGCCCAAAATGCGAGTCCCGCGCTTGCCGGATTGGCTTCGCGATCCCTTGACTATGGCGTGGGGCGCGGATGCCGTGGCCGGGATGGAGCAGGCGCATTTCGCAGGCGCACCGCTTGATCTGACTTTGAAGCCGGGTGCGACCAATCCCTCGGGAGATGTGCTGGCAACAGGCTCGTTTCGCTTGCAGGACGCCGGTCAGGTTTCGACCCTGCCGGGGTACAAAGCCGGGGACTGGTGGGTGCAGGACGCAGCGGCGGCTTTGCCGGTTCGCGTTCTGGCTCCGAAAGCCGGAGAGAACGTTCTGGACCTTTGCGCTGCTCCCGGTGGCAAAACGATGCAACTGGCTGTGGCAGGAGCGGACGTTACGGCGTTGGATGTTTCAGAAGCTCGGATGGAGCGGGTGCGCGAAAACCTGCAAAGGACGGGTCTGACGGCGAAGGTCATTGTCGGGGATGCGCTGGAACATGAAGGTCAGTATGACGCGATCCTGCTGGACGCGCCGTGTTCGGCCACAGGTACGATCCGGCGGCACCCGGATTTGCCCTTTGCCAAAGATGGGTCTGAATTCGGCGGTTTGATCGAGCTTCAGACGCAGATGTTGGCCCATGCATGGGGTTTGCTGAAACCCGGTGGGCGTTTGGTTTATTGCACCTGCTCATTGTTGCCGGACGAAGGTGAAGTGCAGATCGAAGAGGCGCTTGAGATGTATCCGGACATGAGCGTGGATCGCGACGCAGTGAACATAGCGGGTGTTGATACGGATTGGATGACGGAAGAAGGCGGTCTGCGGCTGCGGCCCGATTATTGGGCGGATCAGGGTGGTATGGACGGGTTCTATATCGCCTGTCTGAACAAATCCGCCTAAGCGCACGCTTTTCGATGACTTGACGATCGACGCGGTCTATCGTTGGGTCTCAAGCGCCAGCAGAGCGCAAGGGGCAGAGTAACGCGAGACATGTCGAACTCGGACACCATGACCAGTCGATGGATGCGGTTTCAGAACCGTTTCTACGCGCGCCTGAGCCAGCGGCAAAAGGCGGTCACGGGATTTGTCGCACAGCCCGATCCGCGCACGGTCGGTTCGTTCGCACGCGGACGGCAACTGGTTGCCGGAAACCTCTTGTTTGCCGGATATCTGGTCGAGGCCGAAGATACCGGGCTCTGGGACGTCGTCGCCCCCAGCGCAGGTTTCGATGATGAACGCCACGGCTTTGCGTGGCTGGATGATCTGGCCGCAGTCGGAGACATGCGCGCGCGGGAAAAGGCGCAACGCTGGGTCTGGGGCTGGATCGAAGCGCATGGTCGCGGGCAGGGCCCCGGTTGGGTGCCTGACCTGACTGGTCGGCGGGTCATGCGCTGGATCAACCACGCGATCTTTCTGCTGCGTGGGGTGGATGAAAAGCAAAGCAGGCTGTTCTTCCGCTCGCTGGCACAACAGACATGGTTCCTGTCCAAACGCTGGCCGGCGGCGACGCCGGGCCTACCCCGATTCGAGGCTCTGGCCGGATTGGTACAAGCCGGTTTGGCGTTGGAAGGGTTGGAGCAGATGGCCGATCCTGCCCTGCGGGCTCTTGCCAGCGAATGCGATCGTCAGGTGGACGCGCAGGGGGGGATCCCCACGCGCAACCCGGAGGAGTTGCTGGAAGTTTTCACACTGCTCAGTTGGACAACCGCGGCGCTGAACGATCTGGGGCGCGGTGCGCCCGTCGCGCAGGTCAATGCAATTAAGCGGATTGCACCGACCCTGCGCAGCCTCCGCCATGCGGATGGCGCTTTGGCACGATTCCACGGTGGTGGGCGCGGAGTCGAGGGGCGTCTGGAACAGGCCTTGGCACAAAGTGGCGTCAAGCATAAGGCAGCGACCGAATTGCCTATGGGCTACGCGCGCTTGTCTGCTGCACGCACCACTGTGATTGTAGATGCCAGTGCGCCGCCCAAAGGTGCCGCTTCGTTCAACGCGCACGCGTCTACATTGGCATTCGAACTGACCTCGGGACGGCGGCCGTTGATCGTGAATTGCGGATCAGGGGCCAGTTTTGGCCTGGAATGGCGCCGCGCAGGGCGGGCGACGCCGTCGCATTCAACCTTGTGTCTGGATGGGTTTTCCAGCGCGCGGCTGGCAAATCCATTGCCGGGCCGCGAAAGTCAGGCTTTGGTGGATGCGCCGCAGGATGTGCCTGTCGATTTCGAAGACGCGTTTGAGGGTATCCGCTTCATGGCTGGTCATGACGGGTATGCCAAAGTGTTCGGCCTGACTCATGCGCGGACCTTTGAGTTGCGATTTGATGGGCGCGAACTTGCAGTCGAGGATATTCTGCTGACTGCGACCGACAAGGCAAAGCGCCAGTTCGACAAGGCTATGGACGCTTCAGGGCTCAAGGGGATCGGGTATGATGTCCGTTTTCACCTGCATCCGGACGTGGATGCGGCGCTGGATTTGGGCGGGGCGGCGGTGTCCATGGCCCTTAAAAGCGGCGAAATCTGGGTTTTCCGCCATGATGGCATTGGAAAATTGTCCGTCGAGCCAAGCGTTTACCTTGAAAAGGGGCGTTTAAAGCCGCGCGCGACAAAACAGATCGTTCTATCTGGCCGCGCAATGGAGTATGCGACCCGCATCCGGTGGACGCTTAGCAAGGCACAGGACACAGCCTATGCCGTGCGCGATACGCACCGGGACGAGCCAGAATTCGACTGACGCCAAAAGGACCTTTGGACCCATGACCGATCTTCACCCCGTGCGCCGCGCGCTGCTTTCCGTATCCGACAAAACCGGGCTGATTGAGCTGGGCAAGGCGTTGGCCGAGCGCGGGGTCGAGCTGCTGTCGACCGGCGGAACGGCCAAGACGCTGCGCGATGCTGGGCTTGAAGTGAAGGACGTCAGCGAGATCACCGGTTTTCCCGAAATGATGGACGGCCGGGTTAAGACCCTGCACCCGGTGGTGCATGGTGGGCTGTTGGCGCTGCGTGACAACGACACCCATGTCGCTGCGATGAATGAGCATGGTATTGGCGCGATCGATCTGCTGGTGGTGAACCTCTACCCGTTCGAAGCCACAGTCGCCAAAGGTGCGGGCTATGATGAATGCATCGAGAATATCGATATCGGTGGCCCGGCGATGATCCGTGCGGGGTCCAAGAACCACGCCTTTGTAAACGTAGTGGTGGATGTTGAAGATTACTCCTCTTTGCTGGACCAGTTGGAAGAGAACTACGGCAAGACGTCGTATGGTTTCCGCCAGTGGCTTGCCCAAAAGGCGTATGCCCGCACGGCGGCCTACGACACGGCAGTCTCGAACTGGATGGCCGACGCTCTGCAGCTGGAGGCCCCTAAGCGTCGCGCCTTTGCAGGAGAGTTGAAACAGACTCTGCGTTATGGCGAGAACAGCCATCAACAGGCTGCGTTCTATACCGATGGCACCAACCGCCCGGGTGTGGCCACTGCCGTGCAGCATCAGGGCAAGGAACTGAGCTACAACAACATCAACGACACCGACGCCGCGTTTGAGCTGGTCGCTGAGTTCGACCCCACTCAGGGCGCGGCTTGCGCGATCATCAAACATGCCAACCCTTGCGGTGTGGCCACGGGCGGGACGTTGCTTGAGGCTTATAAGGCGGCGTTTGACTGCGACCGCACCTCGGCCTTTGGTGGGATCGTGGCATTGAACCAGCCGTTGGATGCGGAAACTGCGCAAGAGATCACCGGGATTTTCACCGAGGTCGTGATTGCCCCCGGAGCATCTGACGAAGCCAAGGCGATCTTTGCGGCCAAAAAGAATTTGCGCTTGCTGACGACCGACGGTCTGCCAGATGTAACGGCCGGTGGCAAAACAGTACGTCAGGTGGCCGGTGGTTTGCTGGTTCAAGACAAGGACAACGGTTTTGTCGGCATGGACGACCTGAAGGTCGTCACCAAAAAAGCCCCGACTGATGAGCAGATGCGTGATCTGCTGTTTGCATGGAAAGTGGCGAAGCACGTCAAATCCAACGCCATCGTCTACGTCAAAGACGGTTCAACCGTGGGCGTGGGTGCGGGTCAGATGAGCCGCGTGGACTCGGCCCTGATCGCCGCCAAGAAAGCTGAACGCATGGCAGATGTGCTGGGACTGCCGCAGCCGCTGACCATTGGATCGGCTGTCGCCTCGGATGCCTTCTTCCCTTTCCCCGACGGTCTTATGGAAGCGGCTGAGGCCGGTGCAACCTGCGTCATCCAACCCGGTGGATCCATGCGCGATGACGAAGTGATTGCCGCAGCGGATGAGGCCGGTTTGGCCATGGTCTTTACCGGCATGCGGCACTTCCGTCACTGATGCAGTCACGCCTGCTTCTCTGGGCGGCGCTGGCCGCCTTTGCGATCGACCAGATCAGCAAGTATCTGGTCGTCCATGTCATGCGCGTGGCCGAGAAACCAGGTGGCATTGATGTTCTGCCACCGCTTCTTGTCTTCAAGTACGGCGAGAATCGGGGCATCAATTTCGGTCTGTTTCAGGGGAATTCCGACGCCGCGCGTTGGGTGCTGATCGGTATTTCGATTGCGATCTGTGTCGGCGTTCTTATCTGGCTCAGCCGTATAGCCGCATCAAAACTCATGCTCTTCTGCGCAGGTCTGTTGATAGGCGGCGCGCTTGGAAACGTGGTGGATCGGCTGTTATACGGCTATGTTCTGGATTTCCTGAACATGTCATGTTGCGGCATCAACAACCCGTTTGTGTTCAACCTTGCGGATGTGTTCATATTTGCAGGCGCTTTGGGGCTGGTTCTGTTCGACAGCAAAAAGCCCTCGTGACGCGCCGAATTATATGAGATAAAAGCGCCAGAAACAGGCTGGAGACACCTATGCGGATGCCGCGCGCCATATTTGTTCTGACTGTTGTCGCAGCGGTTGCGGCATGTTCGAATCCCGGTCTGCGGGATCTGGCGCCTCCGGGGCAGGGTCCGGATGAATTTTCTGTTCTTCCGGTCAAACCACTGACGGAACCTCAGGATTACGCCTTTTTGCCTGCTCCGACGCCGGGCGGTGCTAACTTGACCGATCCGAACCCGAACGCTGACGCCGTGGCAGCGCTGGGTGGCAATGCGGCTGCACTGAACCCGAATACAGCGGTGCCGTCGTCAGATGCGGCGCTGGTCACGGCCTCAAGCCGTTATGGTGTGCCACCTGATGCGCGTCAGGTGGTCGAGGCCGAGGATGCCGCGTTCCGCAAGCGCCGCGGTCGCTGGACCGGTTTGCGTCTGTTCCCTGTCGATCGTTATGGTCAGGTCTATGAACGGCAATCCATCAATCCCTATGCGGAAACAAACGCCGCGCGTAACGCTGGGATTGAAACGCCATCATCGCCTCCTGATGAATAATTCTTAACTTTCCGTCATCGGGCTTGAACCCGGGCCGCACCACCGTAGTTTGAATACCAGAAACGAAACGGAGGATGCCCCATGGTTCGGGCCCTGGCTTTGTCGGCTGCCCTGATCGCTGCCACCCCGGTTTTCGCCGAGGACGGGAAAGAAGCGGTCACTACATTCACTTTGGACAACGGCATGGATGTCGTGGTGGTTGAAGATCACCGCGCGCCGGTGGTGCAACACATGGTCTGGTATCGCGCTGGATCTGCGGACGAGCCGATAGGGGCCTCCGGTGTCGCGCATTTCCTGGAACATCTGCTGTTCAAAGGTACAGACACGCTGGCTCCGGGTGAGTTTTCGGCCACCGTCGCCGCCAATGGCGGCAATGACAACGCATTCACATCCTATGACTACACCGCGTATTTTCAACGCGTCGCAGCCGACCGGCTTGAGTTGATGATGCGGATGGAATCCGATCGGATGCGGAACCTGCGGCTAAGCGAAGAGGATATTCTGACCGAGCGTGACGTGATCCTTGAGGAACGCAATCAGCGCACGGAAAACAACCCACGCGCTCTGTTCGGTGAACAGATGAACGCTGCGCAGTATCTCAACCATCGCTACGGCGTGCCGATCATTGGCTGGAAGCACGAGATGGAAGAGCTGGATATGGAGGATGCCCTGTCGTTCTACCAGACCCATTATGCACCCAATAATGCCATTCTGGTGGTTACTGGCGACGTTGAGCCTGAAGAGGTCCGAGCCCTTGCCGAGCAATACTACGGCGTGATCCCGGCCAACCCGGATTTGCCCGAGCGGGTGCGGTCGCAGGAGCCACCGCATGCGGCAGAACGGCGCCTGACCTACAAGGACCCGCGCGTGGCGCAGCCCTATGTGCAACGCAGCTATCTGGCCCCCGAACGCAATCCGGGTGAGCAGGAAAAGGCGGCAGCCCTGTTTCTTCTGGCTGAGCTGTTGGGTGGCAGCACCACATCATACCTGAACGAAAAGCTTCAGTTCGATCAGCAAAAAGTCGTCTATGCGGGCGCATTTTATCGCGGCGTATCGCTGGATGACACGACCTTTGACCTGCTGGTAGTTCCGGCGCAGGGTGTGTCGCTGCAAGAGGCCGAAGATGCCATGGATCAGGCGGTCGCTGATTTTATCGCTGAAGGTGTGAAAGAAGACGATCTGAACCGCATCAAGATGCAACTGCGCGCTGCCCAAACCTATGCGCGCGATAATGTGGACGGCATCGGCAACCGGTACGGCCGCGCCCTGACCAGCGGCTTGACGGTCGAAGATGTACAGGCTTGGCCCGACATTCTTCAGGCCGTGACGGGAGATGAGATCATCGCCGCTGCCCGTGAAGTTCTGCAACCCGAGGCATCGGTCACTGGTTGGCTGATGCGCGATGATGAGGTGACGCAATGAAACGGTTCCTTGCAACTCTGATTGCCTGTCTGGTTGCCCTGCCTGCCCTGGCCGAGATCGAGATCGAAGAAGTGACCTCACCCGGCGGCATCAAGGCCTGGCTGGTCGAAGATCATTCGATCCCCTTTACCGCGCTGGAGCTACGGTTTCGGGGGGGCACTTCTCTGGACGATCCGGACAAGCGCGGTGCTGTCTATTTGATGAGCGGTTTGATCGAAGAAGGCGCGGGCGACATGGACGCTCAGACATATGCCCGAGAACTTGAAGCACTGGCCGCATCAATCAGGTATAATGCAGGCGACGACACCGTATCGATCTCGGCGCAATTTCTGACCGAGAATCGAGATGAGGTGGTCGAACTATTGCGCACCACCCTGCACGAGCCGCGTTTCGATCAGGATGCCATTGACCGCGTGCGCGCCCAGATTCTGTCGGGATTGCGCTCGGATCAGACCGACCCGAATGAAATCGCAGGCTTGAACTTTGCAAGGATGGCCTATGGCGACCACCCCTACGGATCAGAAGGGAAGGGCTCGATCGAAAGCGTTTCGGTTCTGACGCGGGATGATGTGGTGGCTGCATATGACAGCGTGTTCGCCAAAGACCGCCTTTATGTTGGTGCCGTAGGCGACATCACTGCAGAGGAACTGGGCGCGTTGCTTGATGCGTTGCTGGCCGATTTGCCTGAGACCGCCAAACCCATCCCGGAAAAGATTGACGTAACTATTCCCGGAGGTATCAGCGTTGTCGAGTTCGATACGCCGCAATCGGTGGCCCTGTTCGGTCAGGCCGGGATTGATCGGGACGACCCGGATTTCTTTGCTGCGTTTGTCCTGAACCACATCCTGGGTGGTGGCGGCTTTGAAAGCCGCCTGATGCAGGAAGTGCGGGAAAAACGCGGGCTGACTTACGGTGTTGCAACGTATCTTGTGCCCAAGGATCTGGCGTCTGTTTATCTGGGATCGGTTTCTTCAGCCAATGACCGTATTGCCGAGGCAGTTGAGGTGATCCGGGATGAATGGGCCAAGGCCGCTTCGGAAGGTGTCACCCAGAAAGAGCTGGACGATGCCAAGACCTATCTGACCGGAGCTTATCCACTGCGGTTTGATGGAAACGGGCAGATTGCCGGTATCATGGTTGGGATGCAGATGGAAAACCTGCCCATCGACTATATCGCGACACGCAATGACAAGGTAAACGCCGTGACGTTGGAAGACGTGAACCGGGTTGCCTCGGAATTGCTGGATCCGGACGGGCTGCATTTCACCGTAGTGGGCAAACCTGTCGGCCTTGAGACCACGAATTGAGCACGAGGGGGTGGGCGCGTCTCACCCCTTTTTCATGCTGCGCAGCATCTCACCCATCATCTGTCCGAACTTACCCGAGCCGCGTTGATACAGCGCGCCGTCGACGGCCAATACAGTACCGCTGATATAGCTGGCCAGATCCGAGCTGAGGAACAGGCAGGCATTGGCCACGTCCTGCGGCTGACCCCAGCGGCCCAACGGTACATCGCGGCGCAGCGCTTCACCGGCATCCGGGGTAGGGGCCAGGCGTTTTGCGCCTTCGGTGCCTTCGATGAACCCCGGCACGACCGAGTTCACGCGGATCCCTTCAACACCCCATTCCATCGACAGCGTCCGGGTGATCTGATCAACCCCTGCCTTCGCGGCACAGACATGAGCTTGACCCTCATAAGGCAGGTAAGATTGCGGAGCCGAGATGTTGATGATGCTGGCACCGGGGCGTTTCAAGAAAGGATACGCCCCTTTCATCACGTGGATCGTGCCCATCAGGTCAATGTCGATCACGGTCTTGAAGGCGTTGACCGACATCTCGGATGCCAGCGCCGGGAAGTTTCCTGCCGCGCCAGAAACCAGCACGTCGAAATCACCATAGGCGTCGTGAAACTGTTTCAGACCAGCGGCCACAGCATCCGGATCACGTACGTCAAAGGCCGCCCCGATGGCGTCCTGTGCGCCTGCGGCTTTCAGCGCGGCCACGGTGTCGTCCACCTTTTCCTGTGAACGGCTGGCGACGGCCAGTTTGGCACCCGAGGCCGCAAAAGCCTCGGCAATACCACGATTGATACCGCTGGTTCCGCCAATGACGATGACGGTTTTTCCTGAAAAATCCATTTAGGCCTCCCGTGGCGGGAGCCCTACTCGCCGTAGGGCACCCAGATGTTTTTCACTTCGGTTGCAGCCTGTAGGAAGCGGCGGGAATGGTCCACGCTCCAGTCAAATGCCGTCGCGTTATTAACCCAGGTCCGTTTCAGGTTACCGGCCGAGACTGTCTCGATCTCTTTCGAAAGGTCAGTGGACGAGAAGGACCAGACCGCGTCCACGTTCAGATGCGAGGCTAGAGGTTTCGCCAGTTCCGCGTGGCTGCCTGTCAAGATGTTGACCACGCCTGCGGGGACGTCCGAGGTCTCCAGAATCTGGTAGAAATCCGTTGCTGCCAGCGGGTAGGGCTCGGATGCCGCCAGAACCACCCGGTTGCCCATAGCAATCGCAGGCGCCATCGCCGAGATCAGACCCAACAGAGGCGCTTCGTCCGCGCAGAGCGCACCGATGACGCCCACGGGTTCCTTCATGGCAATAGCCACGCCCCGGATCGGAACGCCATGCACCTGACCGTCATATTTGTCGGCCCAGGCAGCTGCGGTGAACAGGCGTTGGATCGAGGTTTCGACCTCTTTCGCGCCATCCTTCTTGCCGGTCATGGCGTCGATGCGCGCGGCGAATTCACTCGCACGGGCCGAGAGGTTCTCGCCGATGTAATACAGAATCTGTGCCCGCAGATGGCCGGTGGTCTTGGACCAACCTATGGCACCCGCTGCGGCCTCAACGGCGTTGCGCACGTCTTTGCGGTTGGCCAGACCCACGTGGCCCAGCAGGCCGGACTTGCCCCAGACGGGTTTGGAATACCCACCATCGGGCCGCGCCTGCTTGCCGCCGACATACATCTTGGCAGTGCGGTCAATCGGATCGACCGGGGACCCTTCGCCCATTGACGCTTCGACCTTCGCAAGAGGTTTGGCCTTATCCTTGGGTTTGGTGTAAGCCGTCAGACCTTCCCAGCCGCCTTCGCGGCCAAAGCCACTTTCGCGCACGCCGCCGAAGCCTGCGGCGGCATCGAACAGGTTGGTGGCATTCACCCAAACCACGCCTGCAACCAGCTTGGGCGCGATGTCCAGCGCAAGGTTCACATTCTCAGTCCAGACTGTCGCGGCCAGCCCGTAACGGGTGTTGTTGGCCAGTTCGACCGCTTCAGCCGGGGTGCGGAAGGTCGAGGAGACCAGAACCGGGCCGAAGATTTCCTCCTGCATCAGCGGGTCGGATGTCTCGAGCCCCGAGATCAGCGTCGGCGGGTAGTAGCAGCCATTTGCGGGCAGTTCACAGGCGGCCTGATGCACGTGACCCGCCGTATTGCTTTCGACCATGCCCTTGATGGTCTGCAACTGAACCGGATCCACAACCGCGCCCACGTCGATGCATTTGTCCAGCGGATCACCCACCCGCAACCCATCCATCCGCGCGCGTAGCTTCTCGTGGAACCGGTCGGCGATACCTTCCTGCACCAGCAGGCGGGACCCCGCGCAGCAAACCTGACCCTGATTGAACCAGATCGCATCGACCAGACCCTCGATAGCGCTGTCGATATCGGCGTCATCGAAGACGATGTAGGCAGATTTACCGCCCAGCTCTAACGTCAGTTCCTTGCCTGAGCCAGCCGTTGCCTCTCGGATGCGCCGTCCAACGACGGTCGAGCCAGTGAAGGCGATTTTGTCCACGTCGGCGTTCACGATCATCTCGCCCACCGCGCCATCGCCGGTCACGATGTTCACGACACCTTTCGGCAGCCCGGCTTGCGAGCAGATGTCGGCAAACAACAACGCAGTCAGCGAGGTGTACTCGGCCGGTTTCAGAACCACCGTATTCCCCATCGCCAGCGCAGGCGCGATTTTCCAGGCCAGCATCAGCAGTGGGAAATTCCAGGGGATGATCTGACCACAAACGCCCAAAGCCTGCGCATCAGGCAACTCGCTCTCCATCAGTTGCGCCATGCCTGCGTGATAGTAGAAATGCCTCTGCGCCAGAGGGATGTCGATGTCGCGCGATTCACGGATCGGCTTGCCGTTGTCCATACTTTCCAGCACCGCAAACAGGCGCGCGTGTTTCTGCAATAGCCGCGCAATGGCATAGAGGTATCGCGCACGCCCTGCGCCACCCAGCTTTTCCCATTTCGGTTGAGCCTTGCGGGCAGCGGCTACGGCGGCGTCCACATCGGCCTGTTTCGCCTGTGTCAGCTTAGCCAACACCTCGCCAGTTGCCGGATTGCGGCTGTCGAAGCCTTTTCCCGGTTTGGTGAAGCCGCCATCGATATAGTGACCGAACTTGTCACCTTGATCGACCAGCCACGCCAATGCTTCGGCAGCGCTTTCAGGGGCAGGGCCGTATTCCATGGTCTCGAAGATTTCTTTGACTGTCATAGTTCTTTCCTCAGCCCATGGAGTGACGGTAGCCAGCCGAGTAGGACCCGGTGGCAAAATGTTCCAACTGCCGCTCGATGTCGCCCAGCAGTGACGACGCACCAAAGCGGAACAGGTCGGGCTCCAACCAGCGGTCGCCCAGCTCATCCTTGATCAGCGACAGGTAAACCAGCGCGTCTTTGGCTTTCGAAATGCCACCGGCAGGCTTGTACCCAACGCGATACCCGGTGCGATCATAGAAATCCCGAATGGCGCGGATCATGACCAGCGATACGGGCAGGGTGGCGTTGACGCTTTCCTTGCCGGTTGAGGTCTTGATGAAATCCGCCCCGGCCATCATGCAGACCAGCGAGGCGCGGGCGACGTTACGCAGGCTGCCCAACTCTCCGGTCGCCAGAATGGCTTTGACATGGGCATCGCCGCAGGCCACGCGGAAGGCCTTCATCTCGTCATACAGCGCCTGCCAATCACCCGACAGCACGTGGCGGCGTGAGATGACGATGTCGATCTCTTCCGCTCCGGCTTTCACGCTTTCCTCAATCTCGGCCACGCGCAGGTGGAAGGGCGACAAACCAGCGGGAAATCCGGTTGATACGGCGGCCACTGGAATGCCTGTGCCTTTCAGGGCATCCAAGGCAGTCTCGATCATGTCATGATAGACGCAGACGGCACCTGTCGTGATCGGCGGCATATCCATTGCCTGTAACAGCGATGACGACACAGGCTGGCGCGCCTTCGCACAAAGGCGGCGTACGCGGCCTACGGTGTCGTCGCCTGACAGTGTGGTCAGGTCGATCATGGTAACCGCCTTGAGCAGCCACGCCGCCTGATAATCCTTCTTGACCGAACGCCGCCCGGGCAGGGTTGCCGCCCGACGTTCAATCGCGGAAGTGTTGGCCTGAACTGCGCGGACCCAATCCAGATCCAGTTCCATACCAGGATTCCGAGGTTCGGTCACTTGTGGCAGATGCGCGTTGCGCACGGGGCTTTCTGAGCTCTGCGTATCCATAGTCACGTCCTTTGGGAGGTTTGCGACAAATTCGCACGGCAGACCGGGGAATGGAAGGTGCTGCATGTAATTGAACGGCAATTTTTTGACCATTTGGACAAAAAGAGAAGGCTTTCTTGCGAATAATTCGCATTAACGTTGACTTAGTTGCGAATGGTTCTCATATTCAGTCTCAACAGGACGCAAAACTGAGGTCGAAGATGATTCGTCGGAGTTTTCTCGCAGCGTTGGCGCTGACCTTCTCGATGCCAATCGCCGCTTGGGCTGAAGCGCCACTCAAAGTGGTCGCGACAACAGGCATGATCGCGGATGCAGCGCGCCAGGTGGGCGGTGATCAGGTTGAGGTCACAGGTTTGATGGGGCCGGGCGTTGACCCTCATGCCTATCGACAGACCCGCAGCGACATCGTTGCCATGACCCGCGCTGACCTGATCCTTTGGCACGGTCTGTATCTCGAAGCGCAAATGGAAGATTTCTTCCACGATCTCGAACGCAAACGCTCTGTAGTCGCGGTTGCCGAGGGGGTCGATAAGTCCAAACTGCGTGCTCATGATGATTACGCCGACAAATACGACCCACATGTGTGGATGTCGCCCGTGCTTTGGCGCGAAGTTGTGCTAGAGGTTCAGGATGCCTTGACCGACGTTCGTCCCGAAGCGGCAGGCGTGTTTGCAGCCAATGCACAGGCGCATCTTGCCGATATTGACCGTTTGGCGGCTTATGCCGAGAATGTCCTGTCTTCGGTGCCCGAGAACAGCAGAGTTCTGCTTACCGCCCACGACGCATTTGGCTATTTCGGTCAAAGCTATGGGTTCGAGGTTCTGGGCATTCAGGGCATTTCGACCCAGTCCGAGGCGGGTTTGAACCGGATCAGCGAATTGGTTGACTTGCTTGTTGATCGCCAAATAACGGCTGTTTTTGTCGAAAGTTCGGTTTCGGATCGCTCAATTCGCGCGTTGATCGAAGGGGCTGCGGCCAAGGGGCACAAAGTAACGATCGGTGGTGAGCTTTTTTCGGATGCGATGGGCGCAAAAGGCACCTATGAGGGTACCTATATCGGGATGCTGGATCACAACATCACAGTCATTGGAAGTGCGTTGAACGGCGACGCCCCCGGTCGAGGCATGGACGGCAAACTGTCTGCGGGGTTTTGAACAATGCTGGGTCTGGTCAGCAATGATGGTGTGACGCTTGAGGATAGCGGGCTGGGTGAAAGCCCGCTAGCGGTGCGTGGCCTGACCGTTTCTTACGGCCAAAAGCCTGCTGTGTTTTCGGTTGATATGACAGTGCAGCCTGGTGCCATGACCGCCATCATTGGCCCAAACGGTGCGGGCAAGTCCACGCTTCTCAAGGCGGCTTTGGGAATCGTCAATCCCCTGTCCGGTCAGGTGACGGTGTTTGGACAGCCGCTGGAGGCGCAGCGCGCGCGTATTGCCTATGTCCCCCAACGGGCCAGTGTGGATTGGGATTTCCCAACACGCGTGATCGACGTTGTGCTGATGGGGCTGTCGCGCGAGCTTGGGCTTCTGGGGCGCGTACGTGCCCGTCACAAAGCCTGCGCGATGGATTGCCTGAATCGCGTCGGGATGCGGGACTTCGCGGATCGTCAGATCGGCCAGTTGTCCGGGGGCCAGCAGCAGCGCGTGTTTCTGGCTCGTGCTTTGGCGCAAGGCGCGGATCTGTACTTGCTGGATGAACCTTTCGCTGGGGTGGATGCCGCCACCGAGAAGGCCATTATCGCGGTGCTGAAATCTCTGAAAGAGGCGGGTAAGACGGTAGTCGTGGTGCATCACGATCTGGCGACAGTGACCGATTATTTCGACCACGTTTTCCTGATCAATACCCGCAAAGTGGCCGAAGGGCCGGTGTCCGAAGCTTTCACTGCAGAAACGTTGCAAGCGGCCTATGGCGGGCGTTTGGCAACTGCGCAGATCGATCAGATATCGCGCGCGCTGGGATAACACATGATTTGGGACGCTCTGACCCTGCAGCTTGGCTATAACGCCACGCTGGTCGCCATTGGTGCGACGTTGCTGGGTGTTTCGGCCGGAGTGACAGGAACGTTCCTGTTTCTGCGTAAACGCGCGTTGGTCAGCGACGCCATCAGCCACGCGACATTGCCGGGCGTCTGTCTGGCCTTCATGGTCTTGGTCGCGCTGGGCGGGGATGGGCGTAACCTGCTGGGCTTGCTTGCGGGGTCTGCAATTTCGGCCTGGGTTGGGCTTCTTTGCATGAACTGGCTGACACGGCGCACCCGACTTGCTGAAGATGCAGCAATCGGCGCGGTTCTGTCTGTCTTTTTTGGCTTTGGGATCGTTTTACTGACGATCATTCAAACCATGGGCGTTGGGCGTCAAGCGGGGTTGGAGGGTTTCCTGTTGGGTTCGACCGCCGGAATGCTGTGGGCGGATGCGATGATCATCGCCATCGGTGGCTCGGCTACGCTACTGCTGGTTCTGATCCTACGCCGTCCCATGACTCTTGTCGCCTTTGACCCGGAATATGCTGCCGCCCGTGGCTTGCCGATCCATCGCATCGACCTTGCGATGATGGGGCTGGTCATGGCTGTCACAGTGGTCGGTCTGAAAATTGTGGGCTTGATCCTGATTGTGGCCTTGCTGATCATTCCGGCGGTTACGGCGCGGTTCTGGTCAGAGCGTTCCGAGCACGTTGTCCTGCTTGCCGGGCTTGCCGGAGGTCTGGCGGGTTACATCGGTGCTGCTATTTCCGCTTCTGCCCCCAACTTGCCGACGGGACCTATCATCGTTCTGGTCAGCTTTGCCTTTTTCGTCCTGTCCCTGTTCTGCGCCCCAAAGCGCGGGGTGCTGGCGGCGGTGTTGCGGCATCTGCGCTTCCAGCGCCGGGTGCATATCCGCCAGGGTCTGTTGGCGCTGGCGCAGGGGCAGAAAATTTATGAACCTCTTACGCTGCGTTTGTTGCGCCGTGCGGGGTTGGTCCGGCCAGACGGGGTTGCCACGGACTCTGGCAAGGCGCGGGCGGCCAAGGCGCTGCGCGATGAAAAACGCTGGGAAATCGTCCGCGCGGATCAGGCGCATGAGGCGACGGCTGCGCTCTATGACGGGCTACGGGATATCGAAACGGTCCTGACGCATGACCAGATCGCTGAAATCGACCGTCAAATCGGCGGGCCGCAAGGAGTGCCGGTATGAGTGGCGAGGAGTTTGTCCCACTGTCGTTGACGCCGCTGCTGATCGGCACATTTGCAGCCATTGCCTGTGCCTTGCCCGGCAACTTTCTGGTGCTGCGCAAACAGGCGCTGATTGGGGACGCGATCAGCCATGTGGTGCTGCCGGGTATCGTGGTGGCGTTCCTGGTGACCGGGGCGATATCGACATGGCCAATGATGCTGGGCGCTGCTGGGGCGGCGATTGTGGCCGTGGTTCTGATCGAAGCCATTCGCCGACTGGGTCAGATCGAACCCGGTGCCGCCATGGGTGTTGTCTTTACCACGATGTTTGCAGCGGGTGTTTTGCTACTTGAGCAAACAGACACCTCTACCGTGCATCTGGACGTAGAACATGCGCTTTACGGCAATCTCGAAAGCCTGATCTGGCTGGACGCAACCGGTTGGGGATCATTGCTGGATGTCGAAGCTCTTGCGGGCCTGCCACCTGAACTGCCTCGGATTGCTCTGACTCTGGTGGGTGTGTCTGTGTTCACTTGGCTGTTCTGGCGGCCGTTGAAAATCTCGACTTTCGATGAAGGCTTTGCGCGCACGATCGGTATTCGCACGGGTGCCCTTGGCATGGCATTGGTCATAACAGCGGCCATCGCGGCGGTGGCTGCATTTGATGCGGTGGGATCGATCATCGTGATCGCCATGTTCATCTGCCCTCCGGCGGCGGCACGGATGCTGACAAACCGGCTTGAGGCACAGATTGCCTGGAGCATTGTGTTCGCCACGGCCTCGGCAGTGTCGGGCTATGTATTGGCGGGATACGGCCCCTTGTGGTTGGGCGGGTCGGATGCAGTCAGCGCGGCTGGCATGATTGCCACGATGTCTGGTCTGATACTTGCCGCAGCCGCCATGTTCGGACCGTGCCGCGCGCATATCGGGGCGCACACATCTGCGTGACCCGGCACGTTCCCGCCGCACCTTCCCATGCGTCATCGGCCAAACTCTGCCCAGATGCCCAAAAGATGAATCTTAAGCAGATTATTGGGCAGGCCCATGTTACACGCAGCCCATTCATTAGCTGACTCACACCACTCACTTGGTGCGTCCGGGTGGACCCGAAACCCAAACCGTTCAGGGCCACCCGGACACCTTTTCTCTGATCAGAAAACCTGTGCAAAGCTGTGGCAGAATCGTGCGCGGCTGTGCTAGGTCTAGGGGTATGGCGCAGGCAAACCCCAATATCGGCGAAGATCGCCTGGTGATCCGACAACTGGATGACGCTGCAATCAACAGGATTGCTGCTGGTGAGGTGGTGGAACGTCCGGCCTCTGCCGTGAAGGAACTGGTCGAGAACGCAATCGATGCAGGGGCCACGCGGATTGCCATCGATATTGCGGACGGAGGCAAGACCCTGATCCGAGTCACGGATGACGGGTGCGGTATTTCGGCAGGTGATCTGCCACTGGCGTTGTCCCGCCATGCCACGTCAAAGATTGATGGTTCGGACCTGCTGAACATCCATACCTTTGGGTTTCGGGGAGAGGCGCTGCCTTCTTTGGGTGCGGTCGGGCGTCTGACCATTACCAGCCGCGTTCCGGGTGCGGATGCGGCGCAGATCAACGTTGCGGGCGGCAAGATGGGCGCGGTCAAACCCGCGGCCTTGCGCGCAGGCACAGTCGTCGAGCTGCGCGATCTGTTCTTTGCCACGCCTGCACGGCTGAAGTTCATGCGCACCGACCGGGCCGAGGCGCAGGCCATTGCAGATACGGTGAAACGGCTGGCCATGGCTGAGCCATCCGTGACCTTCACCCTACGTGATGTGTCCGGTGGCGGCGAGGGTCGTGTGACCTTCCGAGCGGATCGCGAGAACGGAGATCTGTTTGACGCGCTCCACGCCCGTCTGGCCCGCGTGATCGGGCGCGAGTTTGCCGAGAATGCGCTGCAAATCGACGCCACGCGTGAGGGCATCCGGCTTTTTGGCTATGCTGCTTTGCCGACCTATTCGCGAGGTGCTGCGGTGGCGCAGTATCTTTTCGTCAATGGTCGGCCTGTGCGTGACAAGATGTTGACCGGCGCATTGCGGGCCGCTTATTTCGATTTTCTTAGCCGGGATCGGCATCCGGCGGCGGCTTTGTTCATCGACTGTGATCCGACGCTGGTTGACGTGAACGTTCATCCCGCCAAATCCGAGGTGCGGTTCCGCGACCCCGGCGTTGCGCGGGGCTTGATTGTGTCCAGCCTGCGCCATGCATTGGCTGAGGCCGGGCATCGGGCGTCCTCGACCGTGGCCAATGCGACCTTGGGCGCGATGCGGCCCGAACCTGCGCAATCTGCCACAGCGCGGGTGTACCAGATGGATCGACCTTCGCCAGCAGCGCGACAGGCCGCTTACCGGGCGCAATCTCCGGGCTTTGCTGAACTGGCCCAGGACTACAGTGGCAGCATTGTCGAGCCTACTCCGGTTGCGCCGATTGCTGAGGCAGAAGAATCTCAACCACAGGATCTTCCCCTGGGGGCTGCGCGGGGACAGGTACACGAGAATTACATTATCACGCAAACAGCCGACGGTATGGTGATCGTGGATCAGCACGCTGCACATGAACGGCTGGTTTATGAAAAGCTGAAAACGCAGATGGCGGAAAACGGCGTTGCAGCGCAGGCACTTCTGATCCCGGAAATCGTGGAGCTGTCTGAAGGCGATTGTGCGCGCCTGATGGCCGTTGCTGAAAACTTGACGCGCTTTGGTCTGACCATCGAACCCTTCGGTGGCGGGGCCGTCGCTGTGCGTGAAACCCCTGCCATCTTGGGCGAGGTCAATGCCCGCGCGATGATCCTGGATATCCTTGATGAGTTGGCCGATCAGGGTGAAAGCCAGATGGTGCAGGCAAAGATCGAGGCGATCCTCAGCCGAGTGGCCTGCCACGGCTCTGTCCGCTCTGGTCGCCGTATGCGCGCCGAAGAGATGAACGCTTTGCTGCGCGAGATGGAGGCGACGCCGCATTCCGGTCAGTGCAACCACGGTCGCCCGACCTATGTGGAGCTGAAACTCAGCGATATCGAAAGGTTGTTCGGACGCAGTTGATCCGTCGTTCGGAACCAATTAAGAAGAACGAAACAAAACGAGAACAAAAAGACTGATATGATCCAGATTGCAGGCACCCAAATCCCAGTAGATGACCCGGTCTTTTTGACCGGTGGCGGGGTTGTCCTGCTGATCCTTTTGCTTTTGTTCCTGTCGCTGCGGGCAGCCAATCGCTCGGCCCGGATGGCGGAACCTCTGGCGCGGCAGATGGCGCATCTGGGACAGCATGTGCAGCAACTGGGGCAGGGGCAGGAGCAATTGCGCGGCGGTCTTCAGCATGTCTCGGACACGCAAGCCAATGCGCAAGTGCAGGTGATCCAAACAGTCGAGGCGCGCCTGTCCTCGGTTCAGCAGCAGATGAATGACCGGCTGGCGGACAACGCGATCAAGTCTGCACGCGCGCTGGCCGAAATGCAGGAGCGGATGAAAGAATCGCTGCATGGGTCATCGAAACAGACCGCGACATCCCTGACCCAATTGCAGGAACGTCTGGCCGCGATCGACAAAGCGCAGGACAATATCACCAAACTGTCCGGTGACGTTCTCAGCCTGCAGGATATCCTGTCGAACAAGCAGACGCGCGGGGCGTTTGGCGAAATCCAGCTGACAGACATTGTGTCAAAGGCACTGCCAAGGGACAGTTTCCAGTTGCAGGCCACCCTGTCGAATGGGCGTCGTGCGGACTGCCTGATCCATCTGCCGAACCCGCCCGGCCCCATCGTGATCGACAGCAAGTTCCCGCTGGAGGCGTATGAAGCATTGATCGGCGCGACTAATGACACTGAGCTGAAAGCGGCGCTGCAGATGTTCCGCAGCACGGTGCGTAAGCACATCAACGACATTGCCGAGAAATACATACTGGATGGTGAAACCGCTGATGGTGCGCTGATGTTCCTGCCGTCCGAGGCCGTTTATGCCGAGCTTCACGCAAAGTTCCCTGAGCTGGTTCAGGAAAGCTTCGGCAAGCGCGTCTGGATCGTTTCGCCGACCACCTGCATGGCGACGCTGAACACGATGCGCGCGATCCTGAAAGATGCCCGGATGCGCGAACAGGCAGGTGCGATCCGCAAAGAATTGGGACTGCTGCACAAGGATGTGGAGCGTCTGGGTGATCGTGTGACCAATCTGGATCGTCATTTTGGTCAGGCGGCCAAGGATATCTCGGAAATCAAGATCAGTGCGGAAAAAGCTGGCCGACGGGCGCAGCGTCTGGACAATTTCGATTTTGAAGAAATCGCACCTGATGCCGCGTCAGAGGTTGTGCCTTTGGCGCGTCACGAAGGTTGAGACTTACTGGATCGACAGGTCCAGGTTGTACCCGACGGTTTTGCCGGTATCTCGGTCATTTCCCATCAGATAAACACGGATCGTATAGTCTCCGTCCTCTGGCAGGTTGATCCGGGCGGTGTTGCCGTCAATCGACCCATTGTAAATCGCGACCCCATCACTGCCCGGGGGCAGGATGTTGAAATAGACCACGCCGTTTCCATTGGTGTCACTGACCTGAAGGTCGGCGAACATCTCCTGACCGGCTTTTGCGCCCAACACATAGTCGAAGTATTCGTCGCCAGTGACAGCCCCGCTGACCATGGTGCCATAATTGCCGGACTGAAATTGCACCTCTGAGGTCATCTGGGCTAACGCCGCAGGCGCGAAACCAAGCAGAAGGGCCGACAAAAGAAGTTTTCCTGTCATGTCTGTTTCCTTTCAAGCTTCGCTTTAGCCGGAAATCACCAGCAGGTCAGATGCGCAGGAAGGGCTGGAATAATCGCGGCATAAGCTTGTTGAATTTCAACGGTGCATCTGTGACTGCAAGACAAATGCAGTCTTCCGAGATATCCGCGACAGGTGTGTGTTCCAAATCCTCGTCAGCGATCTCAACGTCGCCGCGGGCAAAGTGATCCACCTCGTCCGAAAACGCGCCCTGCAATACCATAGTCAGTTCCATGCCCTGATGACCGTGATCCGGGACCGCAGCACCGGCCGGGATGAACAACAACCTTGCCGTGGCCTCTTTGGTGGTCGGCAGAATGGCCTGCTTCACGCCCATACCGATGGATTTCCAGCGGATGTCCGCGACAGTTCCGCCCACATAGTCCTGCAAGGGGGTAGGCAGCACGGCGCAGCCCGGTCGCGCGGGCTTGGGGCTCGGTGCGCCCTGCGCAATCAAGGCCATGGTCGCCGCGAGGGACGCATCAGACATGGCAACCGAGCCTGCCTGATCATCCAGAACCTGCCCGCCAACGGCGTCAAAGCTCTCGGCCCGTGCGCGGCAATGGTCACACAGGGAAAGATGGGTTGCGACCATAAGATCGAACGCCTCGGGCAGAGTTCCTGCGGCATATGCCATCAGCAGGTCATCTGTCAGGTGATGTTTAATCGACTTGCTCATCTTATCATCTCAGTTCATCGCGTGGCGCAAGCGGTCCAGCGCCAGCCTAATACGTGATTTGATCGTTCCCAGGGGCAACCCGGTCTGAGACGCAATTTCGCGGTGACTCAGGTCGCCGAAATACGCCTTCTCGATCAGCTCTCTCTGCGCTTCAGGCAACGCCAGCATGGCGGTGCGCAGCTGCGCGGTTTCCTGTTGCAGCGCGATTACGTCGTCCTGGTCAGGCTCGGCCTCGGGTCCCCATCCCAGTTCCTCGGGTTCGGGGCGGCGTTGCTTGCGCAGAACGTCGATGCGCTTGTTCCGAGCAATCGTGAAAACCCACGTGGCCACAGTGGCCCGTGTTGGATCGAACAGATGGGCCTTATGCCACAAGGTCGCCATCACCTCTTGCGCGCATTCTTCGGCCATGGTGGCATCAGACCCTGATTTCATCAGGAACGCCTTGATGCGTGGCGCGAAGTGTTGGAACAGCTCGGCAAAGGCCGACTGGTCCTGCGCCTCCCGGATGCGTTTGACGTGTTCCACCCACTCGGTTCTGGTGTCGCAACTTGCTTTCGTTCCGTTCACCTGTCTACCCTTGATGCGTTTCTTCCCGCGCCAAGGCTGAGGGGCGGCTGTGTCAGCCGCAGGTTCGTCCAAGGTCGCAGTATTGATCTCGGTAAACATAACCACATTACGGGCTGCGCCCCAAGCCGGATCACTTTATCGGGACATTTTGATCCAAAGCGCGCTATTTTCCGTAACACTACTATACAAATACGGCGGAAAACGATGCTGTTTTAAGCGGTTATGGGCAGGTCTGAAAACACACGATGGCAAAAGAAATTGATCATATCGCGGGCCACACCTATCACGGGCGCAAGGGCGGGATCGAAAACGCGTTTCGGTATTCGGTCGATTACATCCTGTTCGACCCCGAGGCCAAGTTGTCCACACCCCTGTTGTTTTCACGTGACCGCGCAAACCTCGCCAATTGGCGTACCCGTGATCATGGCGGGGCGCCCGGTCAGGGCGAAGGTGCCGCGTGGGTGCGTACCCGCTTTGACGAGATGGCCGTGCCGCAACCGGCGCGGATAATATTGCTGACCCAGCCACGGGTTCTGGGGCATGTCTTCAACCCCGTCAGCTTCTGGTTCTGCTTTGACGGCAACGACCAACTCTATACGGTGGTGGCCGAGGTGACGAACACCTTTGGGACGCGTCACAGTTATCTGTGCCACAAGCCAGACTTTGCATCCATCGAACCATCGGATCGGGTGGTGGCGGACAAGCTGATGCATGTTTCGCCATTCCAGAAGATCGAAGGCAGTTATACGTTTCGATTTGATTTCCGTCCTGACAGGGTTGGTGTTTGGATCGACTATACTCGACCCGACGGTGGGTTGATCGCCACCTTGACAGGACCCCGTCAGCCGCTAACCAATCGGGTGATCCTGTGGTCCTTGCTGCGGCGTCCGTTTGGGGCCCGGCGGACATTTACTCTGATTGTTTGGCAAGCGTTCAAACTGTGGCTTAAAAAGGCAACCTTTCGCCCGTTTCGATCCCAGCCTGTACCAGACCAGCCAATGTCGCGTGTGCGTGACTGACCCCCAGTTTGCGTAAGATCAAAGACTCAGGCCCCTGTCGATGATTGTGATGGTTTGACAACCGCGAACAACAGGAGCTGAAGACATGTTGGAAATTTCGGCAAGGAAAGTTGCCCAGGTGGCCATGATGGGCCGCGAACTGAACCGGGCCGAGGGCGAGCTGCGGGCGTTCATCGACCGCATGGGCGAAGACGAACAGGCCGAGCTGGTCGCCATCATGTGGATCGGCCGCGAAAGCTTTTTCGCCGAGGATTTGGCCGAAGCCATCGCCACCGCCAAGTCCGAAGCTTCGACCCCCTGTGCCGACTATCTGATTGGAACCCCACACTTGTCGGATCACTTGGAGAACGGGTTGGATGCTTTGGGCATTTCGGCTGAGGATATTGAGAACGACCTGATGTAGTTCGTTTTCCACACCAAATACGAGGATGGCGGTTTGGCCGCCATCTGGGCTTTATCTATTACTGAGATACACTTTGCTGGCGTAAATTGCGGACACGCCTCGGCATAACTCATCCTCCACGTGCTTTCTCTGACCCAGACTTAAACAAACCTTAATGATGCGCTTTGATAACGTTAAGGCGGCGTCCCCAAGTTTGATTTCACCAAGACAACGCAAATCAAGTTTAGGAGGACAAAGACATGGTACATACCCAAGCAGTAAACACCCAGAACGGCCTTCTTGATGGTCTGTTTTCGAAGTACGCCGACAAAAAGGTCGAGCACTTCCGTCGCCGAATTCTTGCAAAAACTGTGCGCGATCTTGAGAAGCTGGATGATCAACAACTTGCCGATATCGGTGTCCAGCGGGACCAGATCAATCGATGCGCGTACGAGAGTGTTTATCACAACAAACCCTACCGGCAATGATGGTGAAAAACCCCTGAGTTAAATCATCCCCAGTTCATTGTTAGTGAGGTTATCAATATGTTTGACGTTATCCCGCCCACCAATCAACCGGCCCCGGCTGCTAGTGCATTGCTGCTATTCGACCGTGCCATGCGCATCCGTGCCATCAGCCCGGACATTGTCCGGGCGGCCCAGCATCTGAACGCTTTGAGCGATCAACAATTGTCCGAGCTCGGCATCAATCGAAGCGACATCGAAGACACGATTGAGCGGTACATCTGAAAGCCCGAAAGGGAACGCAAGTCATGCTTAGCCAAGAACTATGAAAGCCATTCCAGCAAAACTGGGATGGCTTTCACTTTTCAATCAGGCCAAGTGATCAACGATCTGCAAATGTTGTGCCAGCGTATCGATCTCACTCATCCAATCCTGCACAAGTTTCGGATCGCTGGGCGCTGCGTGAACCCCTGCCGGGATTGCTCGGTTCAGGACCGCCTCGATTGCCAGTGAGACCGGGATCGACACCAGACGCGCCATGGCGGTGCCGCGCGCATCGCCCCAGGCATCCATGACATAGGTCTTGTTCCAGACCTCAATACCGTTCTTCTCGGCCTTTAGGCCAACGCACAGCACAACGCGGTCTGGTTCGCCCTCATCATAGGCGTTTTCGTCCCAGAACTGATCCGACATCTCTTTCAGGCGAGCGTCACCTTCGGGCCCGGAAAGAGTTTCGATCTCGGTGAACACATCCGACCACGCGTCGGCCCAGCCGTTCAGGCGCAGGGTGCCGCGGACGAATTCCTTGACCGGCCAGTGATCCTCGAAATGGTATTGCGCCATGAAGGGGATCGAGTCGCGGTTGGGGTAAACCTCGAAGCTCTCCGGTGTGGGCAGCGGCGCGATATAGCTGCTGATGGCATCCCATGGGCGTGCAACATCCAGCGGGGCATAGTCGCGGATCGACTTCGAGGGCGACCGCAGTGCCTTGAGCACGCCCAGAGGCGACCAGCTGAACTTGTAGCGGAACGGGTTGGGCGTTTTCGGGATCCCGCCGCAATAAGAAATAAAGCTCAGGTGGTTTTCAGGATCGAACACATCTGAGGCGCGATAGTCGTCGACCAACGCATGAGCCATCAGGTGGTCGATGCCCGGGTCCAGCCCGACTTCGTTTACCAGAATCACACCGGCCTCGCGCGCCTTGTCGTCCAGCGCACGCATCTCGGGCGCGATGTACGAAGATGAGACGAAGTTGGCCTGTTTCGAGATCGCCAATTCTGCCAGCGGAACATGCCAGTCGCCCGGCAGCATCGAGACGATCACATCGCCTTTGCCCAGCACCTTGGCAAGTGCTTCGATGTCGAACGCCCGGATATCGTCGGTCAGGTCGCCGACCTCGGCTTGGGCCTTTTCGATGGTTCGGTTCCAGACAGTGACCTTGTGCCCGCCCTCGATCAGGCGGCGCAGGCCGGGGATGGCCGACAGGCCGGTGCCACACCAGTGAATCGTCATCGTTCAGAGTCCTTCAATATGCGTTTTGTAGGTTGCTTCTGCCCGACCCCAGACGCCGCTGTCCAGATCGGTCAGTGTCAGCAGAGACGGCAGCAGTTGCGCGGCGTAGTCTTCCGAGCTTTCGACCGGCAGCATCGACGGCAGGTTGTCGATGGCCATGACGTCCATCACCGGATCATCGGCCACGCGCAGCACTGGGGCCTCCCATGTGGTTGCGCGGTCGTAGACCGGCACCGGATTGTAATCGCTGTCCGGGTCGCAGGCGACGTCGCCAATGGCAGTCAGCTTGCGTGATGCGGTCAGCGCCTCACGCGGAACAAAGACCGGCGTACCCGGCCGCGCGAAGATGCAATTCAGGAACAGGTCATGGTCCAGGATTTCCGAGAACGGCCCGCCGCTGGCGGTCTCGGCCATATCCCATTTGGTGACAGCGACACCCATTGCTTCGCACAGATCGGCAGCACCAGTGCCAACGCGGCCCAAGGCCCCGATGACAATGGCGCTTGGTCGTTTGGCCCCTGTGGCGTCCAGTTCGGCCAGCAAATCGGCATTAAGCTTGTCCTTACCGGCATAAACCCCAACAGGCGGACATTGGTCGCCCCGCTGCTGCGCGGCCCATGCTTTGAGCGTCACTGCCGCGCCCGCATAGCCGGCCCAATAGCCAAAGGCCGCAACCCGACGACCGTCTTCATCCACCAGATACTCAAGATCATACAGCGTGCCGCCCCCGGCCTTGAACCGTTCCAGCAAAGCGCGGCCGGAATGCTGGCCCTTGTAGGCATGTCCGAACATGATGTGGCGGTGGGGCAGGGGCGTGCCATCTTCAGGCAACTCTTTGAGGCCGAAAATGATCGCGTCCGCCGGAGCGTCAGGCCAGGAGTTTTCCGCAGCGATCTCGCAGCCAGCGTCCTTGTAGCCGTCGATTGGAATGGCGCGGACGTGGCTTTCCTCGACCGTCACGCGGATGCCAGCCGCGATCAACGCCGCGGCACCTTCGGGGGTCAGCCCAACCCGTTCCTCGTTCGGACGCTGTTCTGCCCGGACCCAGAGATGTGTCATCGTATTTCCTTTTGTCAGAGCATTCCGGCGGCATGTACCGCCTGAACTGAAGGCCGCGCCTCCATCGCCTCGCGGAAGGCGAGAATTTTGGGGAAGGCCTTGACATCGACGCCGTCGCCTTCCAGCCAGCTGCAAACCACATAAAGATAGGCATCTGCCAGCGAAAATGCCTCACCCAGAACAAACGGCCCACGCAGGCCGTTTGAACAGATGTATTCGCAGGATGCTGTCATGGTCTGTGGGACCTTATCCTTCATGTCTTTCCAGCTTGGCTTCTTGTCCGCCCATCGCGCTCCGCGCATCTTGTGCGCGTGGTTCACGTGCATGGTTGAAGCAAGATAGAACATCACCTCACGCATTCGCGCGGCCATGACCGGATCAGCGGGAACCAAGCCTGCGGCAGGTGCTTGGGCAGCGACATACTCCAGCAGCGCTCCGGTTTCGGTCAGGATACCGCCATCAACAACCAGCGCCGGCACCCGCCCCTTGGGGTTAATCTGCCTGTAAGCCGGTTTCGTCTGCTCGCCCCCGGCAAAGTCCAGTTTGATCGCCTCATACTCCAAGCCGGCCTCTTCCAGAGCAATCGCAACAGCGACCGAGATCGTTCGAGGGGCATAATAAAGCTGCATGGGGTATCTCCGATCTGGTTACAGGTGGGTCTGCGCGAACTGCCGGTCGGGTGCCTCAAGATGCGGAACGGCATTGAAAAGAACCGGGCTCAGTTGCGCCCCAATCGGATGCAGACGATGCATTGACGTGTTCATGATGGCAAGGGCCACACGTGCCATCGACGGGATGTCCAACCCCATCGCCTGCCGCACCACCATCGAGATCAACCCGCCCGAGGTGACAACAATGGCGGGTCCGCCTTCGGTTCCGATTTCACTCAGCGCATCACGAACACGCGTTTCGAACGCTTCGAAGGTTTCGGGTGCGTTCCTGATGTCGCCATTGGCCCAAGCGGCAAAGGTTTGGGGCAGATGTTCGACAAAACCCTCGCGGTCCGTGGGGATCGCAACCCCGTGCTGTTCTTCGAGCAGTTGTGCCAGGGTGAAATATTCAATCTCGTTCAATCGTGCATCACGGATCGGGTTAGACAGCCCCATGCTTTGGGCGGTTTCTGCATGGCGAGTCAGAGTGCCGCAATAAACGCGGGTATAGTGGCTGCGTGTGTCGCGCAGATGCGCGCCCAGCCAACGGGCTTGCTGATGCCCCAACTCGCTGAGCTTGTCATAGCTTACTTCGTCGCGCGCTGCGGTATTGGCCTGCCCGTGACGCACCAATGTGATATGTGACATGTCGGTCCCTCTTGCGCAGACGTCTTAGGGCAGGTTCTACCCCGGGACCAGAGGGGTTTCATGTGCGGTTGAAAAATTCCTGGCTGTGTTCCGGTTTGTGGCTATGGTCTGCCCAAGGAAAACTTGGAGGTGTCATGTCGGTCAATCACGAACGGTTCTTGGCGGATTTGCACAAGCTGCGTGAATTCGGGGCCTCGGGTGTAGGCAAGGGTGTGATCCGACCGGCCTATTCCCAAGCAGACATCCAAGCGCGCAAATGGCTTGCCGAACGCATTTCTGACGCGGGGCTGACACCGCATTTCGATCCGGTCGGAAACTTGTTTGGGTTGGCCGAAGGTCCGTCGCTGTTGATGGGATCGCATTCCGACAGTCAGCCCGAGGGCGGTTGGCTGGACGGAGCGCTTGGCGTCATTGCAGCACTGGAAATCGCGCGTTCAAGTGATCGGCCCATCTCGGTCGTCAGCTTTCAGGACGAAGAAGGTCGGTTCGGCGTGACCACAGGCTCAGCCGTATGGTCCGGTGGCCTGCCATTGGAACGGGCGGATGGGTTGACGGATGGCAGGGGTGTCAGTTTTGGTGCCGCGCGGTCCTCAATGTCCGAACTTTCTGGTGAATTTGTCGACCCGGTCCGGTTCAACGGATTTATCGAGATGCACATTGAACAGGGCCCATCCCTGGACGCGGCCAAAGATCAGATCGGTGTCGTCACCGATATTGTCGGCATCCGCGACATGTCGATCTCGTATGCGGGTCAGCAGAACCACGCAGGCACCACACCGATGCACCTGCGCCGCGACGCGTTTCAGGCGCTGTCCCTTTTCAACACGCGTCTCAATGAACGTTTCCGAAATGTGGTGACGCCTCAGACCGTCTGGACCATCGGACGTGTTGACGTGTACCCCAATGCCTCATCCATAGTTCCGGGTCGGGTTCGGTTTTCGATGCAATGGCGGGATGGCGATGCGGAGCGCCTCGTCCGGATGGAAGAGATCATTCGCGCGACAGCACAAGAGGTAGCCGATGAACAGGCGATGGCGCTGGAGTATGGCCCGATGCTGGGGCTTGAACCTGTGGCCATGGACAAGGCATTGCAGGATGCGTTGGAAGGTGGCGCGCAACAGGTTGCTCCGGGGAAATGGCGCCGGATGCCCTCGGGCGCGTTGCATGACGCAACAAACGTGTCGCGCCTAATGCCGGTTGCCATGCTGTTTGTGCCGTCGATCAACGGAATCAGTCACGATTTCGCTGAAGACACCGCCGAAAACGACCTGCTTGCGGGCCTGAGCGTGCTTGACGCCGCTGTTCAGTCACTTGGGGGACAATAGCAAAAAGTGAGGGTAAAATACTGTTTTTTCTGTTTCTTGCGGTCAAGTAGACTGAAACAATTCCGGCAGAAAACGTTTCGAGCCTCTGAGTTTCAAACAAGGCGTGTTGCTTAAGGGAAAAAAGTTTCCTATAGGAACATTTATGTGCATACATCCGTATGCAGAGCGTTCCCAGGAACGGTGCGTCGGGCGTAGGCTGTCTGGAATCGTTGCAATCCTCACTGCTTGTTGCAGACTGTTGGGATGCGCACCGACCCATAGGTAGGAAAAGGTATCCGCAATGACTTCACCGAAACGCACTCCCTTGTATTCGTTGCATGTTGAGTTGGGAGGTAAGTTGGTTGATT